>DASSUW010000026.1:0-13554 GCA_035706585.1 Solirubrobacteraceae bacterium | reverse complement strand
CGACGTCGTCGTGGCCGCCTCGTTCGGCGGCATCCCCGCGCCCGGGCTGCTGGTGCGGGCACTCGGCGTCGGCGCCGTGCCGATCGCGGCGCGCCTGCCCGCCTACGAGGAGGTGCTCGGCGACGGCGAGCTCGGCCTGCTGTTCGAGCCCGGCGACGTCGACGTGCTGGCCGCCCGGCGCCGGCCGGCGGAGCCGCTGGCCGACGACGTGCGCGCGCGCCTGGCGCGCCGGCCGCTGATCGACGTCGACCTGCACATGCACACCGATCACTCCAGCGACTGCGTGACGCCCGTCGAGGTGCTGCTCGCGACCGCGCGCGAGCGCGGCCTCGGGGCGATCGCGGTGACCGACCACAACGAGATCTCCGGCGCGATCGAGGCGCGCGAGAAGGCCACCGAGTTCGGCGTGAAGGTGATCGTCGGCGAGGAGGTCAAGACCAAGGATCAGGGCGAGGTCATCGGCCTGTTCATCGAGGAGAAGATCCCGCGCGGGATGAGCCTGGAGCAGACGATCGCCGAGATCCACCGCCAGGGCGGGATCGTCTACGTGCCGCATCCGTTCGACCGCCTGCACTCGGTGCCCGACTACGAGCACCTGCTCGCGGTGGTCGACGACGTCGACGCGATCGAGATCTTCAACCCGCGGATCGCGATCGCGGCCTGGAACGAGGAGGCCGTCCGCTTCGCGGGCAAGTACCGCATCCCGGGCGGCGCCGGGTCGGACGCCCACGTCGCCCAGGGGCTCGGAGCCGTGCGGATCCGCATGCGCGACTTCGACGGCCCGCAGGAGTTCCTGCAGTCGCTGCGCGACGCGGACATCATCGGGCGGCCGTCATCGCTGCGCTACGCCCAGGTGCAGGCCCTGAAGTTCCTCGAGACGCGGGCGACGCCGCGGGCGGCCCGGCAGGCGGCCCGGCGGCGCCGGGTGCGACGGGCGGTGGCGGGTCGCGACGCGCAATGAGCGATGCAGGGGCAAGGAGAACAGCGAGGCGCGCCTAAACCGGTCGGCGGGATGCCCGCCACCGACGACGAGATCCGCGAGAAGTACCTCGAGCGAGCGATCCGCGAGCTCAACCACTTCACCCGCGACCTTCAATCCTGTGACCGCTGCCCGCGCGGCAGCCTGATGCCGGTGCTCGGCTCCGGCCACCCGCAGGCCGACGTGCTGCTGCTCAAGTACGCGCCGACGCCCGCGGAGATCGAGGAGGGCGTCGCGTTCTACGGCCGGGCCGGGACCGCCCTGATGAAGTCGCTCCGGCGGCTCGACATCGACCCGCTCGCCGTCTACGGGACGCTGTGCGTGAAGTGCCCGGTCGCCGACACCGCGCTGGCCGCGCCCGAGTGCATCGCCCGGCTCGTCGAGGAGATCGCGATCGTGCAGCCGAAGCTCGTCGTGGTGATGGGACCCGAGGCGCTCGAGGTCCTCAACGAGCTGGAGCTTCCCCTTGCGCGCGAGGTGCTCGCGACGCCGGGCGAGATCCAGGAGCTGACGCCGTCCGTCAACGCGCTGTACACGCCGAACATCGACGAGGCGCTCGACGAGGAGGCCGCCAAGCGCGCGTTCTGGAAGGCGTTCCGCGTGCTCGGCGACTGGTACGCGGACTTCCCGCCGTACTGATCTCCGCCGGCCAGGCCTGGCGCCTTTTCCTTCGTATAGAGGGAAAAGGCGCCAAGGGCAGACGACGCGGCCGGCTCTCTCGCCTGCCTAGCCAGCTGCAGTCCGGCCGGCGGAGCCCAGCAGCGTGTGGGCCGGCTCCCAGCCGAGCGCGCGCTTGGCCTTGGCGTTCGAGGCGCCGCGCGTGCGGGTCATCATCGAGTACGCCTGTGCCCCGCCCGCGAGCCGGACGAGCCAGCCGGGCAGCCGCCGCGGCGGGCGGGCGCCGAGCTGCTCGGCGAGGGCCGGGAGCCAGTCGGCGATCCGCGCCGAGTCGTCGCCGACGATGTTGAAGACGCCGGTCTCGTCGCCCTCGATCGCCGCGACCGTCGCCGCCGCCGCGTCGTCGAGATGCACGAACGACCAGACGCCCGTGCCGCCGTCGCCGAGCGGGAACCTGCGCTTGCGGATCAGCTCCAGGTGGGCTCCGCCGGGCTCGAGCGACGAGCCGGGCCCGTAGAAGCCGCCGTAGCGCAGCACGACCCCCTCCAGGCCGGAGCCGAGCACCGCGGCCTCCAGGTGGCGGATCGCCGCGAGCGATTCGCGCGCGTCCGCCGGCGGGTCCGGGTCGAGCGGGTCGTCCTCGGTCTTGAGCGTCGCGCCGGACCGCTCGTACGGCCAGCCGGCGTAGCTCTGCCACACGAGGCGGCGCGCACCCGCCGCGCGCGCCGCGGCGATCAGGTGATCGGTGCCCTCGGTGCGCAGCCGGTTGGTCATGGCGAACGCCTTGTCGAAGTTGCGGGCCATGCCGAGATTCGACAGCGCGGTGAGCTGGTGGACGACGACATCCGGCCGCGCGGCGGCGACGGCGTCGCGGACCGCCGCAGCGTCGAGCGGGTCGACCACGACCGGCTCGGCACCGAGCGCGCGCAGCTCGTCGACGCGCGAGCGGGTCGTGCCCGTGACGTGGTGGCCGCGCGCCACCAGCTGGGGGACGAGGCGGCGGCCGAGGGTGCCCGAGGCACCCGCGATGAAGATGCGTAGGGGAGTCATGCGTGCGTAGACGAGACAGGCGCGGCGGCTGTGACAATGAACGGGCGTGGAGGAGCTCAGACCCCTGATGCTCTCGATCGCCTACCGCATGGTGGGCAGCTTCAGCGAGGCGGAGGACCTCGTGCAGGAGGCGTTCGTGCGCCTGCACGAGGCCGGTGAAATCGAGGCGCCCAGGGCCTGGCTGTCGACCGTCGTCACCCGCCTGGCGATCGACCACCTGCGGTCGGCGCGCGTCCGGCGCGAGCAGTACCCGGGCACGTGGCTGCCCGAGCCGGTGATGGCCGACCCGGCGCCCGACGCGGCGATGCGGGCCGAGGACCTCTCGCTCGCCGTGCTCGTGCTGCTGGAGAGCCTGTCGCCGGTCGAGCGCGCCGTGTTCGTGCTGCGCGAGGCGTTCGACTACGGCTACGACGAGATCGCCGAGATCGTCGACAAGAGCCCGGCGAACGTCCGCCAGCTGGCGGTGCGCGCACGCCGCCACGTCGACGAGCGGCGCCCGCGCTTCGAGCCGTCGCGCGAGCAGCGCGAGGAGCTCGCGCGCCGCTTCGTCGCGGCGCTGCACGAGGGCGAGACCGAGCCGCTGCTGCAGCTGCTGGCCGCCGACGCCACGTTCGACGGCGACGGCGGAGGCAAGGCGGCGGCGGTCGGCCCGCTGGTCGGCCGCGACCGGATCGCGCCGGTGCTGGCCGGCTTTGGCCGCGTCGGGGCCAGGCGGGGGATAACAGCCCGCCTGGTCGAGCTCAACGGGCAGCCGGGCGTGCTCGGGATCGAGCCCGGCGGCACGGTGGTGGCCGCGTGGGCGCTGCTGATCTCAGACGGCGCGATCCGGGCGATCCACGGGGTGACCAACCCCGACAAGCTGGCTCACATCTCGAGCACGATCTTGCCGAGCTTGCCGCCGGCCTGAAAGCGCTCGTAGGCGTCGGCCACCGCATCGAGCGGGTACGTCGCCGCCACGAACACCGACAGGTCGCCGGACGCGAAGCCGGGCAGCACCGCCGTCTCGACGCCGCGCGTCATCACCGCCTTCTCCTCGAGCGACCGCGCGCGCATGACGGTGCCGAACATGCGGACGCGCTTGTACATCAGGTTGCCGAGGTTGAGGTCGACCTTCGAGCCGCCGCCCTGGCCGACGATCGCGATCCGCCCGCGCAGGGCGATCGCCTCGAAGTTGGCGGGGAAGTTCGGGGCGCCGACCAGCTCGAGGATGACGTCGAACGGGCCGGCGGCGACGAACTCGTCCGGCGCCAGCGCCTGCACGCCGAGCGTCGCGATCTGCTCGCGGCAGCGCTCGTCGCGCACCGTGCCGCTGACCCGCGCGCCGGTCATCGTCCCGAGCTGGACCGCGGCCATCCCGACGCCGCCCGCGGCGCCGTGCACGAGCAGCCGCTCGCCGACGCTGAGCCCGGCCTGGGTGAACAGGGCGTCGTGCGCGGTGCAGAACACCTCGGGCACGCCGCCGGCCGCCGTCCAGTCCAGCTCGTCCGGGACCGGCATCGCCACGCGCTCGTGCACGATCGCCAGCTCGGCCTGCCCGCCGCCGCCGACGATCGCCATCACGCGGTCGCCGGCCTCGAACCGCGTCACGCCGTCGCCGGTCGCGACGACCTCGCCGGCGAGCTCGAGCCCGGGGATGTCCGGCGGCGAGCCGGGCGGCGCGGGATAGCGGCCCGCGAGCTGATGCATGTCGGCGCCGTTGAGGCCGGCGGCACGTACGCGGACGAGCAGCTCGCCGGCCTGCGGCGTGGGATCGGGATGCTCTTCGACGGCGATCCTGCCGTCGCGGATCGTGGCGGCACGCACGGCCGCGATGCTACCCCGGAAGCCGCGTTCGGCGAAGACTCCCCATTCAGCCGTTGTACTGCCGGTCGGTGTGATGGGGTAATGCCTGCAAATGGGCATCGTCCCGCACGTCCCCCCGCTGTGGCGCGAGTCGCGGCTGGGCCTGGAGGCGGCGCAGCTGCTGCGCAGCCCGGTCTGGCGCGGCGCCGGAGTCGTCCCCGGCGAGGGCCGCGGCGTCCTGCTCGTGCCGGGATTCCTGGCCGGTGACGGCTCGCTCGGGACGATGGCGAAGTGGCTGCGCGCCAACGGGTACTGGACGCGGCGCGCCGGCATCCGCTCGAACGTCGGCTGCTCGCAGGAGGCGTGCGAGCGCATCGAGGAGGGCGTCGAGGCCCTGGCGGAGCGCACCGGCGACCGGATCGCGATCGTCGGCCAGAGCCGCGGCGGCGTGCTCGCCCGCGTGGTCGCGTACCGGCGCCCCGACCTCGTGTCCGGCATCGTCTCGCTCGGCGCCCCGACGCTCTCGATGCTGCGCGTGCACCCGCTCGTGCTGCTCCAGGTGGGCCTCGTCGGGGCACTCGGCACGGGCCGCGTTCCCGGCCTGCTGTCGCTCAGCTGCCTGCGCGGCGCCTGCTGCGAGGCGTTCCGGACCGACCTGCCGTCCGAGTTCCCGGACGGGGTGCGCTACGTGTCGGTCTACTCGCGCTCGGACGGCATCGTCGACTGGCGCGCCTGCCTTGACCCGGCGGCCGACGAGCACCTGGAGGTCCGCACCTCGCACTGCGGCATGGCCGTCAGCGAGGACGTCTACCGCCTGCTCGCCCGCACGCTGCCCGCGTTCGCGGGCCGGCCGGCAGGCCCGCTCGCGGCTGCCGCTTAGCGGCGCTCCAGCAGCGCGACGCTCTCGATGTGCGGCGTCTGCGGGAACATGTCGACCGGCCGCACGCGTACGAGCCGATATCCCGCCTCGACCATCTGCGCCGCGTTCGGCGCCAGCGTGGTCGGGTTGCAGGACACGTAGACGATCCGCGACGGCTGCGCTTCGACGATCCGGCGCACGACCTTCTGCGAGAGCCCGGCGCGCGGCGGATCGACGATCGCCACGTCGGGCCGTCCGGCGGTCTCCACGAGCTCGCGCATCGCGAGCCGGATGTCGCCGGCGTAGAAGCGGGCGTTGACGATGTCGTTGATGCGGGCGTTCTCGATCGCGTCGGCGACCGCCGGCTCGACGATCTCGACGCCGACGACCTCGCGCGCCCGCGCGGCCAGCGACAGGCCGATCGTGCCGATGCCGCAATAGAGGTCGAAGACGCGCTCGTGCCCGCGCAGCTGCGCGAACTCCGCGGCGACCGCGTACAGCTGCTCGGCCATCTCGGTGTTGGTCTGGAAGAACGCCTCGGGGCTGATCCTGAACTCGAGCCCGCCGAGCTGCTCGCGCAGCTGCGCCGAGCCGGTGATCAGCGTCGTCTCGCCGCCCTGGACGGTCTCGCCGAGCTGGTCCTGCCGGGTCCAGAACAGGCCGTCGCACTTCACCGCGCCGGCCAGCGAGTCGGCGTCGATGGAGCCCGGCGAGGTGACGAGCCGCACCTGCAGCTCGCCGGTCCGCCGACCCTCCCGCACCACGAGGTTGCGCAGCAGGCCGACCTGCTCGCGGCGGTCCCACGCGTTCAGTCCCTGCGCCCGGCACCACTGCAGGACGGCGTCGCGGATCGCGTTCGAGCGCTCGGAGGCGAGCAGGCAGTCGGCCATCGGGACGATCTCGTCCCACCGCCCCGGCGCGTGGAAGCCGCACACGAGCTCGCCGTCCGGGCCGGTGCCGAACGAGTACTCGAGCTTGTTGCGGTAGCGCCACTGCTCGACGGCGGGCACGATCGGCTCCATGTCAAAGCCCTCGAGGTGCCCGATCCGCTCGAGCGCGTCGCGCACCTGCTCGGCCTTGATCTCCAGCTGGCGCTCGTACGGGAGTACCTGCCACGGCGCGCCGGGATGGTCGGCGCGCGGCGCGATCCGGTCGGGCGACGGCTCGACGACCTCGATCGCCCGCGCCTCCGCGTACGCCTTCTTGGCCTTCCCGACGACCGCGCGCACCCGATCGCCCGGCACGCTGCCGGCCACGAACACGACGTAGCCCTGATGGCGCGCGACGCCGTTGCCGCCGTGGGCGAGCGAGTCGACCGTCAGCTCGAGCACGTCGCCGCGCGACGGGCGGATCTGCGAAGAAGAGGGAGAAGCCACTCAGGGCAGCTTACGATCGACCGCCGCGAGGACCGACTTGCGGTTCGCGTTGCGACGCTCGTGATCGCGCACGGTCCGCAGCTGGGCGGGCGTGAGGCCGTCGAGCCGCTCGGTCACCTGCGCCGCCGTCAAGTCGTCGTAACCGGCGATCGGGAACGACGAGCCGAGCCCGGCCGCGCGACCGACCTCGCGGATCACCCGGTCGGCGGGCGCCGTGCCGCGGCGGACCAGCTCGGCCAGCAGGTCGCGCGCGTCGTCGCGGGTCATGCGGCCGCGCTCGACCGCGTCGTCGAGCACCTCCTGGATGCGCTCGCGGGTCAGGACGAGCGCGTTGAGCGGGTTCGGCACCCGCCGCTTGGCCTGCGTCATGACACCAGCATCTCCAGAAGGGCCTTCTGCGCATGCCGGCGGTTCTCGGCCTGCGCCCAGATCCGCTGGCGATCGCCGTAGAGCACGCTCTCGGTGATCTCCTCGCCGGGGTGCGCCGGCAGGCAGTGCAGCGCGATCGCCTGCGGCGCCGCGCGGTCCAGCAATGCGTCGTTCAGCTGGAACGGCGCCAGCGCCTCGCGCCGGCGCGCCGCCTCGCTCTCGTCGTCGCTCATCGAGACCCAGACGTCGGTGTACACCGCGTCGGCGCCCTCGACCGCGGCCTGCGGGTCGTCGAACAGCTCGGCCTCGACGTCGAGCTCGAGCTGGAACCCGCTGGGCGCCGCCACGCGCACCTGCACGCCGGCGAGCGCGCCGAGCAGCGCCAGCGAGCGCGCGACGTTGTTGCCGTCGCCGACGTAGGCGAGCACGCGGCCCTCGATCGCGCCGAACGCCTCGCGCAGCGTCATCAGGTCGGCCAGCGCCTGGCACGGGTGATGGCGCGGCGAGAGCATGTTGACGACCGGGACGCCCGCGTGGTGGGCGAGCTCCTCCAGCCGCTCGTCGGAGCTCGTGCGCAGGCCGATGGCGGCGGCGTGGCGGGAGAACACGAGCGCGGTGTCACGAACCGACTCGCCGCGCGTGAGCTGCAGCTCGTTCGCGCGCAGCACCATCGGATGCCCGCCGAGCTCGAACACGCCGGCCTCGAACGACACGCGCGTGCGGGTCGACGGGTGCTCGAACAGCAGCGCGACGGTCCGGCCGGCGAGCGCGCGCGAGGCCGCGGGCGCGTCCTTGAGCGCGAGCGCGCGGTCGAGCAGCGACGTGAGCTGGGCGCTGGAGAGCTCGGTGCCGTCGAGGAAGTGCAGGCGCGGGAGTGTACGGTCCCAGCGGGTGCGTGTCCTCACCTGGAACCTGTTCCACGGACGCTCCCGGCCGCCGTCGGGCCGCTCGCTGCAGCGCGAGTTCGCCGAGGCGCTCGCGGGCTGGGAGTGGGATGTCGCCCTGCTGCAGGAGGTCCCGCCGTGGTTCCCGGAGCCGCTGGCGGCGGCGGCCGGCGCCGAGCAGCGGATGCAGCTGACGTCGCGCAACCAGCTGCTGGCGCTCACGCGGCCGATCTCGGTCCGCAACCCCGACCTCCTGAAGTCCTGGGGCGGCGGCTGCAACGCGATCCTCGTGCGCGGGCAGCCGATCCTCGGGCATCGGGCGCAGCGCCTGCGGCGGGCACCCGAGGCGCGCTGGGTGCACGGCGTGCGGCTGGGCGGCGGCTGGGTGGTCAACGTGCACTCGCACAACAAGCCCGAGGCGCTCGCGCTCGCCGACACGCAGCGGGCGATCGCCGCGGCCCGCGCATGGGCCGGCGGGGTGCCGCTGGTCTTCGGCGGCGACATCAACCTCAGGCACCCGCCGCAGTTCCCCGGGTTCGTGCACGTGGCGGGCAATCACGTCGACCACCTGTTCACCGACGGGCGGGCCGCTGCGGGCAAGGGCCAGGTGATCGCCCGGGGCGTTCTGTCCGACCACCCGCCGGTGGCGGTCACGCTCGCCTGATTGAATGGCCCGCTCGATGCGCGTACTCCTGGCACTGATCATCGGCCTCGTCGTGGTCGCCGGCTGCGGCGGCGATGACGACGGCGGCGGCACCGCCGGCTCGTCCTCGGCCTGTCCGAGCGACGCCGTGACGATCAAGATGGCGGACATCAAGTTCAACCCCGAGACCACGACCGTCGAGGCGGGCCAGCAGGTGTGCTGGGTCAACGAGGACTCGGTCCAGCACGACGCGGTCGCCGAGTCCGGCGCCGACTTCAAGTCCGAGCTGTTCAACAAGGGCGAGACGTTCACGACCACGGTCGACCAGCCCGGCACGGTCAAGTACGTCTGCACCGTGCACCCCGGGATGACCGGGACGCTCGAGGTCAAGTAGCTACGCGCGCAGGCCGAAGCCGCGCAGCAGCAGCAGCGCCTTCTCGCCCATCGTGCCGCGCTCCGGCAGCACGCCGAGCGCGGTGGCGGCGCCGTGGACGTCGAAGAACGCGCGGGCGCGCAGCAGGCGTCCGTCCTCGAGCTCGGCGTACACCAGCGCGTGGACGACGATGAAGCGGCCGGTGGGGGTGACGCCGCCGATCCGGCCCTCGTGCGTGCCGAGGACCTTGCACGGCGCGCACACGTAGCGGCCGTTGCTGAGCCGCTCGCCGGTGCTGTTCACGCGCGCATCCGGGAACGCGTCCCACAGCCGGCGTGCGTGGGCGGCCAGCGCCGGCACGCCCTCGAGCGGCGTCGGCGTCAGCGGGTCCTCGTAGGCGAACGCCTCGGCGCACAGGGGCGCGAATGCGCCAGGGTCGCGACCCGACCACGCCCGTTCCCACGCGTCGAACAGCTCGTCGACATCCATGCGGCCATCATGGCGGGTCGTGGAAGGCGTGTTCCGGCACCGCGACTTCCGCCTCTTGCTGTACGGGCAGGCGGCGAGCACGATCGGCGATCGGATCGTCTTCGTCGCGCTCGCGCTGTACGTGACCGAGCTCGGGACGCCGAGCGACGTCGGCATCGTGCTCGCCTGCCACGCGCTGCCGCTCGTCGGCTTCCTGCTGATCGGCGGCGTGTGGGCGGATCGCCTGCCCCGCCACAAGGTCGTGGTCGCGACCGACCTCATCCGCTTCGGCCTGCACGCCCTGCTCGCCGCGCTGATCTTCACCGGCGCCGTCGAGATCTGGCACATCGCGCTGATCGAGGCGGCGTTCGGGACGGCCGAGGCGTTCTTCCGCCCCGCCTACACCGGCCTGGTGCCGCAGACCGTGCCGGAGGAGGAGATCCAGCCGGCCAAGGCGGCGTTCGGGACGATCGAGACGATGGCCGAGTTCGCCGGGCCGGCGCTCGCCACCGCGCTCGTGCTCGCGATCGGGCCCGGTTTCGCGTTCGCGATCGACGCCGCGACGTTCCTCGTCTCGGCCGCGTTCCTGATCCGGCTGCGGCCGCGCGCGCGGGGCGTGGCGAGCGAGCGGACGACGGTGCTGGCCGAGCTGCGCGAGGGCTGGTCGGAGGTGCGCTCGCGCCGCTGGATCTGGGTGATCATCCTCGTCTTCTCACTCGGCCTGCTGACCGGCTTCGGGCCGTACATGACGCTCGGTCCCACGGTGTCGATCGAGCACTGGGACACGCGCGCGGTCTACGGCATCCTCGCCTCGGTCATGGGCGCCGGCACGATCGTCGGGGCGCTGATCGGCTTCCGCTGGCGGCCGCGCCACCCGATGCGGACCGGCATGCTGCTGGCGCTGCCGTGGCCGGCCTCGTTCGGGCTGTTCGCGCTCGGCCTGCCGGTGCCGGTGCTCGTCGTGGCGTCGTTCGGGGCCGGTGTCGGCGTGATGCTGTTCGGCATCTGGTGGGAGACGGCGCTGGCCCAGCGCGTGCCGCCGCACACGCTGTCACGCGTGACGGCGTACGACTGGATGGGCTCGCTGGCGCTGCTGCCGGTCGGCTACGTGCTGGCCGGCCCGATCGGCGAGGCGCTCGGGGCCTCCGAGGTCCTCGCGGTGGGCAGCGCGATCTCGCTCGCCGCGCTGCTGGGCGCGTTCCTGGTCAGGGACGTGCGACAGCTGGAGCGCCTGTAGCGAACGCCGCCAGCCGCTCGGCCTCCTCGTACACCGCCGCCTCGTCGTCGTCGTCGAGCCGCGCGAACGGCTCGACCTCCACGTCGCCGTCGACGAGCTTCCAGGTCGCGCCCACGAAGCCGTCGATCAGCACCATCCCGGTCCCGAGGTCGTTGACGACGCGCGAGCGGTGCTCGTCGGGGATCACGCGCGAGCGGTCCTTGTACGCGACGAGGACGTTGTCGAACGGCGGCAGGAAGCGCGGCGGCGCGGGAACGTCCTCGTCGGGCAGCCGGCCGTCGGCGACGTCGACCAGCTCGCGGCCGCGGTCGTCGGTGACGGTGCGCAGGCGGGGCCGCAGGCGCTCGACGACGTCGCGCACGCCGGCCAGGCCCGACCAGGCGGCGATGTCGGCGGCGGTGGCCGGCCCGAACGCGGCCAGGTAGCGCAGGATCATGCCGTCCAGATCGGGGGCGAGCGAACGGTCGAGCCAGCTCTCGGCGGTCGTGACCGCCACGCGCGCGGCGCCCTTGCGGGCCGGCCACAGCCCGCGCGGCGGCAGCTGCACGACCGGGACGAGGTAGCGGACGGCGTAGGCCAGCGACGCCGGATCGGCGTGCGGCCAGCGCGCGCCGAGCGCCCGCGACAGCTCCGCGTTGGTCCGCGGCTCGTCCTCGACCAGCTCGCGCCCGGCGCGCAGCAGCTTGTTCCGGGGGACGCCGTCGATCGAGAACGGGGTCGCGTCGAAGCCGCGCTCCATCACGCTCTGCAGCGCGGGACGGAAGCTGAGGAAATCGTCGGCGGTCGTCAGGTGGACCGTGCAGCGCATCAGCGTGCCGCGCACCGCCTCGCGCTCCTCGGTCATCCGCGACAGCTCGGCGGGCTCGAAGTCGGCGAGCCGCGACCACAGGCCGATGTACGGCGCCAGCGGCTCCTGCGCCTGCATGCCGGCGAGCCGCTCGATCGCCGCCGGCACGCCGATGTAGTGGCGGCGCAGCAGCATCTGGCGGTCGAGCAGCGCCCGGTTGAGCCCACGGGTGGTCACCTTCACACGGGCATGGTGCCGCGCGCGTGCCTCAGGGACATCGGCAGAATGGTGTCTCTTAGGCCTTACTTAGAGCTCGCGTCGCCGCGCTGACCTCAGAACTCGGCGACGCCCTCTTCCGGCGTGCTCGCCTGGGCGTAGAGGCGGCGGGGGATGCGGCCGGCGCGGTAGGCGAGGCGGCCGCCCTCGGTGCCGAGGCGGATCGCGCGCGCCATCGCCGCCGGGTCCTCGGCGCGCGAGATCGCGCTGGCGCACAGCACGCCGTCGTAGCCGAGCTCCATCGCCAGGGCGGCGTCGGAGGCGGTGCCGACGCCCGCGTCGAGGATCACGGGCACGTTCGCCCGCTCGCGGATCAGGCGCAGGTTGTACGTGTTGAGCAGCCCCATGCCGGAGCCGATCGGCGAGCCGAGCGGCATCACCGCCGCGCAGCCGACATCCTCCAGGCGGCGGGCGAGGATCGGGTCGTCGTTCGTGTACGGCAGGACCGTGAAGCCGTCGTCGACGAGCTCCTCGGCCGCCTCCAGCAGCGCGGGCGCGTCGGGCAGCAGCGTGCGGTCGTCGCCGATCACCTCGAGCTTCACCCAGTCGGTCTCGAACGCCTCGCGGGCGAGCCGGGCGGTCAGGACGGCGTCGCGCGCCGTGAAGCAGCCGGCGGTGTTCGGGAGCAGCCGGACGCCCGCGCCGTCGAGCACGTCGACGATCGAGCCGCGGGCGTTCGGGTCGATCCGGCGCAGCGCGACGGTGACGAGCTCGGCCTCCGACGCCTCGATCGCGGCCCTCAGCGCGTCGAGCGACCGGAAGCCGCCCGTGCCCAGCAGCAGCCGCGAGCGCAGCTCCGTTCCGGCGATGACGAACTGGTCGGCGGTGGTGTCGGTCGCGGCCATTCAGCCTCCCTGGATCGCGCGCAGGATCTCGACCCGCGCGCCGTCGTTGAGCTCGTGCGTCTCCCAGTGCGTGCGCGGCACCACCTCGGCGTCGACGGCCACCGCGACGCCGCGCCCGGCGGCGGGCAGGTCGAGCGCCTCGACCGCGGTCTGCACGGTCGCGCCGTCGTCCAGCTCGGTCTGGGTGCCGTTGATGAGCACCCTCATGCCGCCACCCGGGCGAATCTCCGCGGGTCCGCCGGGACGGCCCAGTCGGGCAGCCGGCCGCCCGTCAGCGCCGTGACGACCAGATCGGCGGTCACGGGCGCGAGCACGATGCCGTTGCGGAAGTGGCCGGTCGCCCAGACCAGGCCGTCGAGCGCGCCCGGCCCGATCGCCGGCAGGTTGTCGGGCGTCGCGGGGCGCAGACCGACGTTGAGCTCCTCGATCTCGAGCTCGAGCACGCCGGGGACCAGCTCGCTCATGTCGCGCAGCAGCTCGTAGACGCCGCCGGCCGTCGGGGCGAGATCGTGGCCGCGCTCCTCCATCGTCGCGCCGAGCACGTAGCCGCCGTCGGCGCGCGGGACGAGGTAGGCGTCGAGGCCGCGGATCGTGCGCTCGACGAGGCCGGGGCCGCGCGGGTCGCGCAGCCGCAGGATCTGGCCCTTGACGGGCCGGACGGGCACGCGCGCGTCCTCGGGCACCGCGATCTCGGCGGCGCCGGTGGCGAGCACGACCTGCTCGGCGCTGACGGTCTCGCCGCCGGCGAGCTCGAGTCCGTCGCCGGTGAGCGCGGCGACACGGGCGCGGCGCAGCGTGCCGCCGGCGCGCTCGACGGCGGCGGCCAGCGCGGCGACGAGGCGGCGGGGATCGACCGAGTGGTCTCCCGGCACGTCGAGCGCGAGGCGGACGGTGGGCGCCAGCGCGGGCTCGGCGCGGCGCGCCTGGCTCGGCCGCAGCCGCTCGACGTCGAGGCCGCGCTCGCGCCGGAACGCGAGCAGCCGCTCGAGCGCCTCGGCGTCGTCGCGG
>DASSUW010000025.1:0-45396 GCA_035706585.1 Solirubrobacteraceae bacterium | reverse complement strand
CCCTCGGCCTGTACCTGCCACCGCCCGTCGGAACGTGCCGTCACATGGCGGCGTGCGCGGTCCACGACCGTCGACGACAAGTCCGACGGAGGGCCAGCCCCAGCGATCAGTTCCCGCGCGGCCCGGGCGGCACGCTCGGCGTCCTGCGAAGTCGCGAATGCTTCGGCGGACACGCCTACGATTCGCCCGTTCTCGGCAACGATGTTCCAGCGGTACGCCCCGGCATCCGCGATCACACGAAACGTGAGCCGGTCATCCGCGCTCTGGACGCGCTCGGCCGCAGCGCGGGCCGTTGACTTCGTCGTGTACGCATCGGCCGACGCAGCGACGATACGCCCGGCTACCGTTCGGAGCCGCCACCAATAGCCCTCGGCCGCGTCAGGCACGATCTCGAACACCGCTGGTCGGCGCCTCTCGCCGTCGTCGGGGGTAAGCCAGAACAACGCGTACTTGACGATGTCCTCCAAGTCGCTCCACGAGCGGGTGCCGCCGATCCGCGCGGGCAGCACCACACCGGCACGATTGAGCTCCGGACGGATCTCGTCGAGCAGGTCGGCGGCCGCGCTGACCTGCAGATAGTCCGACAGTGTCGCGAGCGAGTGTTGGTCCAGCCAGCGCAGCATGCGCCGCAGAACGCCAAGGAGCGTCGGCCAGTCGCGATAGATGGGAAGCTCGTCGGGATCGAGTCCGAGTAGATACGACCACCGCGAGCAGTCGATGCCGTAGGGCTGCTCGCCGTGCCTCGCGGCGAGCGTCGCAACACCCGCGTTGTGCAAGGCGGTCAATGCCTCCTGCATGTTGCGCTTCGAATAGCCGGCAGCACGCCCCACGTCCGCCACGCTGGCGGCGTCCACGTTGGCTGTAAGCAGGTAGCGGGCCGCTTCAGCGCGCGCACCCAATCCGAGCAACTGTCGGAGCCGGAACGCGAAGTTGATCGGCGCGGCGAAATCGGGGGGCTCCGACTTCCGGCTTGGCTCGACGGGCGGGCGCCGGTAGCCGTACATGAGCAGGTCGATTCGTTGCCGCGGCAGAAGTTGACCATCAGCTCGTCCGGCGGTAGCGGATGTGCGTGGCCAGCGGCGAGTGCAGGACCTCGACGGGCTCCATGCCCAGATCTCCGACGCCGTCGAAGATCCGCTCGCCGGACCCGAGCAGGACGGGGGCGATGTCGAGCGTGAGCTCGTCGATGACCCCGGCGGCGAGCGCCTGTCGGACGGTGGAGGCGCCGCCGGCGATGTCCACGCCGTCGTCGCCGGCGGTCTGACGCGCCTGTGCGTATGCGGCGTCGAAGCCGTCGGTCACGAAGTGGAAGGTCGTCCCGCCCTCCATCTGGATCGGCTCGCGGGCGTGATGGGTGAGCACGAACACCGGTGCGTGGTAGGGCGGCTCGGGCCCCCACCAGCCGCGCCAGTCCTCCTCCCACTCACCGCGGATCGGCCCGAACATGTTGCGGCCCAGGACGTAGGCGCCGCGCGGGCGCATGAGCCAGCCGGCAGCGGTCTCGTCGGCCTCATTCGCGCGCTCGTCGCCGAGGTGCCAGAGGTGGAGCTCCCTTCCGCGCTTCCCCAGCGGCTGCTCGCGGCTCTGGTCGGGCCCGGCGACGAAACCGTCGAGCGAGATCGACATATGGCAGGTGGTGTCCGGCATCGCGGGTTCCTCCGAATGCGTTGACGATGTGCAGTGTCATGGGCGGCTCGTGGACGAGCAAGCCGAGACCCGTGCGTGAGCTTGCGTCGCGGCGCCGGTTCTGAGAGTTTCGAATGGTCGAGCGACAGGAAGGAGTCGTGATGACCGATCGGGCCTTGTTCGTTGGGTTCGGTGCCCCGGTGCGTGGCCGAGAGGAACGCGCAATCGAGGTGTTCGGCGAGTTCGTCGAGATGTTCGGGCGCATGCAGACCGACGGACGGATCGCGGGGATGGAGGTCACGCTGCTCGACCCGCACGGCGGTGATCTGGGCGGCTTCTTCATGGTCCACGGCACCGAGGCACAGTGCGCGGCGCTGACCAACGACGAGGACTTTCGTCGCGCGAGCATCGACGCGAGTCTGATCGTCGACAACTTTGGGGTCGTGCCCGCTGTCACGGGCGAAGGGGTCGGCAGAGAGATGACGATGTACAGCGAAGCCGTCGGGAAGGTCGGTATCGGCGGGCACGCGCTCGCCGGCGCGCACAACGGCAGTTGATCGGGATCGGTCCGAGGCGCCTTGGGCGCCTCGGACGACACCCAACCAGCAGTGTTCGTTCGCGCGACCGATGTTGGCGTGCGGGCGCGGGTGACTGACGTGTCGCGCTCGCGCCCACCTTTCGCGCCGGAGTCGCGGGCCGCTGGTTTCGACATCGCGTCGTCGCTGCTCCAGATGCCGCGCGAGGTGGTGGAGTATTTCGGGGCGCCGGCTGTGATCTTGGGGCGGCGCAGCTTCGTCTTGGTCAGCGAGGGCTGCTGGTGTCGGCGCACCCTCCCGTTGAGTAGTTAGTCCGGTCGCATGCCACGGAGGCTCCACCGATGCGCCCGCGACAACGTCATGCGACGCTCGCCGGTGCACGTATCCCTTGGATGTGCCACAACCCGATGCGAATCTGCTTCGAGAGGCGGGTCCGCGCGGCCGTGCGCCGGGCCGGCCGCGCTGGTTTCCTGTTGGCGCTGATCGGCGGCGCCGTCTGGCCATGGCCTGGCGTCGTCGTTGCCTCGACGGTTGCGGTCGACTCTTTCTCCGTGCGCTATGTGGCGGCCGCGGGCGAGCGGAATCTCCTGAGCGCCTCGCCGGTTGATCGCCGGACGTTCGAGCTCGTCGACCCCGGTGCGGTCATCACAGCCGCGACGGGCTGCCGGCAACTGAGCGAGCACGCGGTGCGCTGCCGCAGTACTAGCGGCGATCTCTTCCGCCTCGAGGCCGATCTCGGCGACATGGACGACACGCTGACCTGGAGCACCCCGGCCGATGCAGATGCCTCAGAAGGGGAGGACGTCTCAGTCAACGCCGACGGCGGGCCGGGCAGCGACGTGCTGCGGGTCGCAGACGCGCTGAACAACGATCGCCCGACATACGCGCGCCTGAGTGGCGGCACCGGCGACGATCGCCTGTGGGGTGGTGCGAACGACGACTCTCTCGACGGTGGCGGTGGCCGGGACGAGCTGTATGGCGGGCCGGGCCGGGACTGGCTCACGGACGGCGATCGAGACGGAGCGACTGCGGACACGGCGCCCGGCCCCGACATCATCGACGGGGGCAGCCCCGACGAGGCCGCCTGGCAGTGCTGCGCCCCGTCGGGAGACCGCGTGATCTACAGCGAACGCACAAACCCCGTTGCTGTCGACCTTCGCACGGAAGCACCGAACGGAGAGCAAGGAGAGGGCGACAGGATCACGGGCGTCGAGAGCGTGGATGGCGGGACGGGCAACGACATGCTGCACGGCGGCGACACCGCGGGCGTGCTGCGCGGCGGCCGCGGTGACGACGTGATCACCGGCGGCCCGCGCGCCGACGAGATCGAGGGCGACGCGGGCGATGATCAACTGACCGGCGATGCCGGCGCTGACTGGATCAAGGGCGGCAACGGAGACGATCGCGTCTGGGGCGAAGGCGGCGGAGACGAGCTCTGGGGCGAGAACGGCACCGACCGCCTTTCGGGGGCCGACGGGCGCGATCGTATGTACGGCCATGGCGGTGACGATCGGATCCTCGGCGGCCCGGGGCATGACCGTGTGTCGGGAGGCGCAGGTGAAGACACCCTCAAATGCGGCGCAGGTACGGACGACGTGATCGAGCCTCGCCGAGAGCTGATCCGCTTCGGCTGCGAACGGATCGCGTTCCGCAAGTCGGGCCAGGATGAAGGCGACGCCAATATCGACATGGCCGTAGCCGCACATCCATCCTGGCAAGGCTGGCCCTGGTTCACGCTGCGAGTCGGTTGCCCGCAATTCGAGAACGTGGACGATCCGAGCGACACGGGCCGCCTCAGTCCACAGGGCGAGCTCCGAATCACGACGCCACGCAGCCCTCGTCGACCGCTGGCCCCCACCGCGACGATCACCGACGCGCCGCCGACATGCGCCACCGCGGGTGGCCGCGCCGGCGTGGATGTGCGAGCGCCACTGACTGCCCTCGGCCAGCGCCTCACCCGCCGGAAAGGCGGCACGCTCGCCGCTGTCGCATTGAAGGTCCGGACCCGTATCCCTGATGGAGGCCCGCGCGGGGCTGCGATCTTCCGCGCTGCATGGACCATCCGCCTCGGCGCGCCTCGTTGATGCCGCCGCACCACCGCGACCAGGGCACTGGCTTCAGGCGGCCCACGCGAGTGTGCCGCCGCCCTCGATCACGTGGTTGCACCGGCGGGTGCTCGTGACGGTCCCGCCCTGGCGTCCAGCCCGTATCGCCGTACTCGCGGGAGGCCGAGGGCCGTCGCAGCCGCGATCCATCGCGGTTTGCCCGATGCCACGTGATCTGTTATGGCTTGCTTTCGCTCCGGTCAGCGAGAGGAGATGACGCATGGCAGAGCCGGTTGCCGTCCGCGTCGGCGGTCGCGGGCTTCACTCGTGCAGGTGCTGAGTGCCTGCCGGGTCGGCCCGCAGCTTGGGCATGAAGCTGCGGCCGGACAGCTGCCACATGATGACCGTGGCTGAAGTGGGCCGACGATGACCCGCAGCGCCAGCCTGTCGCGGCCGGCGATCATCGCTGCAGCCGGTCTGTGGATCGTGTTCATAGTCGCTCAGGCGGCCATCGGCGACGCAGCGACGTTCTGGGCGCTGGTCGGCAAGAGCGTCCTCGCAACTGCCGCGACCGTTGCGCTCGCGTTCGCCGGCGTCGGAGGGTGGGTCGCTCGCGCCGAGAGGAAGCGCTGGACAAAGCGGATGCTGCCGGTGATCGGGGAGCGCGTGGCCGAAGCCCATGACGCCCTCGCGAAACTGGTGATGACGGCGATCGCCGTAGCGGCACCGCTGATCCGACTGGACCGCCTCTGGTACGACAGCCTCGTCATGCGGATGGACCTCCCGCTGAGGAAACGCGACCCGCCCGATCCCTGGGCTGAGATCGACCGTGCCGTCAAGGTTCTCACCGACGCTCTTCGCGACCAAGAGGAGCAGACGAGAGCAGTGCTCAATGAGGCACTCATGACAGGCAACACCCCGCAGGTAGCCCGGGGTGGATCGGCGAGCGTCAGCCGCGCCGATCAGCGGCTGATCGTCGCGCGCGCGGCCGAGGCCGGTCCCCTGCTGTCCACGTTGATCGATCGGCTCCGGTCGGCGCTCACGGACCTTGCGCAGGCCGCACCAGACGATGACCTCGCCGCACGCCTTCTAGAAGATGCGGCCGCGACGCAGAGCACGATCGGCTCGATGATCGAGGCCGCGACTCGGCCGCCGCGGATTCGGGATCGAGAGGACCTGCGCGAGCTCCTCGAGGAGCGAGACCTGGGCGACAGGGCGAGAGCCATACTGGGCGATCCGAGTCGAGGGCTGCGCGGGCTCCTCACTGGAGCTGGACGGAGCGCTCAGGAGATCCTCGAAGACCTCAGCGAGATCTACGGCTACACGGGCGGAGCGCGGGCCGTGCCGGCCATCGCCGGCTTCCTGAACGTCACGGTTGCGCAGTACGCAGCAAGTCCATTGAGCGACTCCGAGCCGACCCAGTCCACCTGACCGAGGCTGGCGAGGACGGCGCGCCGTCGGCCCGAACCAACAGGGTCAGAGCGCTACAGCCGCCGGAGAGCGACGGCCTCCGGCGCGATCTGGCGCGCGCCGATGGTGATCTGCACGTTCTCGGTGCGGCCGACGGCGGCCCAGCCGGCCTCGCAGCGCACGCCCTCGAACCGCACCGGCTCGCCGTCGACGGGTATCTCCACGCTGAACGGCAGCGCGCGAGCGACACGCGACGCGACGGCACGGTCACGCCGTCTGAGGCGGAGCGCCATCGCGGCGGGCGATCCGGGCTTCCACCGCGGCGGATCGGCGTCGTGGACGACCGCCGTGAGCGCATCGGCGCTCGCCTCGCGCGCGTCGAGGTACGCGTGCCGCAGCGCCTCCGTCTCGATCCGCACGCCGTCGTGGCTGATGGTCACCGAGTGCACGCCCGCGGTGTCCCAGCCCTGGCCGGTCATCTCGGCGGCGGCGCCGGAGAGCGCGTAGACGGGAAAGTCGAGCCCGTCAGGCGTCGGCCGCCCCGGCGGCTGGCGGTCCTCGACGGCGGCGTCCGGGTCCTCGCCGGTCGCAGCAAACCATGTGCCCTCGCTCTCCTCGTGGCCGCAGCGCACGCAGACGATCACCGGCGCGGGCCGCTCGGCACCGGTCGGCCAGCCGTGCGTGCCGCGCGACTCGTCGGTGGGCGTCACCCGCTCCCACTTCGCGCCGCCGCAGGCGGGGCACGGCTCGTCCGCGTCGGCGACGAGCTCGCGAGCCCAGTCGGCCGGCAGCTGGGGCCGCACGATCGTGCCGTCAGCGGCCTCATAGCGCACGGCCGGCTCGCCGAACATCCCTGGGGCGTCGATCACCGCGAGCCACGCACCACCACCGGTCACCGCCTCCTCACCCTCGACGATCGCGCGTGATGCCCCCGGCGGCAGGAGCCCACCGACGGCCCAGCGGCCGCCTCCGACGCCCTCGCGGCCGGGGCGCTGGTCGAGCAGGGTCCCGTTGAGCCACGTGCCCTCGTCGTCGCGGTAGACGGTCGCGACCCCGCCGTCGTAGGGCAGCGACACCAGGATCATGGCCATGGATCCTCGCAGGCGGGCGATCGCCCGGGGGGGCCGCCGGCGGGCGTCCGCGGACTGTCCGATCTGCCTGTCCGCGCGCCTCCGCAGTTCACCTGCCGGCTACTTCACATGCCTCCCGTGGGGAACGCGCTCAGTCGTTCGATGCCGGGTCGGTGATCGGTAAAGCAGATCGCGGTTGCGCATCGGCCGGTGACGGGGGTGAGCGCCGTCAGCGCGATGGTCGCCGGACGTAGGTCGGCGCGGGTGGCGCGCGCGCGATGACGGCCGGCGCGATGAGGCCTGATCCTGACGTGCACGGTGCCGGCGGCGGACGTGCGCTCAACCTGTCCATCGAAGCGCACGACGGCGCCCGCGACGCGCACGCGCCGGCCGCCGCGCCGGACCGTCGCGGTGAACGTCACACGCGTGCGACGGCCGACGGTCAGCGTCCGTGGCGTGGCGGACAGGCGGAGCCGGCGCCGCGGCATCGTGGAGGCGAAGTGCAGGAGTGCGTTCCCCGGGGGCGCGTAGGTCGGATCGCGGCCCTGCGGGTCGAACGGTGTGACGATCCAGTGCAGCACGCCGCCAAGCGCGTCGACCACATCCAGTCCCTCCGACTCGCCGACGATCGTGCGCTCGATCTCGAGGCGGCGGCGCCCGGTCGTCAGGTCCACCGACCAGACGCGGAACAGCGTGTCGTCCTGGGTGGCCATGAGCAGCCGGTCGCCGTAGAAAGCCGCGCCGGTGATCCCAGGGCCGGGAGCGGCCCCGACGAGTCGCCGGACGGCGCGGATCGGGGCTGCGGCGGGCGCGGCGCGGCGCCGGACGACATCCCGCGTGCGGTAGGCGAGCAAGTCGGCGCCGGACGACGTCCAGATTCGCCGGCCGTCGGGCGAGACCTCGGCCCACATCGCTTTGGGGATCTCCGCGGGATCGAGCTTGACGTAGTAGCGCCAGCGGAGCGTCAGCGGATCCGCCACGCCGATCGCGCCGGTCCGGCACGAGTTGGCGCCCTCCGCCCGGCCCGGGTAATAGCACTCCAGCGGCAGCAGGATCCGCCCGCCCTCCCGCGCGTCCCACGTGATGTCGCCGACGTGGTTGTACCCCTCGCGAGCGGTGACGTCGGGCGGCACCACCGCCTCGTTGCGGCGCCGCTCATCCAGGCGCGGATCGGTGCGGTACAGGCCGAGGATCACGCCGTCGAACCACATGCTGCGATCCGGGGCCGATGTCATGCCCTGGAAGTACTCGAGCGGGATCCGCGAAACGCCGGTCGCACGCCAGCGTCCCGGGTCCGCGGCCACGGCAGCCGGCGCGCAGACGACCACGCCCACCACCAGCACGGCCGACAGGACGCTCAGACGCCGCTTCACGACCGCAGCAGCATCGCCGATCGTCAGCCACACGTCGAGCCGACGGGTCGGTGGGAGCCAGGCTTCCAAGTCCTAGCGCGTGTCCGAACTCGGGCACCGCTCGCATGACCGCGGAGGCGGCCGGGAGCTCCCGGCCCTCAGCCGCTGCAGTGCTCAGGCGGGCAGCGCGCCGGTGTCGCGCCAGACCCGGCTCACAGGTCGAGCACGACGTCGTCGCGGGGACGGGAGCAGCAGATGAGCGCGCTGCCGGGCGCCGGCGGCTCGACCGGATCGGGGTCGTAGTCGACCGCGCCGGCGATCAGCGTCGTCTCGCAGTTGTGGCAGACGCCGGTGCGGCACGACCAGCGGACGGGCACGTCGCACGCCTCGGCCAGCTCGAGCAGGCTCGCGTAGTCGCCGCTCCACGGCACCGCGAGGTCGCTGCGCGCGAACTCGATCGTCGGGCCGGTCCCGGGCTCGCCGGCGGGCGGGTGCGGCGCCCGCGCCGGCGCCGTCGCGATGCCCGGCGTCAGCCCGGCCGCGGGTCCGAACGGCTCGCTGTGGACGTGGGCGGCGGCGATGCCGACCGCGGCGAGACCGGCGCTGATCGCCTCCATGAACGGGGCCGGGCCGCACACGTAGGCCTCGGCGTCCTCTGGCAGGTCGAGGTCGGCGAGCGCCGACGGGCTGAGACGGCCGGCCGGGACGTCCGGGCCGGGACGGCTGTAGTAGACGTGCGTGTGGACGTTGGGGAGCGACTCCAGGAGCGCGCTCGCCTCCGTCGCGAAGCAGTGGTCGCGTTCGTTGCGCGCGGCATGCAGCCACCAGACCTCGCGATCCGACCGCTGCGCCGCCAGCGCGTGCAACATCGCCAGGACCGGGGTCGCTCCGATGCCGGCGCTGATCAGCAGCACGGGCGCCGGCGTGTCGGCGAGGATGAACGTCCCGCGCGGCGCCCCGACGTCGAGCTGGTCGCCGACCGCGAGCCGGGTGTGGAGGTAGCCGCTGGCGAGACCGTCGGGTTCCCGCTTGACGCTCACCCGGTAGTCGGCGGCGCCGGGCGGCCCCGACATCGAGTAGTTGCGCAGGATGGCTCGGCGGCCGTCATCGGGCTGGATGCGCAGCGTGAGGTACTGCCCCGGCCGGGCCGCCGGCAGCGCCTCTCCGTCCGGGTCCGCGAAGCGGATCGAGATCACCGAGGCGCTCTCGCGTTCGATCCCTGCCACCACGAGCCGGCGGAAGCCGGGCCAGGCGGGCGGCGGGCTGGTGACCGCCAGGCCGGCGTTCCCGGCACCGGACTCGCCGTCGAGCAGCGCCCGGAACGACCCCTGCCAACCGGGGCTGAGCGCCGGCATGCGCAGCGCGCGCAGCAGCTGCTGGCGCGGGTGGCCGGGGAGGTAGAGCAGCGCATCGACCTCGGCGACCGTCATCTGCTCCGCACCGGCGGCCACCTTGACGATCTCGTCGCCCGCGCCGACGTCGCCCTCCTCCAGCACCCGGAAGTAGAAGCCGGGGCGGTGGTGCGAGACGAGCAGCGCCGGGATGCGCTGGTCGTCCATGCGGATCCCCACGCGGTAGCACGTGACGCGCGGCTGGCTGACCTCGAACAGCGCCGTGCCGATCCGGAAGCGGTCGCCGATGCAGACCTCGTCGTCGCCGAGGCCGTCGATCGTGAAGTTCTCGCCGAACTGGCCGTAGACGAAGTCGCTGCGGCCGAGCTCGCGCTCCCAGTAGCGATAGGAGCCGATCTGGTAGACGAACACGGCGCGCTGCTCGCCGCCGTGCCCGCCCAGATCGCCCTGGCCGTCGCCCTCCACGTTGAGCCTGCCCACGCGGCGCCGGCCGTCGACGCTGCCCTTGTAGACGCCGGTGAACACCGTCTTGCCCCGCCACGCCACGTCCTTGGGCATGCCGACGTTGACCGAGAGCAGGGCGCCCATCGTGGTGATCAACCCACGCGGATCAGCTTCTTGTTGACGAACTCGTCGGCGCCGAAGCGGCCGAGCTCGCGCCCGAAGCCCGACGCCTTCACGCCGCCGAACGGGAGCTCGACGCCCTCCGCGCCGACCACGTTGACGAACACCATCCCGGCCTCGATCTGGTCGGCGACGCGCAGCGCCTGGTCCTGGTCGCTCGTGAACACGTACGAACCGAGCCCGTACGGCGTGTCGTTCGCGAGCTCGATCGCCTCGGCCTCCGAGGCGACCTTGTAGACCTGGGCGACCGGCCCGAAGAACTCCTCCGCATAGGCGGGGTTGTCCTTGGTGATGCCGGTGAGGACCGCGGTCCTGAAGAAGTTGCCCTCGCGGCCGCCGCCGGCGACGAGCGTCGCGCCGGCGTCGAGCGCCTCCTTGACCTGCGCCTCCAGCCGGTCCGCCGCCGCCGTCGAGGACAGCGGGCCGATCGCGGTGTCCGGCGACGACGGGTCGCCGGGCTCGACCTCGGTCAGCGCCGCGGTGAACTTGTCGACGAACTGGTCGTAGAGCTCGTCGACGACGATGAACCGCTTCGCCGCGTTGCAAGCCTGGCCGGTGTTCTCCAGCCGCCCGCCGACAGCCTGCTCGACGACCGCGTCGAGGTCGTCCGCCTTGAGCACGATGAACGGGTCCGAGCCGCCGAGCTCGAGCACGACCTTCTTCAGGTGCCGGCCGGCGATCTGCGCGACCGCCGCGCCGGCGCGGCCCGAGCCGGTCAGCGACACGCCCTGCACGCGCGGGTCGCCGATGACCCACTCGATCTGCTCGTTGGTCGCGTAGATGTTGATGTACGCGTCCTCCGGCACGCCGGCCGCGTGGAAGATCTGCTCCATCGCGGCGGCCGACTCGGGGCATTGCGGCGCGTGCTTGAGCAGGATCGTGTTGCCGATCACGAGGTTCGGGCCCGCGAACCGCGCCACCTGGTAGTAGGGGTAGTTCCACGGCATGATGCCGAGCAGCAGCCCGACCGAGCTGCGGCGCACGAACGCCGAGCCCTCGCCGTCGAGCAGCTCGATCGGCTCGTCGGCCATGATCTGCGCCGCGTTGTCGGCGTAGTACTGGTAGATCGCCGCGCTGAAGTCGACCTCGCCGACTGCCTGCTCGATCGGCTTGCCCATCTCGCGCGTGATGATCTGTGCGAGCTCCGCCCGCCGCTCGGTGTGCAGCTCCGCGACCCGGGCGATGACCTTGGCCCGCTCCTCGACGGTCGTGCCGCGGCCCCAGCCGCGATGCGCCGCGTGCGCGCGGCCGATCGCGTCGCGCAGCGCGTCGTCGGCGATCGTGTCGAACGTCTTGACCGTCTCCCCGGTGGCCGGGTTCGTGACTGCGTACTCGATGGCGTGGCTCATGCGCGGAGTGTAGGTGCCGGCACCGGCCGCGCCACCGCGGGCATGTCGGCCAGCACCCACACGCCGGACGCCGCCGTCAGGGCGGCCACGACCGCGATCGCGCCGCCGTAGCCGAGCGCGTCGGCGACCGTGCCCGCGATCACGGCGCCGAGCGCGTAGCCCATGTCGCGCCAGAAGCGGTAGACGCCGACGACCGGAGCGCGGGCGACGGGGGAGACCGCGTCGGAGATCGCCGCGATCAGCGTCGGGTACACGAGCGCGGTCCCCAGTCCCAGCACCACGGCGCTGGCGGCCGCCGGGCCGACGGCGCCGTCGCTCACCGCGAGCGCGGCGAGCGCAGCGGCCTGGAGGAGCATCCCGGCCGCGATCAGCGGCTTGCGGCCGACCGTGTCCGACCAGTGGCCGGTGGCGATCTGGGTCACGCTCCAGACGGCGGGGTAGATCGCGGCGACGAGCCCGATCGACGCGGTGCCGGCGCCGCGGGCGGCGAGGAACAGCGGCACCAGCCCCCACGCCAGGCCGTCATTGAGGTTGTTGACCAGGCCGGCCTGCGAGCACGAACGCAGCGCCGGCACGCGGTAGCTGGCGCTCGCGAACGCGTCGGCCAGGCGCGGCGGGCGCTCGCCGGCCGCGCCGTGGCGGGCGGCCTGCTCGAGCGCGACGTGGGCCGCGGTGTCGCGGACGAGCAGCACGGACAGCAGGAACGCGATCAGCGCGATCGCCCCGCCCGCGGCCACCAGCACGTCGCGGGCGGCGTACTGGGACGCGAGCCAGCCGGTGAGCCCGGCCGCGATGGCCAGCCCGCCGTAGCCGGCGGCCTCGTTGAGGCCGAGGGCGAACCCGCGGCGGCGCGGACCGACGAGGTCGATCTTCATCACGACGGTCATGGACCACGCGAGCCCCTGGTTGACGCCGAGGAGCACGTTGGCGGCGACGATCCAGGCCCAGCTCGGCGCCACCGCGATCAGCACGGGCACGGGAAGCGCGACCGCCCAGCCGGCGATCAGCAGCCGCCGGCGGCCGGCCCGCTCGGCCAGGGCTCCGGCGCCGAGGTTGGTCACGGCCTTGGCGATCCCGAACGCGACGATGAACGCGAGCACCGCGGCGCTCGATCCCAGCCCGAACTCCTCGCGGCCGACCAGCGGCAGCGTCGAGCGCTCGAGCCCGACCATCGCGCCGACGAACGCGTTGACCGCGACGAGCAGCGAGAACTGAGCCAGGTTCTCGCGCAGCCCGAGCTGCACGCGTCCGGTCACGCCCTGGCGACGACCGGCCGGCCGGACCGGTTGGCGGAGACGATCCCGGCCTGCTGCGGCGGTGCCGGCGGGATGTCGCGCACGAGCGCGGCGACGAACTCGTCCGCGGACGCGAAGCGGAGCGCGGGGTTGTGACGGCGCTCGAAGCCGATCGTCGACGCGGGGTTCCCGGACAGGCCGCGGCCGCACACCGATCCCGAGTAGTGCGCCGGGTACAGCAGGACGTCGTCCGGCAGCGTGAGCAGCCGCTCGGTCAGCGAGCGATACAGCGTGCGCGCCATCGCCTCGACCGTGTGCTCGCCGTGCGCGTGCAGGTCGGGCCGGCCGGCGTCGCCGACGAGCAGCGCGTCGCCGGTCATGACGAGCCACGGATCGTCGCCGCGACGGTGGTCGGTGACGACGTAGGCGTGGTGCGCGAGCGCGTGTCCGGGCGTCGCGATCGCCTCGAGCTCCGTGTTGCCGAGCGTGACGATCTCGCCGTCGGCCAGCGGGTGATGGTCGAAGTCGGCACCCGCGCCGGCGGGCAGGTAGGCGGTGGCCCCGGTGCGCTCCACGAGCCCGGGCAGCCCCGACACGTGGTCGGCCTGCACGTGCGTCTCGAGCACCGCGACGATCGGCACGTCCTGCTGCTCGGCGAGCTCGATGTAGCGGTCGACGAGGTCGACATGCGGGTCGACGACCGCGAACCGCCGGTGGGTCGGGCATCCGAGGAGGTAGGACGCGCAGGCGGTGTCGTCGTTGAGCAGCTGCCGGAAGTACATGGCTTGACAAATTATCAATAGATCAATTGAATAACAACGGATGGGTTCCCGAGAAGCCAAGGACACGCTGTTCGCCGCGATCGCGCTGATGGGCAAGGCGTTCGCCAGCCCGGTGCGGCTCGAGCTGCTCGACCTGCTGGCGCAGGCCCCGCGCAGCGTCGACGAGCTCGCGCGTGCGAGCGGCCAGTCGACGGCCAACACCTCGCAGCATCTGCAGGCGCTGCACGCCGCCGGGATGGTCACGCGCGCGCGCGAGGGCACGCGGGTCCGCTACGAGATCGCCGGCGACGAGGCGCTGCGGCTGTGGCTCGCGCTGCGCGACGCGTCCGCCGCCCGCCTCGCCGAGGTCGAGCGCGCCGCCCGCGAGTACCTCGGCGACGAGGTCGACACGATCGATCGCGACGCGTTGCGGGACCGGCTCGCCCGCGGCGACGTCGTGCTCGTCGACGTGCGGCCCGAGGACGAGTACGCGGCCGGGCACATCGAGGGAGCGCACTCGATCCCGATCGAGGAGCTCGACCGCCGGCTGGCCGAGCTGCCGCCGGACACGGAGGTCGTGGCGTACTGCCGCGGCCCGTTCTGCGCGTACGCCCACGAGGCGGTGCGCCGGCTGCGCGCGCAAGGTCGCAACGCACGGAGGCTCGCCGACGGCTGGCCCGAATGGAGGCTCGCGTCATGAGTACCAGCGACATCCGCGTCGACGTCGACCTGCTGCGGACGGAGATCCGCAAGACGTACACGGACGTCTCGACCGAACCGGGCGAGGAGTTCATCTTCCCGACCGGTCGCGCCTGGGCGCAGGAGCTCGGGTATCCCGAACCGCAGCTGTCGCGCATCCCCGCCGCGACCGTCGAGAGCTTCGCCGGTGTCGCGAACCACTGGCTGCTGGGCGACGTGGAGCCCGGCTCGGTCGTGCTCGACCTGGGCTGCGGCGCGGGCACCGATCTCCTGATCGCGGCGCAGACCGCGGCTCACGCGATCGGGGTCGACATGACGCCGGCGATGCTCGAGCGCGCTCGCGAGAGCGCGCGGGCGATGGGCCTGGAGAACGTGGAGCTCCACGAGGCGATGATCGAGTCGCTCCCGCTCGAGGACGAGAGCGTCGACCTCGTGATCTCCAACGGCGTGATCGACCTCGTGCCCGACAAGACCGCGGCGTTCGAGGAGATCGACCGCGTGCTGCGCCCCGGCGGACGCCTCCAGATCGCCGACGTGGTGATCCACCGGGAGCTCTCCGAGGACGCGCGCGAGCGCATCGACCTCTGGACCGGCTGAATTGCCGGGGCTCTCCTGGAAGGAGAGCACGCACGCATGCTGGTGGAGATGCGCTACAGCGAGATCAGGCAGGGCGAGCTGGTCGACACGTATGCGCGCTCGGCGTTCGAGGACACCCGCCGCAAGGCCGCCAAGTACGGTGCGATGGGCTCCACGATCCGCGCCACCA
The DNA here is from genome assembly GCA_035706585.1 of Solirubrobacteraceae bacterium. Classification (GTDB taxonomy): domain Bacteria; phylum Actinomycetota; class Thermoleophilia; order Solirubrobacterales; family Solirubrobacteraceae; genus DASSUW01. The sequence goes on along the minus strand of DASSUW010000025.1, from coordinate 30,571 downwards.
AGCCGTGATCCACCTCAACCGCGACGCCACGACGCCGGTGGTCGCCGCCGCGGCGCCGGTGGCGGCATGACGGGCGCCGCGGCGACCGGCACACGGGCCGCCAGGCTCGAGGCGAATGCCTGGGCGGTGCGCGGTCGCGCGTGATCGCTACGACAACGAGGACCGCGGCTGAGCATGCGCCGGCAGCGGGCAGGCGCCGCGCCGGAGCGCGCGCACCCGGACCACCAGCGCGGCGGTGGCGAGCAGCACCGCGGCCGCGCCGAGCAGCGGCTGCAGCGGCGCGAACGTGCTCGTCGCACCCGACGCCCCGAGCAGCGCGACGACGAGCTTGTTGCAGACGGGGCATCCGACCGCGAACCACCCGACGATTCCCGAGCCGATCCCCGCGCGCGGGGCGGCGGCGCCCGAATCGCCGGCCAGCGTGTACGTCGCGACCAGCGCGCCTGTCACGGCGCTGAGCGCGATCAGCGTCACGACGTCGAACGCACGGACGCCGATCTCGCGGCCGAACCACGGGTTCGGCACCACGTCGGTCGGGATCCCGATGAGCAGCGCGGTCGCAGCTGCGGCTGCGACGCCGACGAGTGCCGTGCGGGCGGTCACACAGGAACCGTACCGCGCGCGACTCGCGGTCTCGCCGAGCGTCCGTGCACTGACGAGTCCGTCGCCACGCCGGGCACGGCCCGGGTAGCGTCGGCGGCGGATCGCGTGAGCGCATGACCCGCATCGTGGTCGTCGACGACCATCCGGCAGTCCGGGCCGGCGTGCAGGCCATTGTCGAGGCCTGTCCAGATCTCGAGTTCGCCGGCGCCGGCGACGGGCGCGACGGGGAGCTGTGGCCGCTGCTGGCGACCAGCCGGCCCGACCTGGTGCTCCTGGACTACCACCTGCCGCGCACCGACGGGCTGCGCGTCTGCTACACGATCAAGCACTCGCTGCCCGCGATCAAGGTCGTGCTCTACACGGCGTACTCGGGACCGGCGTTGACGCTGCCCGCGCTGATCGTCGGCGCCGACGGGATCGTCGAGAAGCGCGCCGCCGCCGCCGAGCTGATCGCCGCCACCGCGCGCGCGATGGACGGCGGCCGCCAGCTGCCGGCGGTCACCCGCCGCGACGTCGAGGCGGCGTGTGCGGGCATGATCGGCCGGCACCGCGCGGTCGTGCAGCTGCTGGCGGCCGGCGTGCACGAGGACGAGCTCGCCCGGCGGCTCGGCCGCTCGCGCGAGGACGTCCGCGAAGCGGTGTACGAGATCATCGGCGCGATCCGCCCGATGGTCCGTACCGACGATCGCGTCTGGCGGTAGCGATCGCCGCGCCGGTCTCCGACGATCGGATCCGCCTGGCGGAGCTGATGGCGTCGCTCTCGCTCGCCACCGACCTGGGGCTGGGCCGGTCGCTGGAGCACGAGCTCGGCGTGTGCCTGTCAGCGCTCGAGCTGGCCGAGCGGCTCGGCTGCGGCGCGGACGAGCGTTCCGCCGTCTACTACGTCGCGCTGCTCGCGCACGTCGGCTGCACCGCCGCCGCGTCTCATTTCGCCGGCTGGGCGGGCGGTGACGACATCCGCTTCCAGAGCGGCGCGCAGGCGCTGGGCCCGGCCGCGGAGCCGGCGGAGGCCATCCGCTACCTCGTCCGCCGGCTGGCGGACGACCGGCCGCTGCCCGAGCGCGCGCGGCTGGTCGCCGGACAGCTGGCCGGCGGCCAGAAGCAGTTCGCGCTCGCGGCGGCCGACCTCTGCGAGAGCGGGAGGCTGCTCGCGCAGGGCCTGTACCTGCCCGGCGAGGTGGCCCGTGCGCTCGGGCAGATGATGGCGCGCTGGGACGGGACCGGGATCCCCGCCGACGTGGCGGGGGAGCAGATCTCGCGGCCGCTGCGGATCGTCCGCGTCGCGCACGACGGCGTGGCCATCAAGCAGGCGCGCGGTCTCCAGGAGGCGACCGCCGCACTCGCACGGCGGCGCGGCCGCGGCTACGACCCGCAGGTCGTCGACGCGGCGCTCTCGGACCCCGAGGCGCTGCTGGGCGCGGCCGACGTGCCCGATGCCTGGGAGCGCGTGATCGCGGCCGAGCCCGAGCCGATCGCGACGATCGCCCGCGCCGGGCTTGCGACGGTCGGTCGTGCGTTCGCCGACTTCGTCGATCTCAAGGTCGGCTTCCTGCGCGGGCATTCGACGCGGGTCGCCGAGCTCGCTGCCGGCGCGGCCGAGGCTCTGGGCTGCTCGCGGGCGGAGTGCGCCGAGCTGCGCGCCGCGGCCCTCTTCCACGATCTCGGACGCGTGTCGGTGCCGAACGGGATCTGGGAGAAGCCCGGTCCCCTGAGCTCGGGCGAGTGGGAGCGGGTCCGGCTGCACCCGTACTACACCGAGCGTGTCCTCGAGCGCGCGCCCGCGTTGGCGCCGCTGGCCGCCCTGGCGGGCTCGCACCACGAGCGCCTCGACGGGTCCGGCTATCACCGGCGGGCCGTCGCCGCGCAGCTCGGCGTCGCCGCTCGCGTGCTCGCGGCCGCCGACGCGTTCGATGCGATGACCCACGACCGCCCGTACCGCAGTGCCCTGGGCCCGGAGCGGGCACGGGACGAGCTGGACACGCTGGTGCGTGCGGGAACGGTCGACAAGCGAGCGGCGGATGCGGTCCTCGAGGCGGCCGGGGCGGCGCCGACCCGGGCCGCGCAGGGCCATCCCGCGGGCCTCACGGATCGCGAGATCGAGGTCCTGCGGCTGCTCGCCACGGGCAGGACGAACCGGGAGATCGCCGCGGCGCTCGTGATCACGGAGAAGACCGCGGGCCACCACGTCGAGCACATCTACGCCAAGGCGGACGTGTCGACGCGCGTCGGAGCCGCGCTGTTCGCGATGCGGCACGACCTCGTCGACTAGCGCGGGGAGATGGGGCGTTCGCCCGATGCCGGAGCGGCCGAGGGCGCCTAGCGTCGCGAGCGAACGAGCACGACCGCGAGGAAGGAGTGCGCATGCCCGTGACCGAGGCGAACGGGGTCAGGCTGTACTACGAGATCGATGGCGACGGCGAGCCGCTGGTGCTGGTCCACGGCTCATGGGTGGACGCGACGGCATGGCGCTTGGTGGCGCCGGCCCTGGCCGCGTCGTTCCGCGTGCTCGTCTACGACCGCCGCGGCCATTCGCGCAGCGAGCGCCCCGACGCGCCCGGCAGCGTCGATGAGGACGGCGACGACCTCGCGGCGCTGCTGGAGACTCTGGGCCACGCGCCCGCGCACGTCGTCACGAGCTCGTACGGCGGCAACGTCGCGCTGCGGCTGGCGACGAGGCGCCCCGAGGTCTTCCGCTCGCTGTCCTGCCACGAGCCGCCGCTGTGGGGCCTGCTCGAGGGCGATCCGGAGATGCAGGCCATCCTGCAGCAGGGCGCTCGCAGCCTCGATGCGGTCGGCCGGCGGATCGCCGCCGGCGATCACGCGGGGGCCGCGCGGCAGTTCGCGGACGAGGTCGCGTTCGGCCCCGGCGCCTGGGAGAACGAGCTGCCGCAAGAGCTGAAGGCGGTCTTCGTCCACAACGCGCCGACCTATCTCGACGAGCTGCAGGATCCGAACCAGCTCCGGATCGACGAGGACGCGCTGGCGCGCGTCGAGCTGCCGGTGCGGCTCACCCAGGGGTCCGAGAGCCCGCCCACGTTCGCGGGCGTGATCGATCGGCTCACCCGGCTGATCCCGCGCGCCGGGCGGGAGACGGTCGACGGGGCCGGGCACGCGCCGCAGCTGACCCATCCCGAGCGATATGTGCAGATCATGGCTCGCGCCGCGCGCGGCACCGTGCCGTCGCGCTGAGGGCCGCGTTCGCGGATCCTCCTGCGGCGCACGGGGCCTGGCTGTCACAACGCGGGCGGCTGCTCAGTCCTCGGTGATGCACCCAACCGAAAGGACGCTGTCATGCCGCCCACGATCGTTCTCGTCCACGGCGCGTTCGCCGACTCGGCGAGCTGGGATCACGTGATCGATCTGCTGCCCACGGACTGTCGCGTGATCGCCGCCGCCAACCCGCTGCGCGGCCTGGCGTCCGACGCCGAGAGCGTGTCGGACCTCGTGCGCTCGATCGACGGCCCGGTCCTGCTCGTCGCGCACTCCTACGGCGGCGCGGTGATCTCCAACGTCGCGGCCGACGCGGGCGACATCACCGGGCTCGTGTACGTCTGCGGCTTCGCGCCGGACTCCGGCGAGCACTGCTTCCAGCTCGCGGGCATGTTCCCCGGAAGCATGGTCGGCGAGGAGACGGTGCGGCCGGTGCCGCGCAGCGACGGGACGACCGACTTCTACATCGCCCCGGAGAGCTTCCACGACGTGTTCTGCGCCGACGTCGCCGCGCCGCAGGCCGCCCTGATGGCCGCGACCCAGCGCCCCGCCACCCAGGAGGCGCTCACGGAACCGACGGAGGGCCGCCCGCTGTGGAAGGACGTGCCGTCGTGGTTCGCCATCGGCGAGCAGGATCGGATCATCCCGGCCGCGCTTCAGCGCTACGAGGCCGAGCGCGCCGGGGCGCGGCGGGTGGTCGAGCTCGCCGGCGCCTCGCACGCCGCCGCCGTCTCGCAACCCGGCGCGGTCGCCAAGCTGATCGTCGCGGCGGCGATGACCGTGCCCGCCGCCGCCTGACGCCCACTGGCCGCGCCCGCTCCCCGAGGCGGGCGACGCGTCGCCCCGAGCCGCCAGGTGACACCGGCGAACGCCGGCATCGAGGGAGGCGTGATCGGCCGGCCGAATGTTCAGCGAACAAGTGGGGTTTGTTTGGCAGCGCTATACGCGGCACAGATGAACCCCACCAGTTCGCTCGACTTTGCACCGCGGCCGATCCCGCCCCGTCGGGGCCCGCCGCGCCGCTGGCGGTGCTGCACTAGACGAAGCCCGAGACCGCCGGGTCCGACGTGTCCGCGAGCGCGGCGCGCAGCTCTCTGCGGCTGCTGACGTCGAGCTTGCGGAACACCTTGCGCAGGTGGTACTCGACGGTGCGCGGGCTGATGAACAGCTGGGCGCCGATCTCCGGGTTCGAGCGCCCGTCGGACGCCAGCCGCGCCACCTGGATCTCCTGCGGCGTCAGCGCGTCGCGCGTGTCCGCCGTGATCCGGCGCACGGTCCCACCGGTCGCCACGAGCTCACGGCGGGCACGCTCGGCGAACCCGGCGGCGCCCATCTGGCTCAAGCTCGCGTGGGCGTCGCGCAGCAGCTCGCGCGCGTCCGTGCGCCGGTTCTCGCGTCGCAGCCACTCGCCGTAGAGGAGCCGGCTGCGTGCGAGCTCGAGCGTCGCGCGGCTGCGACCGAGCCGTTCGATGGACTCCTCGTAGAGGGCCTCGCCGTCGCTGAGCAGCGCACGGCAGCGTGCTTCTACGCCGAGTGCCCATTCGGTGCCGCTCGCCTGCGTGCGCTCGCTCAGGATCGCGAGCGCCGCCGCGGCCTCGTCCGGCCGGTCGCAGCGGACAGCGGCCTCGATCAGCTCGACCAGCGTCCAGCCGTAGGCCATGACGTCCTCGTGCTCGCATCCGTGCCGCGCGTCCGCGAGCGCCTCCTCGTAGCGGCCGTGGCCGTTGTTGCGCAGGGCGGAGAGCCACCAGAACAGACCGAGGCCCGAGCCCTCGCCACGTGCGGTCCCGTTGCGCCACGCGTCTTCGAAGAGCGCCTGCGCCTGGTCGCCGCGGGCCGCCGCCAGCATCAGCGCCGCGTACCGGAGCTGGGGGAGCCCGGTCGCGCGCGTGATCGCCTCGACCTCGTCGACCTGCGCCGCGGCGGTGGCGAACGCCCCGGAATGGACGTTGAGCGCGGCGAGGTAGTTGAGCGCGTTCGGGAGCAGGTTGAGCGCGCCGGTGTCGCGCGCCAGGCGCACGCCCCGGGTGGCGAGCGTGTGCCAGAGCTCGTCGTCCCAGAGGTCCTGCGCGAGGCGGCACGCGAGCCACAGCCAGCGCCGGTTCTCGCCGCCGTCCTCTCCGTCGCCGAACGCACGCAGGGCCCGCGCGAGCGGCGTGACCGACTCCGCATAGCCGGCGGTGAACCTCGTCACGAGGGCGTCGAGGAGCACGTCCGCCGCGTCGGGGGCGCGCGCCGGGGTCGCCGCCCGAGCGGCCTCGGCCACCGCCCGCTCGTCCGGCCCGCTGCCGAGGCGCCCCGCGAACATCGCCGACGCGATCGCCTCGAGATACGTCGCGCGAGCCATCCTGGCGTCGAGAGGCTCGAGCCGCCGGGCCGCCTCCAGGAGCAGCGGCGGCGCGTCGCGCCCGCGCCGGGTCGTGAACGCGATCTGCGCGCGCAGGCGCTCGAGCCGCGCGCGCTGCAGCTCGTCGACCGGGCCGAGCTCGGCGGCGGCCAGCAGGTCGGACGCGGACGCGGCGTCGGCGACGTCGAGCTTCGCCTGGGCCGCGGCCAGCGAGCGCTCCACCCGCGTCGCCGGGTCCGGCGTCAGCTCGGCCGCCCGCTGCAGGAACGCGGCCGCCGCGGCGAGCCCGCCACGGGCCTGCGCCCGGTCGGCGGAGAGCGCCATCTCCGCTGCCACCGCCTCGTCCGGAACCGCGGTCGCGTGCGCACGATGCCAGGCGCGACGGTCCGGATCGACGGTCGGATCGGTGCAGTCGGCGAGCGCGCGGTGCACGTCGCGGCGGTCGCTCGGGTCCGACGCGCCGTAGACCGCCGAGCGGACGAGCGGATGCGGGAAGCGCACGCGCGCGCCGAGCTGGATCAGTCCGGCGGCCTCGGCCGGACGCCCCGCCTCGCCGCCGATCCCGAGCCGTTCGGCGGCGCGCCAGAGCAGGCTCAGGTCGCCCAGCGGCTCGGCCGCGGCCGTCAGGACGAGCAGCCGCGTCTCGCGCGGGAGCGCCTGGACGCGCTGGAGGAACGTCTGCTCGATGCGGCTCGCCAGCGGCCGCGTGTCCGGCAGTCCGAACCCGCCCGCCAGCTCCGCCGGCGTCAACCCGCGCGGCAGCTCGATCAGCGCGAGCGGGTTGCCGCCCGCCTCGCCGAGGATCCGTGCCTTCACGCGCTCGTCGAGCGGCCCCGGGATCGCCGCGTCCAGCAGCAGCCGGGCCTCGTCCGCCGACAGACCCTCGATCGCGAGCTCCGGCAGCCCCTCGAGCATGTGCGCGTCGCCGGAATCGCGCAGCGAGAACACCAAGCCGACGCGCTCGGCCAGCAGCCGGCGCGCCACGAACCCGAGCGTCTGCGCGGACACCCGGTCGAGCCACTGCGCATCGTCGACGATGCACAGCAGCGGCTGTTCCTCGGCGGCGGCGGCGAGCAGGCTCAGGACCGCCAATCCGACGAGGAAACGGTCCGGCTGCGGGCCGGCGTTCAGACCGAACGCCGTGCTCAGCGCCTCGCGCTGCGGGTCCGGCAGATCCGCGAGATGGCCGAGCATGGGGGCGCACAGCGCGTGCAGGCCGGCGAACGCGAGCTCGGACTCGGATTCGACGCCCGCCGCCCTGGCGATCCGGCAGCCCGTCGCGGCAGCCGACAGGTGCCGCAACAGGGCGGTCTTGCCGACTCCCGCCTCGCCGCGCAGCACCAGCACGCGGCTCTGGCCGGCGCGCACGCCCGCGACCAGCCGCTCCAGCGCCTCGCGCTCGCTGTCACGGTTGAGCAAGCCCGACGATGGCAGGGGGAGCTCGAGCATGCGCGCGCCGCATTATCCCGCGCGGGTGGAATAGCGCTCACGCGAGGTTCGCGGCAAAGCCCTCGCGCCAGCTCGCGTACCGCGGCCGCCATGCGAGCTCGCGCTTGGCCTTGGCGTTGCTGGCGCCGCGCAGCGACATCTCCGGGGCGTCCGGTGAGGGCCGCACCTGCGCCGCCCGCGGCGGCGCGGCGCCCAGTGCCCGCGCGAGGACCGGCAGCCATTCCGGCTGCGGCGCCGGCTCGTCGTCGACGACGTTGTAGATTCCCGGCGCGCCCCGCTCGACGGCCGCGACGGCCGCCGCGGCAGCATCGTCGACGTGCAGCCAGCTGTACATGCCGGTGGCGCCTTCGACGAGCGGCACGCGACCCGCGAGGATGTCGGCCGCCGTGGACCCGTGCCGATCGTGATACGTGCCGGGCCCGTAGAGCATGCCGTAGCGCAGCACGAGACCGTCGATCCCCGCCGTGCGCGTGACGAGCCGCTCGTGCTCGACGACCGCGGCGACCGTGCCGTCGAGCGGCGGCGGCGCGCCGGTGAACAGCGGGGCGTCCTCGTCCTTGACGCGGTCGCCCGTCGGCGCGTACGCGAACGCGATGCTCTGCGCCACGACGCGGCATGCGCCCGCGGCACGCGCCGCGGCGACGAGGACGCGGGTCCCTTCGGTCCGCACGCGGTTGTTGGCGGCGAACGTGCCCGGATCCGCCCAGTCGAGCCGCGCGGGCAGCGACGTGAGCTGGTGGATCACCGCCTCGGGGGCCGCGCCGGCCATGGCCGCGCGCACCCGGCCGGCGTCGAACACGTCGCAGACGACAGGGTGCGCGCCGATGGCGTCGAGCTGCGCCGCGCGCTCCACCGAGCGGGTCATCGCCGTCACCTCGTGCCCGGCCTCCAACAGCTGCGGCACGAGTGGGGTGCCGATCACGCCCGTCGCGCCGGCGAGGAACACGCGCACGGCGAGCAGGCTAACCGGGCGCTGCCACGATCGCCAGCTCGCGGCGCGGGCGCCGACGCCGCGTTTACGCGGTCGCGAGCTGCCGCTGGAGCCAGTCGCCGAAGCGGGTCTCGGCCAGGCGCGCCCCGGCGCCGGGGAGCAGCATGCGCTCGCTCGGGTTGATCCCGAAGTAGCGCGCCTGCGGGTCGGTGACGACGGCGCGCGGATCGTCGCGCGTCGTCAGGACGCCGCGGATGAGCTCGTCGAGGCGGAACTGCTCGGGGCCGCCGATCTCGACCATCCCGTTGATCGGCGCCCCGGCCGCCACGCGGCCGACGCCGGCGGCGACGTCGTCGGCCGCCATCGGCTGGATGAGCGCCGGCGGGAGGCGGACGGTGTCGCCGTCGGTCGCGTCGTCGGCGATGCGCTCCATGAACTCGTAGAACTGCGTCGCCCGGACGATCGAGTACGGGATCGAGGACTGCGCGATGCGCTGCTCCTGGGCGAGCTTCGCGCGGAAGTACCCGCTCTCGGTCAGGCGCTCGGTGCCGACGACCGACAGCGCCACGTGATGGGCGACGCCCGCGGCCGCCTCCGCCGCCAGCAGGTTGCCGGTCGACGTCATGAAGAACTCCATCACCGCCGCGTCCTCCCACGCCGGGGCGTTCGAGACGTCGACGACCACCGCCGCGCCCGTCAGCGCCTCGTCGAGCCCCTCGCCCGTGAGCGTGTTGACGCCGGTGTCGAGCGCCGCCGCGATCGCCTCGTGCCCGTGCTCGCCCAGCTTGGTGACGAGCTTGGATCCGATCAGTCCGCTCCCGCCGATTACCACGATCCTCATGCCAGGCCCTTTCTCTCGGGGTTGCCACCTCCGAGACTGGGCAGCCGCTCGTTCTGTGACAGCGGCAGTCGCTGTCACGGATCGTCCGGCCATCCAGTCCTTCGGGCATGCACGAGATCCAGGCCATGACGATCGTCGACCAGCTCGTCGCCGAGCTCGCGCTCGGACGCGCGCGATCGGTGGCGTTCGTCGTCCCGAGCGATGCGACGCAGACGGCGCCGCTGTACGACGTCGCGATCGCGACGGCCCGCCGGGGCTGGATGATCGGGCTCGACGACGTCCGCTACTGGTTCGTCACGCCCGAGCCCGAGCCGGTGAGCCGCGCGGCGGCCGCGCGGCTGGAGCCGGAGGGCATCGTGTTCGTCGGCTCGACGTATCCGGAGGTGCGGCACGGCCGCGTGCTGCTCGACCCTCAGGGCGAGAGCATCGAGGTCGACCTGGTCGTCGGCCTGTGCCCCGGCGGAGCCGAAGCGTCACCGGCGGAGCCGCTCGGCGTAGGCTCCGCGCATGGCAGCCGATCTCCAGAGCCGGTGCGACCGGTTGCGCTCGCTGCATAGGCCCGGCGAGCCTCTCCTGCTTCCGAACGCGTGGGATGTGCCGACCGCGAAGGCGGTCGTCGCGGCCGGCTTTCCCGTCGTCGCGACCACGAGCGTGGGCGTGGCCGAGACGCTCGGCCACCAGGACCACGGCGCGCCGGGAGACGAGATGCTGGCCGCGGCCGGACGGATCGCGGGCGCCGTCGACGTGCCGGTGACGGTCGACGCCGAGGCCGGCTACGGGATGGAGCCGGCCGCGCTGGTGGCCGCCCTGCACAGCGCAGGGGCCGCCGGCTGCAATCTCGAGGACTCCGAGCACTCGAGCGGCCTGCGCGACGCCGGAGAGCAGGCCGCGTGGCTCGGGGCGGTCCGCCAGGCCGCGGTCGACGCGGGCTATCCGCTCGTGATCAACGCCCGGGTCGACGTGTTCTTCGGCCCGTTTCTCGCCGGGGCGGGCCCCGGGACCCAGCGGGAGCTGGTTCCGGAGGCCGTGCGCCGTGCGCGGGCCTACGTCGACGCCGGCGTCGACTGCGTGTACCCGATCGGGCTGTGGGAGGCGGACGCGCTCGACGCGTTCCTGGCGGAGGTCCCGGCTCCGGTGAACGTCGTGAGCGTGCCGCCGGCCCCGTCGCTCACCGAGCTCGCCGCACGCGGCGTCGCTCGCGTGAGCTGGGGGCCGTTCCTGTACTGGGAGGCGATGGCCCGCTTCAAGGACGCGCTCGCCGCGCTTCGCTGACGATCCGGTGCGGCGCCAGGTCGAGCAGCGCGCGGCCGGCGTGTCCCAGGCGATGGGCCAGCAGCGCGGCGTGGCCTCCGTCGGGGTTGCGGAAGTGGTGGACGAGCAGGTACGGGACCGAGAGCACCGCCGCGATGAGCGCCACGACCAGCGCGATCGCGAGCAGCGGGAGCACGACGACGGCGACGAGGATCGCCAGCGGCGGGCACACCAACAGGCCGACGAGCACCAGCGCCGCCACCTCGACGGCGCGGAGCGTGCCGGCGGCGGCGAGGCCGGCCAGCGCGGCGTCGTCCTCGAGCTTCTCGACAGTTGACATGCGCTGGTCAGGCTGCGGTGAGTTCACGGTGTCCCTCCTCGACGATGTCGGTGACGAGCAGCCGCTCGAGCCGCGCGAGATCCCCGGTGCGTGCCGCGGCGGCGAAGGCGGCGAGCAGGCGCCGGCGGTCGGCGGCGCCGACCGGCCGGCATCGCTCGCCGCGCAGGTGCCCGCGCGCGCGTGTGACGAGCTGGCGCGCGTTCGCCTCGCTGAGTCCCAGCAGCTCGGCGATCCGCCGGTGCGGATAGTCGAACGCCTCGCGCAGGAGGTACGCCGCGCGCTCGGTCGCGGGCAGCTTCTCCAGCAGCGCGAGCAGCGCGAGTTCGAGCGCCTCCGCCTGCTCGGCGACGCGTGACGGATCGGCGCCCGGGTCGACCGCGTCGACCTCCAGCGGCCGGGTGGAGATCTCGCGCCGGACGCGCGCGGACTGCCCGACGGTGAGCGCGAGCCGCGACGTCATCGTGGTGAGAAACGCGCCCGGATCGCGGATCACGGTCCGGTCGGTCCCCTGCCAGCGGATCCAGGCGTCCTGCACCACGTCGTCGGCTTCGCTGGCGTTGCGGAGCACGCGGTAGGCGATGCGCAGCAGCCGCGGGCGGACGGTCTGGAACGACGCCGCATCGGTCTCGGAGACGCCGCCGGCGATGACGCTCAGGCACGGCGCGCTCATGCGACCGCACCCGGCGTCCGGACCGGCACGAGCGGCGCGGTGCGCTCGCCGCCGTACGCGCGCCGCGCCCGGCGCACGAGCCGGTACGGCGCCACGACGAGCGCGACGAGCGCCGCGACGAGCGCGACGACGACCGCCGCCGCCAGCAGCATGGCGGCGATCAGCGTCAGGAGAACGGCGAACGGGGCGCTCAGCATGAGCCCCAGCAGCAGCCACGGGCCCGCCAGGAAGATCACGGGCGGCCCGTAACCGGCGATGGTGTCGACCAGCGGAACGAGCTCCGCGATCGTCTGGCCGAGGGTCGGAGCGGCCGGCGGCCTGATCAGCTCGGTGGTGTTCATGCCGCGAGCCTCCTCTCGCGCGGCCGCCGTCTCGTCCGGGCATCTCCCGCGTGAGGTCCCTAGTCACCCGCACCGGTGCCCCAGTCGGGTCCGGGTACGCTTGCGAGGTGGCCAGGGTCAAGCATCCGCCCGGGACCGAGCCGTTCGACGTGACGCTGCCCGCGGGCTTCGAGCTCGGCGAGCACCGATCGACGCTCGAGGAGGCCGCGCAGCGGTCCGGCTGGACGGTCGAGCGCGACGGCGCGGTCATCGTGGTGCGCGACGTCTGGACGGAGAACGAGGATCACGCCGCGTGGCTCGTGGCGACGAAGGCCGGTCTGCCGCTCGAACGCGTCACCGTGTGGGCGGGGCGCGACTCGGCGTCGTAGGGCTCACCGTCTGACGACAGACCTTTTCGCTGAGATCGCGCAAAAGGCTGTTGTGCGCCACCGAAAGTTCTTATACGGTTCCGCGCGCCGTCAGATCGGGAGGGGAGAGCTCGGAATGCTGTCAGCTTGGAAGCGTCAGGCCTGTGTCTACGCGTCCGCCGGCCTGCTTGCGCTGCTGTGTGGGCTGGTCGTGGCCCCACGCGCGCACGCGCAGACCCCGCCGCCGCAGGAGCCGGGCGTCACGCAGCGCATCTTCCAGCTGCCCCGGGCCCCGAGCGAGCTGTGCCCGATCAAGGCGGGCCAGACGCCGAACATCGACGTGCTCAAGCCCGCGATCGACTGGAACGGCAACGACGCGTTCGGGGGGCTGAGCGACAACTTCATCGTCCACGCGATCGCGAACCTCACCGTGCAGACCGCCGGCACGTACACGTTCCGGCTCACGAGCGACGACGGGTCCGAGCTGCTGATCGACGACGCCCTCGTGATCGACAACGACGGCCTGCACGGCGCCGAGGACGTGGACGGCGAGGTCGAGCTGACGGCGGGGATGCACGCGCTGCGCGTCAACTACTTCGAGGCCGGCGGCGACCAGGTGCTGACGCTGAGCTGGAAGCGGCCCGGCGACAGCGCCTTCAGCGTCGTCCCGAACTCGGTGCTGAGCACCGACGCGGGCGTCGTGCGCGTCACCGCGCCCGGCTCCAAGCAGTGCGAGGGCGATGTCGACTCGCCGGGCGACGGCCTTCCGCTCGAGAGCGTCAACCCCGCGTACGACCTGGTCAACCTGCGGCCGGCGGGCTTCGAGCCGAAGGTCACCGGCCTGGAGTGGATGGGCGACGACCTGCTCGTCCTGACCTGGGGCGACGACGACGGCGACCCGAGCAGCACGACCGCCGCCGGCGAGGTGTGGCGGCTGAGCGGCGTCAAGGAGGCCGGCGATCCCGGCGACGTGACGCCGACCAAGATCGCCGAGGGCCTGCGCGAGCCGATGGGCATCAAGGTCGTCGACGGCGACATCTACATCTCCGAGAAGCACCAGCTGAGCAAGCTGATCGACGCCGACGAGAACGGCGTCTACGAGGCGAAGGACCAGATCGCCACGTGGCCGTTCGACGGCAACTTCCACGAGTTCGCGTTCGGCCTGCTCTACAAGGACGGCTTCTTCTACCTGAACCTCTCGGTCTCGATCGACCTCGGCGGCGCCTCGACCGTGCCGCAGGGCTCTGTCGATCGCGGCACCCACCTGAAGATCAACAAGGACACCGGCGCGGTCGAGTACGTCGCCGGCGGCCTGCGCACGCCGCACGGCATCGGGTGGGGCCCGGACGACGAGATCTTCGTCACCGACAACCAGGGCGGCTGGCTGCCCGCCAACAAGCTGATCCACATCCAGCCGGGCCGGTTCTACAACCACTACACGACCGGCCCGGACGGCGAGCCCGGCCGCTTCGACGACCAGAAGCCGACGCCGCCGGCGATCTGGATGCCGCACAACGACATCGCGAACTCGCCGAGCCAGCCGGTGCTGATCCCGGACGGTCCGTTCGCCGGCCAGATGTGGGTCGCCGACGTGACCTACGGCGGCATCCAGCGCGCGTTCCTCGAGAAGGTCGACGGCGAGTACCAGGGCGCCTACTTCCGGATGACCCAGGGCCTCGAATCCGGCATCACGCATCTGCTGCTCCAGGACGACGGGTCGATCATCGTCGGCGGCCTCGGCGCGGGCGGCAACTGGGGCCAGACCGGCAAGCTGATGTTCGGCCTCCAGAAGCTCGTCCCGAACGGCACCCAGACGTTCGACATCCAGAAGATGGAGCTCGCCGACGGCGGCTTCGACCTCACCTACACCAAGCCGCTGTCGGAGGCGACGCTGGCCGATCTGGCGTCCAAGTACCGGGTGCAGCAGTGGACCTACGTCCCGACCGCGGCCTACGGTGGCCCCAAGGTCGCGGAGGAGACGCTCACCGTCACCGACGCGACCGTGTCCGCCGACCACAAGACCGTCTCGCTCGAGATCGACGGCCTCAAGCCGAACCGCGTCGTCTACGTACGCTCGCCGCGGCCGTTCGAGGCCGAGGACGGTGAGCCGCTGTTGAGCACCGAGGCGTGGTACACGCTCAACAACCTGCCCGGCTACGTCGCGCCGGTCAGCGACGGCCTGTACGAGCTCGAGGACGGCGTGCTCAGCGGCGGCGCGCAGTTCGACACCGAGCACGCCGGCTACACGGGCACCGGCTTCGTGTCGGGCTTCGGCACGGTCGGCGCGTCCGTGAAGGTCGACGCCGACGCGCCGAAGGCCGGCGACTACCGGATGGCGCTGCGCTACACGAACGGCCCGAACCCGTTCGACGGTCCGAAGACGGTGACGCTGATCGTCAACGGTGAGAGCCGCCAGATCACGCTGCCCGCGACCGGCACGTGGACGAACTACCGGCTGTACGTCGACGGCGTCACGCTCGACGCCGGCGAGAACACGATCGAGATCAAGCACGCGGAGGGCGACGACGGGCACGTCAACCTCGACTCGCTGCGGCTCGCGCCCGCGGGCGTCACTCGCTACGAGGCCGAGGCGGCCACGCTCGCCGGCGGCGCGCACGCCGAGACCGAGCACGCGGGCTACAGCGGCCTGGGCTACGTCGGCGGCTACCAGAACGAGGGCGCGAGCACCACGTTCACCGTGAACGCGCTCGCCGACGCCGCGACCGACGTCGAGATCGGCTACGCCAACGGGCCGAACCCGTTCGCCGGCACCAAGGAGGTGAGCCTCTACGTCAACGACCAGTTCGTGAAGAAGCTCGCGCTGCCGGACACCGGCGCCTGGACGTCGTACGCGACCGTCGGTGAGCGGCTCCAGCTTCGCGCCGGCAGCAACGACATCTCGATCCGCTACGACGCGGGCGACGACGGCAACGTCAACTTCGACTACCTCGACGTGACGCAGAACGAGCCGGTCCAGTGCCCGCCGACGTTCGAGCCGGACGACGAGTTCGACGGCGCGGCGCTCGACCGCTGCCGCTGGTCGACGATCCTCAACGAGGACGTCACCGGCTACTCGCTCGCCGACGGCAAGCTGCACATCAAGGCGCAGGAGGGCGACATCGTCGGCGGCACGGTCAGCGCGCGCAACGTGGCGCTGCAGGCGTCGCCGCTCGACGGCGGCAGCTGGGCGGCGACGACGAAGGTGTCGCTCGACGGCACCGACGACTACGTCCAGGGCGGGCTCGTGGCGCACGCGAGCGCGGCCAACTGGGGCAAGCTGGTCGTCATGCGCGAGCCGTCGGGCGAGTGGGTCGTGGAGCTCGCTCGCGCGTCCGGCTGGCAGGACAGCCCGCCGCTGCCCGCCGGCGCGCAGAACGCCATCTCGCTGCAGATGATCGCGGTGGACGGCCAGCTGCGCGGCCGCTACTCGCTCGACGACGGCGAGACGTGGACCGAGGTCGGAACCGGCTTCCCGCTGACCGGGCTCGCGGGCGCGGGCGTCGGGCTCTCCGCCTACAACGGCACCGGCGCGGAGACCGGGTCGTTCGAGTACTTCCACGTCGGCGAGCCGCCGGAGCTGGAGCCCCCGCCGCCCTGCGAGGAGCCGTACACGCCGGAGGCGGGCTACACGATGCTGTTCGACGGCACCGACGAGTCGCTCGCGGACTGGACGTACGCCGGCAGCGGGACGTTCGTGCGCGAGGACTGCGCGATCCGGTCCGTCGGCGGCTTCGGCCTGATGTACACCAAGGCCGACTTCGACGCGCCGTACTCGCTCAAGCTCGAGTGGATGATGCCCGGCGACGACAACTCCGGCGTCTTCGTCGGCTTCCCCGACACCGGGGCGAACACGGACCAGACGTCGATCGACCAGGGCGAGGAGATCCAGATCGACGCGACCGACAACCCGGCGCAGACGACGGGCGCGATCTACCTCGAGCAGGCGGCGGACCTGGAGCTCCGCGACGAGGTGCTCAACCCGCCGGGCGAGTGGAACGAGTACGAGATCGTCGTGCGCGCGGACCGCATCGTCGTGTACCTGAACGGCACGAAGATCAACGAGTGGGTCGACGACGACCCGGTCTCCGACCTCGCCACGGGTCGTATCGGCCTGCAGATGCACGGCGCCGGCGACGACGTCTACTTCCGCAACGTGCGGATCAAGGACCTCGCCGACGCGGCGCCGCCGCAGACGTCGGCGGCGCTGGACCCGGCCGAGCCGGGCGCCGGCGGCACCTACGACGGCCCGGTCGGCGTGACGCTGTCGGCCGCCGGCGACGCCGCGTTCACGGAGTACCGGGTGAACACGAACGGCGAGCAGGGCGAGTGGATGCGTGCGGACAACGACGCGGGCGACGATCCGTTCGAGACCGCGTTCACGGTGTCGGCGGATGGCGATCACGTGGTCGAGTACCGCTCGACGGACGCGGGCGGCAACGAGGAGGCCGTGCAGTCGCTGGCGTTCTCGATCGAGACCGAGGGCGGCGAGGATCCGGATGCCCCGACCGTCCAGGCGTTCGCCGATCCGACGGCGGGCGAGGCGCCACTGGACGTGCAGTTCTCCGCCACCGGCCTGGACCCGCAGGGCGGCGCCCTGATCTACCGCTGGGAGTTCAGCGAGGGCGGCTCGACGATCCAGCAGAGCCCGCGGCGCCGGTACGAGGACCCGGGCACCTACACGGCCACCGTCACGGTGACCGACCCGGAGGGCAAGACCGCGTCGGACACCGTCGAGGTCGTGGTGAGCGAGCGGCCGAACGCGGCGCCGACGGTGTTCGCGGCCGCCGATCCCACCACCGGCCGCGCGCCGCTGACCGTGAAGTTCGGGGCGGACGCGTTCGACGCCGACGGGCCGAGAAGCGAGATCACCTACCTGTGGGACTTCGGTGACGACGGCGCGGGCGCGTTCGGGCGCAACGCGTCGCACACGTACACCGCGCCGGGGACGTACACGGCGACCGTGACGGCCACCGACGCCGACGGCGGGTTCGACACGGCCGAGATGACGATCGTGGTGGACGGCCCGCCGGCCAATCAGGCGCCGACCGTCGAGGTCGCGGCGGCGCCGCGGTCGGGCACGGCGCCGCTGCCGGTGCGCTTCACGTCAGCGGCACGCGATCCGGAGGGCGCGCAGCTGCTGATGGTGTGGGACTTCGGGGACGGCGTCAAGGCCGGCGGCCCCAGCATCAGCCACACGTACCGCACGCCCGGCACGTACACCGCGACGCTGACCGTGACCGATCCGGGCGGCGAGACGGCCACGGCGTCGGTGGAGATCACGGTGTCCGGCCCGGCGGCGCGCGCCACGCCGCCGCGCGTGTCCGAGGGCGGCGTGTCGCAGGGGGACGTGTCGCAGGGCGACGTCGCCGGCGAGTCGGCGGAGACCGGTGCGCGGCTGAAGGCGCGGCGATCGCAGCGGATGCGGCGCGCGCTGCGCCTGCGGGTCGCGTGCCCGGAGCGCTGCGCGGTCCGCGCCGTGCTCAGGCGCTCCGGCGAGCGGATCGGCAAGTCGAGGAAGCTGCGGATCCGCGACGAGCGCCGGCACACGCTCAGGGTGCGGCTGAGCCGGAAGGTGCGGCGCGAGCTGCGGGCCGCGATGCGCCGGGCCGACAGGCGCAGCCTGAAGGTCAGGGTCGTCCTCAAGGTCCGGACCCCCGACGGCCGCAGCACGATCCGTCGGGGGGTGCGGCTGAGGCGCTGACGAGAGCGCGGCGGGCGCACGCCGCTCCCGTAACGGCGCTGACCGTCGCGGGCGCGCGATCCGGGCGCGCGGGTAGGGAGCGGCGATGAGGATCGGTTGCTTCCTGTCGTGCGAGGAGTTCGGGCCGCGCGAACTGGTCGAGCAGGCGCGGCGCGCCGAGCAGGCCGGGTTCCACGCGCTGTGGATCTCCGACCACTACCACCCGTGGAACGACGAGCAGGGGCACAGCCCGTTCGTGTGGTCCGTGATCGGGGCGCTCGCCGAGGCGACGAGCCTGCCGGTCACGACCGGCGTGACATGCCCGACCGTGCGCATCCACCCGGCCGTGATCGCGCAGGCCGCGGCGACCAGCGGCGTGCTGCACGAGGGTCGCTTCCTGCTCGGCGTCGGCAGCGGCGAGGCGCTCAACGAGCACATCCTCGGCGACCGCTGGCCCGAGGCCGACGTGCGCCTCGAGATGCTCGAAGAGGCCGTCGAGGTGATCCGGGCGCTCTGGCAGGGCGGCCAGCAGAGCCATCACGGTCGCCACTACACGGTCGAGAACGCGCGCGTCTATGACCTTCCCGCCGAGCCGCCGCCGATCCTGGTCTCGGGCTTCGGCCCGAAGGCGATCGAGCTGGCCGCGCGGATCGGGGACGGGTTCTGCACGACCGCCCCGGACAAGGACGCGATCGGCCGCTACCGCTCGGAGGGCGGCACGGGACCCGTCCAGGCCGGCACGAAGGTGTGCTTCATGGACGACGAGCGCGAGGCCATGGACACCGTGCTGCGCCTGTGGCCCAACGAAGGCCTGCCGGGCGAGCTCGCACAGGTGCTGCCGACGCCGTCGCACTTCGAGCAGGCATGCGAGCTCGTGACGGCGGAGCACATCGCGTCGCCTGTGGGGCCTGACCTCGACCGCCACGTGGAGTCGCTGCAGCAGTACGCCGACGCGGGCGTCGACCAGCTGTTCGTGCAGCAGATCGGACCCGAGCAGGACGCGTTCTTCACGACCTGGGCGCGCGAGGTCTTGCCGCGCTTCGGATGATCCGCCGATCGCCCGGATCCAAGGGCGGGCCGAGGCCCGCCCCAGGATCGGATTTCTGACCGTAGCCGTCCGGTCACCGTCGGCGCCGCGGCTGCCCGGTCAGGCCCGCTGCGGCGCGGCCGCGGCGACCTGCTCGAGCGCGGTCTTGGCCTCCTGCAGGGTGTGCTGCTCCTGCTCGAGGTTCTGCTCGAGCAGCCGCACGACGTCGTCGCGACCCATGGCGCGCGCGTTGATGATCAGGCCCTCGTAGACCGCGATCTCGTGGTGCTCGACCTCGAGCGTGCCGGCGAGGATGATCGAGTCGACGATCGCCTCGTCGGTCTTCTTGATGTTCGTCTTGGCCTCCTTGTGGAGGGCCTCGATCGCCGGGCAGGGCGAATCGTCGACGTCCCAGCCGAACGCCGCGAACACCTGCTCGAGGTTGCGGATCTGCTGCCGCGTCTCCTCGGCGTGGTGGCGGAACAGCTGCTTGTGCTTGTCGTCCTGCGCCTCGTCGATGCTGTCCTCGAGGATCTTCTCCAGCACCGTGTGCTCCATCTTGAGCGCCGCGCCGAGCTTGTAGTTGAAGGCCTCCTCGGGCGTGTTCAGCCGCTCGAACATGTCTGTCTCCTTTGGCTGTCGGTGGACCACGGGGTTACCCACCGGCCGCGGCCGCGAAGCGCCCGCCGGATGGGCGAGCCCGGCTCCGGGAGAACGTGAGCAGCGCGAGCAGCGCGGCGAACAGCACGGCGATGCCGGCCACGAAGACGTAGGCGATCGCGTTCGACGTGTCGACGTCGTCCCACGCGCGGATCGTGCCGAGCAGGATCAGCGCAAGCCCGATCAGCTGGCTCTCGAGCGTGATCCGGATCGCCGTCCAGCGGCCGTCGAGGCCCATCATCAGCGCCGTCACGCCGGGGAGCGCGAACCACCCGCCGAGCGTCTGCGCCGTCAGCGGCGTGAGCTGCCACGGCCAGTGCTCGATCATCGTGGCCGGCGACAGCAGCAGAACGAGCGCGATCGCCGACTGAGCGCCGCCGACCGCGAGCAGCAGCGGCCGCACGAAGCCGGGCAGCGGCCGCTCGCCCGGCTCCGGGGTGCGCGGGTCCGTCGCGCGGTTGCGCCACCAGGTCAACGGGACGAGCACCGGCGTGACGACATACAGGCCGACCCAGATCCAGAACGCGACGTGCGCCGTCGCGAAACGATCGAGGTGGTTGAACGTCCCGATCGCCATGAACAGCGTGAACGCCGTCACGGGCAGGAACCCGACCTGGATCCGGTGCCAGCGGGTCTCGAGCGCGACGCGCACGAAGAAGTACGCGCCCGCGATGTAGCCCGCGCCCATGATCAGCGGCGTGATCGTGGGCTGGACGTCCCACGCGAACCAGTGCCGTGTGTCGTCCGGGAAGAAGTACAGCAGGGCGAAGGCGACGATCAGGAACGGCACGATCGCCGCGCCCAGCCACCGCGTCGCCGCGAAGACCCGATCGTCGCGCATGCTCAGCGGTACTCCGGGTTGGGGTAGTCGAACCGGCAGCCGGCGTCCCACTCGGAGCGCTGGTTGCCGTACGCGGGGATCCCGCCGCGGTCCTTGAGCATGCGCGCCATGTGCAGCAGGTTCCAGGTCATGAACGTCGTGTTGCGGTTCGTGAAGTCGTTGTCGGGGCCGCCGGAGTCCTCGTCGAGGTAGCTGGGTCCGGGGCCGGCCTCGCCGATCCAGCCGGCGTCGGCCTGGGGCGGGATCGCATAGCCGAGGTGCTGGAGCGAGTAGAGGATGTTCATCGCGCAGTGCTTGACGCCGTCCTCGTTGCCGGTGATCAGGCAGCCGGCGGTCCGCCCGTAGTAGGCGTACTGGCCGTCCTCGTTGAGCAGGTGGCTGTTGCCGTACAGCCGCTCGATCACCTGCGTGCAGACCGACGACTTCTCGCCGAGCCAGATCGGCGACAACAGCACGAGGATGTCGGCGCCGATCACGTGCTCGAAGATCGCCGGCCAGTCGTCGCGCGCCCAGCCGTGCTCGGTCATGTCCGGGTAGACGCCGGTGGCGATCTCGTAGTCGATCGCGCGGAACTGCTCGACGGTCACGCCGTTGGCCTCCATGATCGCGATCGAGCGATCGGCCAGGCCCTGCGTGTTGGACACCGCGGGCGAGCGCTTGAGCGTGCAGTTGATGTAGACGGCCCGCAGATCGGAGATGTCCCAGGGGGTGGTCTTGCGACGTTGGTCGCATGACCACCCGGGATCGTTACAGCGCCGCGGCGCCGGTGATGCCCGCGGCCGCCGGCGCGCTGCCGGCGAACGTCAGCGCGCCGTCCGGGCCGACGCGGTAGGACGTGACCTGACCGCCGGGGCTGACGGCGTGCAGGTACCGGCCGCTCGCGTCGAAGTCCAGGTCGCGCGGCGACGGGACCAGGTTCGTCGTCCCGATCGCGGTCAGCGACCCGTCACGGTCGATCGCGAAGCCGCTGATGCCGCCCGCGGCGTTGCGGGTGTAGGCGAAGCGCCCGTTCGGCGAGACCGCGACCCAGCACGCGGCGCCCTGGCCGACGGCCAGCGACGCCGTGATCGTGCGCAGCGCGCCGTCGCGCCCCTCCCGGTACGACGACACGCTGCTCGCGCCCGCCTCGGAGACGACGACGGTGCCCTGCGGCGAGATCCCGAAGCCGAACGGGACGGCTCCGCTGGAGGCGGTCACGACGGGAGCTCCGGGCCGGCCGAACGCGTCCAGCGGCAGCGTCTCGAGCCGGTTGGCGACGCGCTCGGTGACGACGAGCGAACGCCCGTCCGGCATCACGGACACCTGCGCGGCACCGTCGGCGCCGGGCGCGAGCGCGCGCGTCGCGATCGCCTTCAGCGACCCGCCGGGAACGCGCCAGTACGCCGTGACGCTCGGCGTGCCGCCGGTGTTGAGCACGTAGACGCGGCCGTTGTGCTCGTCGATGCTGGCGGGGGCGACGCCGCGCGAGGCGACCGTGTCGATCAGCCGGACGCGCTTGTGTGTCGTGCGGAACACTGAGACGCTGTCCGAGCCGGCGTTGACGGCGTACAGGTAGCGGCCGTCGCCGGACAGCTCGACGGCGCCCTGGCGGCCGCCGAGCGTGGCGAGCCCGAGGCCGCCGGTGGCGAACGTCCCGGCCGGCGCGAGCGAGCCGTCGGCCGCGCGGGCGAACCGCTGCACGGAGTTGCCGCCGGGATCGTTGGTCTGGGTGTACAGCGCGCCGCCGGGCGACGCCATCGCGTTGGCCGCCAGCAGCAGGAACCCGGTTGCGAAGGCGAGCACGAGCATGACCGCGCGGATGCGCGGGAGAGAGACCGGCATGTGGACCTCCAGGGGTCGTACAGGGGATGGAACGCCGCTTTGGTCGCGCCGGGGGCCCTGGCGTTACAGCCGTAACGATCCGCGCGCTCGGGCGACTGCACCGCCATGCCATCGCTCGACGGACTCCTCATCGTCGTCGCCGTCGCGTTCGCGGCACCGTTCCTGCTGGGCCTCGCCCCGCGCCTGCGGATGCCCGCGGTCGTGCTGGAGATCGTCGCCGGCATCGTCGTCGGCCCGTCGATCCTCGGCTGGGTGCAGGTCGACGCGACGATCGCGGTGCTCGCGACGATCGGCCTCGGCTTCCTGCTCTTCCTCGGCGGCCTCGAGGTGGACTTCCGGCGCCTGCGCGGGCCCGTGCTGCGGCTCACCGCCGGCGGCTACGCGCTGTCGTTCGCGCTCGCGGTCGTCGCCGCCCTCGCGCTGGCCGCCGGCGGCCTCGTCCAGACGCCGCTGCTGATCGCAATCGCGCTCGGCTCGACGTCGCTCGGTGTCCTGATCCCGGTACTCAAGGACACGGGGCGGATCGGCTCCGGGCTCGGGCAGCTCGTGATCGCCGGCGGGTCGATCGCCGACTTCGCCGCGATCATCCTGCTGTCGCTGTTCTTCGCCGGCGAGGGCGGCCCGGGCGCGACGCTCGTGCTGATCGGGGCGCTGCTCTGCCTGGCGCTCACCGTGTTCGGCGTCGTGCGCGGCGCGCAGCGCTCGCCGCGCATCCGCACCGACCTGATGCGGCTGCAGGACACCACCGCCCAGATCCGCGTGCGGGGCGCCATGGTCCTGCTCGTCGGGTTCGCCGCCGCGGCGGAGCAGCTCGGGCTCGAGGTGATCCTCGGCACGTTCGCCGCCGGTGCCGTGCTCTCGCTCGCCGACCCGGACCGGGCGATGACGCACCCGGACTTCCGCCGCAAGCTGGAGGCGATCGGCTTCGGCGTCTTCATCCCCGTCTTCTTCGTGACCAGCGGGATCCGCTTCGACCTGGCCGCGCTCACCGGCAGCGCCTCGGCGCTCGCCATGGTGCCGCTGTTCGTCGCCGCCCTGCTGGTCGTGCGCGGCCTGCCCGCGCTGCTGTACCGGCGCCTGCTCGACCGCCGCGAGCTGCTCGTGGCGGCCCTGATGCAGGCGACGTCGCTCCCGTTCCTGGTCGCGGCCACGGCCATCGGCCGCGAGCTGGACCTGATCGGGGCGGGGGAGGCGGCGGCGCTCGTCGGCGCCGGCCTGCTCTCCGTCCTGCTGTTCCCCGCCGCCGGGCTCGCGCTGCTGCGGCGCCACCCCCAACCGAAGGGATCCACCATGCCGACCACGTGCTCCTCCTACGCCAACATCGCCGAGGCCGAGGCCGCGGTGCAGCAGCTGCTCGCCGACGGCATGCCGCCGGCGCGGATCAGCATCATCAGCGGCCACGCGCTGCACGACGAACGCGTCGGTGCGTTCGTCGGCGAGGCGATGGAGGTCGGCGCCTTCGCCGGCATGCCGGGCGCGATGGGCAGCTTCGCGCCCGCCACGGCGGGCGAGCAGCGCCACGGCAGCTTCGGCGACATCGACCGCGACGAGATCGCGATCTACGAGAACGGCACCCGCCACGTGCACGTCGCCTCCCATCACGAGCTCGAGAAGGGCCTCGCGGAGGCGGGGCTCGACGCGGGCGCGATCGCCAAGGACGTCGCGGCCGTGCACGACGGCCGCGTGCTCGTGCTCGTCACCGCTGCCTGATCGCGTTGGACTTCGGCCCCGGCCCGCCGGTAGGTTCGGCGGGTCATGGCCGAGGCCACGGTCGATCCTGCTGCCGCGGAGGC
The DNA here is from genome assembly GCA_035706585.1 of Solirubrobacteraceae bacterium. Taxonomy (GTDB): domain Bacteria; phylum Actinomycetota; class Thermoleophilia; order Solirubrobacterales; family Solirubrobacteraceae; genus DASSUW01. The sequence continues at coordinate 6,419 of DASSUW010000025.1, read as the reverse complement.
TGCGCTGCTCGAGCGCCTGCGCGCGGGTGACGAGACGGCGTTCGCGCGGCTCGTGGCGAGCCTCTACGGCACCATGCTCACGGTGGCCCGTACCTATGTGAAGGACCGCGCCGTGGCCGAGGAGGTCGTGCAGGAGACCTGGCTCGGGGTCATCAACGGCCTCGACCGCTTCGAGGGTCGTTCCTCGCTGAAGACGTGGATCCTGTCGATCCTCGTCAACCAGGCCAAGACGCGCGGCATGCGCGAGGCGCGCACCGTGCCGTTCGCCGCGCTGGCGCCGGACGACGACGCGCCCGCCGTCGACCCCGAGCGCTTCCGCGGTCCGCACGATCAGTACCCGGGTGGCTGGCGCGCGTTCCCGGCCAACTGGAAGGCGGCCGACGAGCTCGTCGCCGATCGCGAGACGATCCGCGTCGCCATGCGCGCGATCGCCGACCTGCCGCTTACCCAGCAGACCGTCATCCGCATGCGCGACGTCGAGGGCTACAGCTCCGAGGAGGTGTGCGCGACGCTCGACGTCTCCGAGGCCAACCAGCGTGTGCTGCTGCACCGCGCGCGCTCGCGCGTGCGCGCCGCGCTCGAGAGGCACATCGATGGCTGACGGGTCCGCCATCAGCTGCCAGGAGGTCGTCGAGGTCATCACCGACTACCTCGAGGGCAGGCTCTCGCCGGAGCAGGTCGCGATCTTCGAGGCGCACCTGGAGCTGTGCGACGGCTGCCGGTGGTACCTCGAGCAGATGCGGATCACGATCGCCGCCGTCGGCCGGATCGAGGACGACGCGGTGCCGGCCGAGCTGCGCGACACCGTGCTCGCCGCGTTCCGTGCGCGCCGCGTGTAACGCTTGCCGCCGCGGGCAGACCGAGTCATATGACGTGCCAGGAGCTCGTGGAGCTCGTCACCGACTACCTGGAGGGCGCACTGGCGCCGGAGGACGCCGCGCGGTTCGAGGCGCACGTCGCGGCCTGCTCGGGCTGCGAGGTCTACCTCGACCAGGTGCGCACCACGATCGCCGTCACGCGCGCGAGCGGCGACGTCGTCGAGCCGCGGGCCGTGTCACCGCTGCTCGACGCGTTCCGCGACTGGCACGACCTCAGACGAGATCGGCGTCGGTCATGACCTCGACCATCGCCGGCCCGTCGTGCGCGACGGCGGCGGCGAGCGCCGCGTCGAGCTGGGCCCGATCGCCCACCCGGACGCCGAACGCGCCGCAGTTGCGGGCGAACGCCGAGAAGTCGGGGTTGTGCAGCGTCGTCTGCCAGACGTCCCACTCGCCCGCGCGCTGCTCCTTGGCGATCTTGCCGAGCTGACCGTTGTTGAGCAGCACGTGGGTGATGTTCATCCCGTGCCGGACCGCGGTCGTGACCTCGGCCATGTACTGCGCGAAGCCGCCGTCGCCGGTGATCGCGACGATCGGCCGGTCGGGCGCCGCGGCCCAGGCGCCCATCGCCGCCGGGTAGCCGAAGCCGATCGAGCCCAGGTAGCCGGACATCAGGACCGTATGGCGCTTGCACTCGAAGTAGCGTCCGAACGAGTACGCGTGGTTGCCGACGTCGACGGCGATCACCGCGTCGGCGGGGATCTGCCGCTCCAGCGCGGCGAACACCGACGCGGAGTTGATCCCGGCGCCGCGGTCGTCGGCGGCGCGGCTCGCCTTCTCGGCCCGCCAGATCGCCCACCGCTCCGCGAGCTGGGCCGCCTGGTCGTCGGTCGCGAGCCGCTCGGGGAGCGCGGCGCGCAGCAGATCGACCACGACGCCGATTTCGCCCCAGACCGGGCAGTCGACGGCGTGGAACTTGCCGAGCTGCATGGCGTCGAAGTCGACCTGGATGATCGGGTGCCCGGCGTAGATGCCCGTGTGGTTGGAGAAGGACGCGCCGAGTACGAGCAGCAGGTCGGCCTCGTTCATGATCCAGCTCGCGACCGGCGTCCCGCTGCGGCCGAGCACGCCGGCGGCGAGCGCGTGGTCGTCGCCGATCTGGCCCTTCGCCTTGAACGTGGTGATCACCGGCGCGCCGAGCTGCTCGGCGAGCGCGATCACCGCCGGCATGGAGAAGCGGGCGCCGTGGCCGACGATGAGCGCCGGTCGCTTCGCGGCGCGCAGCAGCCCGAGCGCCTGGTCGAGCGACTCCGCCGGCGGCGCGATGCCCAGCGGCGTCACGCGGCCGTCCGGGCCGCCCGCCTGCACGCCGTCGGGCGCGGGCAGCGTCTGCACCTCGTCGGGGAAGATCAGATGCGCCACGTCGCGGCGGACGAGCGCGTTCTTGCAGGCGAGGTTCATCAGCTCGACCGGGTTGGAGTCGTGCAGCACCGGCTGGCTCCAGGCGGCGACGCTGCCGAACGCGCCGGACAGGTCGACCTCCTGGAACGCGCCCGGGCCGAGCACCTGCGTGTCGACCTGGCCGGTCAGCGCGAGCACCGGCGCGCGGTCGACCTTCGCGTCCCACAGGCCGGTGAGCAGGTTCGTGGCGCCAGGCCCGGCGATGGCGAAGCAGGCCGCCGGGCGACCGGTCAGCTTCCCGTAGGCGCTGGCCGCGAACGCCGCCGCGCCCTCGTGCCGGATCCCGATGTAGGTCAGCCGGCCGGCCTCTTCCTGGCGCCGCAGCGCGTCAGCGAGGCCGAGGTTCGAATGGCCGACCATGCCGAACACATGGCGCACGCCCCAGTTGACCATCGTCTCCGCCATCAGGTCCGAGACGGTCGTGACGTGGGCGTCCTCCTCGACCGCGATGTACACGTCGCCGTCGCGGATCTCGAGCGGGTATGTCGTCGCCTCGTCGTCGAACCCGGGCGACGAGCCGGTCAGCGGGCAGTAGTCGAACCCGTGCCACGGACAGCGCAGCAGCCCATTCTCGATCGACCCCTCGCCCAGCGGCCCGCCCTGGTGCGGGCAGCGGTTGTCGAGCGCCGAGAACTGTCCGTCGTAGTGCACGAGCGCCACGCTCTTGTGGCCGGCGGTGACCGTCGTGACGCGGCCCTCCGGCAGATCGTCCGTCGCGAGCACGCGATGCCAGGTCATGCGAGCGCCTCCTTGCGGGAGAGGAAGAAGTCCAGGGCGGCGGCGGACGGGTCGGCCGCCGCCAGAAGCTCCGCGTACGCGAGCTCGGCACCGCGGAAGCCGGTGGCCTGCCACAACTCGCCGGCGACCTCAGCGGTCCAGGGACCGACGTAGGCATACGGCTCGGCGTGGTTCTCGTCGCCCGGCGAGAAGCCGTAGTTGGCACGCTCGGTGCCCATCTCGATCGCGAGGTCGAAGTGCTCGGGCCACAGCCGGGCGGGCGTCGCGGTCGCGTCGGCGATCGCGCCGAGGATGTCGGCGCCGAACGCGTACCAGTCGGCCAGCCGCGCGGCGGCCACCGGATCGACGTCCAGCGGCTCGGCGCCCAGCGGGCCGCCGGGCACGAGATCGGCGACCAGCCGGCGCGCGTCCTCGAGCGTGGTCAGCGCGGTGCGCCGCTCGTCGCCGTCGTCGTCGCGCACCAGGTCGGCGCCCTCGACGCGGACCCGCTGCCGGCGGCCCTCGTGCACGAACGGCGGAGTGCCGAATCCGCCCGGCGCCGGCTCGAGCGCGATCTCGTTATCGGGCTTGCGGGCGGGTGCGACGATCTGCTCGGCGACGCTGTGCAGCGCCGTGACGGTCGCGGCGAACGTCGGCGGGAGCGGCTGCAGGGGACTCATGTCCGCTTGGTCGCGCAACCACCGCGGCCGTTACACCGCGCTGTAACGTCGCGGGGTCGGCCGAGACCCAGCGCTACAGGAGCTGTCGAAGGAGGACACGATGCCGGACGTATGGGCGAGCGTGAGCGCGCTCGATGCGACGATGCAGGAGCGGCTGGCCGACGTGCTGGAGACGCGCGGCGCCGATCCGCAGCAGCGGGACATGCGGCGGGCGTTCCTGGCCGCCGTCGAGATGCCGGCCGGCGCCGATGTGCTGGAGGTGGGCTGCGGGACCGGCGTCCTGACGCGCGTGCTCGCCGGCCTGCCGGAGGTCGACACCGTCGTCGGCGTCGACCTCGCCGAGTCACTGCTCGACAAGGCGCGCGCGCTGGCCGCCGGCGTCGCGAACGTCGCCTTCGAGCCGGCCGACGCGCGGTCGCTGCCGTTCGCCGGCGAGCGCTTCGACGTCGTGGTGTTCGACTCCACGCTCAGCCACGTGCCCGAGCCGGAGCGCGCACTGGCCGAGGCGTTCCGCGTCCTTCGCCCGGGCGGCCGGCTGGCGGCGTTCGACGGCGACTACGCGACCGCCACGGTCGCGCTCGACGAGCACGACCCGCTGCAGACCTGCATCGACGCGATGATGGCGAAGTCCGTGACCGACCGGAGGGTGATGCGCCGCCTGCCGGCGCTCCTGCGCGACTGCGGCTTCGAGGTCAGCCTCGCGCGCAGCCACGGCTTCGTCGAGACGGGCGACGGCGGCTACATGCTCACGGTCGTCGACCGCGGGGCGGACATGCTGCGGGCGGCGGCCAAGATCGGTGACGAGCTCGCCGCGGCGCTCAAGGCCGAGGCGCGGCGGCGCGTGGCCGCCGGCGGTTTCTTCGGCCACATCGCGTACGCGAGCATCGTCGCCCGCCGGCCTGCGGCCTGACGGCTCAGCGCGCCTTCCAGTCGCACCAGGCGCGGATGACGGCCTCGAGCTCGGGACGGCCCGCCTCGAGCTCGCCGGCGTCGGCGAAGCGCATCGTGCGCGCGAGCTTGCCGTCTTCCACTTGATCGACTCGGTCACGCGGTCGTCGGCGGCGAGGATGATCTCGCGCGTGCGGCGGACCTTGCGTCGAGCGGATGATCCGCCGCGTCGAGCCAGCGGTCGACCTCGGGGTATGCCATCGCCCATCCGGGTCGCCGGACGATCCTCCGGCTCGTGCTCGACCGCGAGCTGCCCGTGAGCGAGCTCGCGGAGCGCGCGGGCGTGAGCCAGCCCGCCGCCAGCCAGCACCTCAAGGTGCTGCGCGACGCGGGCCTCGTGCGCCGCCGCGTGGACGGCCGCCGCCGGCTCTACCGCGTCGACGTCGACGGGCTCGCGCGCCTGCGCCGCGAGCTCGACGCCTACTGGAGCCCGGCGCTTGCCGCGCTCGAGGACGCGGCCGAGCCGCCGTGAGGCTCGCGGCGTACGAGATCGCGATCGAGGCGCCCGCCGCCGCGGTGTGGACGCTGCTCACGACCGGCGACGGCCTCGTCCGCTGGGTGGGTCCGGAAGCCGACGCCGACCCTGTGCCCGGCGGCGGTCTGCGCTGGGTGCATCCGAACGGCGCGACCGTGATGGGACGGTTCGTCGAGCTCGTCCCGCACCGGCGGCTCGTGTTCACGTACGGCTGGGAGGACGGTCGGATGGGTGTCGCGGCCGGCAGCACCACCGTCGAGATCGAGCTGTCCGAGCAGGACGGGGTCACGACGCTGCGGCTGACCCATCGCGGCCTCCCGCCCGCTGTGGTCGAGGACCATGAGCGCGGCTGGGCCTACTTCCTCGGCCTCCTTCGCGAGGCGGCGAACAGTTCTTGACGGGCGCGGTGTCAGCACTTCCGACACGTACCCGATCGTGGAGGACCGTGAAGATGACCGCTCGACAGGCCGTGGCCCGGTACTACGACGCGTGGGAGACCAAGCGCGGGGACTTCAGCGACGTCCCGCTCGCCGACGACTTCCGGTTCACCGGACCGGTGGCGAGCTTCGACGACGCCGCCGGCTACCGCGCGATGGCGCGCGAGGCCGGGGCGGCCGTCACCCGCTTCGCCGTCCGTCGGCAGTTCGTCGACGGCGGGGTCGTGTGCTCGATCGTCGACTGGGAGATGGCGATCCCGGGCGTGGGGCCGATGACCGCGGCCGAGCTGCTGGAGGTCCAGGACGGCGTGATCGTGCGTGGCGAGCTGATCTACGACGCCGAGGCGCTGCGCCGCGCGATGGCCGGGGCCGGGGGGTGAGCGCGGTCGGTGACGAGCAGGCGTTCCGCGAACTGGCCGAGACGCACCGGCGGGAGCTGCAGGTGCACTGCTACCGGATCGTCGGCTCGGTCCAGGACGCGGAGGACCTCGTGCAGGAGACGCTGCTGGCCGCCTGGCGCGGCCTGGACGGCTTCGAGGGCCGCGCGTCGCTGCGCTCGTGGCTGTACCGGATCGCGACCAACCGCTGCCTGAACGCGCTGCGCGACAAATCGCGCCGGCCGGACGAGACCAACTGCGCGGAGATCGCGCCCGAGCCGACGCGGATCGGCGAGCCGCTGTGGCTGCAGCCGCTGCCCGACGACCCGGAGGAGCGCTACGAGGCGCGGGAGGCGCTCGGGCTGGCGTTCGTGTCCGGCCTCCAGCACCTCCCGCCGGCCCAGCGGGCGACGCTCGTCCTGCGCGACGTGCTCGGCTTCCGCGCGAGCGAGGTCGCGGAGATGCTCGAGACGAGCCCGGCCGCGGTCAACAGCGGGCTCCAGCGG
>DASSUW010000024.1:0-11052 GCA_035706585.1 Solirubrobacteraceae bacterium | reverse complement strand
TGCCGGTCAAGTGGGTCGAGGACCGCACCGGCAACCTCGTGTCCACCGGCTTCGCGCGCGACTACATCATGCGCGCGGAGATGTGCTCCAAGGACGGCAGGATCACCGGCCTGCGGGTCGACGTGATCGCCGACCACGGCGCGTTCGACTCGACCGCGCAGCCGACCAAGTTCCCGGCCGGCTTCTTCCACATCGTCTGCGGCTCGTACGACCTGCAGGCGTCGCACGTCAAGGTCAAGGCCGTATACACGAACAAGGCGCCGGGCGGCGTCGCGTACCGCTGCTCGTTCCGGATCACCGAGGCCGTCTACCTCGTCGAGCGGATGGTCGACGCGCTGGCGCTCGAGCTGAAGGTCGACCCGATCGAGCTGCGGATGCGCAGCTTCATCGGCCCCGACCAGTTCCCCTACGAGACGACGACCGGCTGGACGTACGACTCGGGCGACTACGCGAAGACGATGCGCGTGGCGATGGACATCGCCGGCTACGAGGACCTGCGGCGCGAGCAGCGCGAGAAGCGCGAGCGCGGCGAGCTGATGGGCATCGGCGTCTCGTTCTTCACGGAGGGCGTCGGCGCCGGACCGCGCAAGCACATGGACATCCTCGGCCTGGCGATGAACGACGGCGCCGACCTGCGCGTGCACCCGTCCGGCAAGGCGGTCGTGAGCATCAGCGCGCAGACCCAGGGCCAGGGCCACGAGACGACGTTCGCGCAGATCGTCGCCGAGGAGCTCGGGATCCCGCCCGAGGACGTCGAGGTCCGCCACGGCGATACCGACCGCTCGCCGTACGGTCTCGGCACCTACGGCAGCCGATCGACCCCGGTGTCCGGCGCCGCGGTCGCGGTCGTCTCGCGCAAGGTCCGCGACAAGGCGCGCGCGATCGCCGCGACGATGCTCGAGGCACGGCCCGAGGATCTCGCCTGGGAGAAGGGCCGCTGGTACATGAAGGGCGACCCGGACAAGGGCGTGCTGATCGAGGAGATCGCCGAGCGCGCCTACAACGGCGAACCGCTGCCGGAGGGCATGGAGGGCGGCCTCGACGCGCAGGTGATCTACGACCCGCCGAACCTCACGTACCCGTACGGCGCCTACATCGCGGTCGTCGACATCGACCCGGACACGGCGCAGGTCAAGGTCCGCCGCTTCATCGCGGTCGACGACTGCGGAGTGCGGATCAATCCGATGGTCGTCGAGGGCCAGATCCACGGCGGCCTCGCCGAGGGCGTCGGCATCGCGCTGATGGAGCTGATCTCGTTCGACGAGGAGGGCAACTGCCTGAACTCGTCGTTCATGGACTACCTGATCCCGACCGCGCTCGAGACGCCGGACTTCGAGCTCGGGGAGACGGTGACGCCGTGCCCGCACCACCCGCTGGGGGCCAAGGGCGTCGGCGAGTCGCCGAACGTCGGCTCGCCGCCGGCGATGGTCAACGCGGTGATCGACGCGCTGCACGAGACCCACGGGGTCGACCACATCGACATGCCGTGCACGCCGGCGCGCGTGTGGCGGGCGATGCAGGGACGGGCCGAGCCGCCGCAATGATCGTTTCGGGCCTCGTCCTCGCCGCCGGAGGCTCGCGTCGTCTCGGAAGGCCGAAGCAGCTGCTGCCGTACCGCGGCGGCACGCTGCTCGGCCACGTCGTCGCGACGGCGCGCGGCTGCGGGTTCGACCAGCTGGTCGTCGCCGTCGGCGGCGCCGCGGACGATGTGCGGGCGGCGGTCGATCTGCGTGGCGCCGACGTGGTCGTCAACGACGCCTACGGCGAGGGCTGCTCGTCGTCGATCGCCGCCGCGCTGGACGTCGTGCGCGGCGACGTGCTCGTGCTCATGCTCGGCGACCAGCCGGGCGTCACCGCCGACACGGTGCGCGCGCTGCTCGCGGGCCGCGGCGACGCCGCGCTCGCGGTCTGCCGCTACGACGACGGCCGCGGGCATCCGATCGCGTTCTCTCGCAGCGTCTTCGGCGAGCTCGCGAACCTGCACGGCGACAAGGGCGTCTGGAAGCTGCTCGACCGCGGACCGGTGACCGAGGTCCCGATCGCGGGGGCGATCCCGCTCGACGTCGACACCGAGGAGGACTACGCCGCGGTCCTCGCGGCGGCGCGATGAGCGAGCTCGACCACCTCGTCCCGGACGTCGAGACCCTCGCGCAGCGGCTCGGCACCGTCGACTACCTCGTCGACGAGGGCCTGGCGACGTCGATGTTCCTGAGCTTGCGACTGCCGCAGCCGCTGCTGCTCGAGGGCGAGGCGGGTGTCGGCAAGACCGAGGCGGCGAAGGCGCTCGCTCTCGTGCTCGACACGCCGCTCATCCGCCTGCAGTGCTACGAGGGGATCGACGCGGCCGAGGCGCTGTACGAGTGGAACTACCCCCGCCAGCTCATCGGCATCCGGCTCGCCGACACGAGCGGCGACGCGCTGCGCGAGGAGGACCTGTTCGGACCGGAGTACCTGATCCGGCGGCCGCTGCTGCGCGCGCTCGAGCACCCCGGCCCGCGCCCGGCGGTGCTCCTGATCGACGAGATCGACCGCGCCGACGACGACTTCGAGGCGTTCCTGCTCGAGCTGCTCGCCGACGCCAGCGTGACGATCCCGGAGATCGGGACGATCCGCGCGACGCACCCGCCGGCGATCGTCCTGACGTCGAACCGCACGCGCGACCTGCACGACGCGGTCAAGCGCCGCTGCCTGTACCACTGGATCGACTACCCGAACCCGCGGCGCGAGGTCGAGATCATCCGGCGTCGCGTGCCGCGTGCGGCGCAGGCGCTGGCGGTGCAGGTGGCCGACGCGGTCTCGCGCATGCGCGACAGCGACGTGCAGAAGCCGCCGGGGATCGCCGAGGCGATCGACTGGCTCGCGGCGCTCGACCTGCTCGGGGTCGAGACGCTCGACGCGGGCGCGATCGACCGCACGCTCGGCGCCGTGCTCAAGTACGGCGAGGATCAGGAGGTCGTGCGCGCCGCCGGGCTGGACGCGCTCGTGGGCGGCGAGAGCCGTGGCTGATTTTCGCGTCGAGACGATCGTGCTGGACCTGCCGCCGCTCGCGGGCGCGCTGAGCCGCCGGCTGCGCGACGCCGGCGTGCCGGTCACGCCCGAGCGCGCGGCCGACTTCACGCGCGCGCTGGGGCTGACGCGGCCGGTGTCGCGGCGGCGCCTGTACGCGGTCGCGCGCGCGCTGTTCGTCACCGACGCGTCGCAGCGCGCCGCGTTCGACGGCGTGTTCCGCGACGTGTTCGGCGCCCTGGATCCGTCTCCGCCTGCCAACACGATCTCCGAGCCCGACGCTGCGCACTCACCGCCGCCCCCCACCTCTCCCCCCGCCGCTGAGGGCCGATCGCCGCGCCATCGCGGCGCGGGCCAGACGGGATCGGGGGAGGACGGCGATCCGATCGAGGTTCCGCTGGCGATCGCCAGCGACGAGGAGCGGCTCGCGACCAAGAGCTTCGACGCGCTCGCGCCGCACGAGCTCGCACAGCTGTACCGGCTGATGTCGCGCTTGCAGCTCGTGACGCCGGAGCGCCGCACGCGCCGCTACGAGAAGGGCCGCCTCGGTCAGCGCATCGACATGCGGCGCACGCTGCGCGGCAGCCTGCGCACGGGCGGTGACCCGATCCGGCTCGCACGCCGCCGCCGCCGCGTCCAGCGCCGCCGGCTGGTGATGCTGTGCGACATCTCGGGCTCGATGGAGCCGTACGCCCGCGCGTACCTGCAGTTCCTGACGTCGGCCGCGGGCAGCGGTCGGGACGCCGAGGCGTTCGCGTTCGCCACGCGGCTCACGCGCCTGACGCGCGCGCTGAAGTCGCGCAACCCCGAGCGCGCGATCCAGCGCGCCGCCGCCGCCGCTCCCGACTGGTCGAGCGGCACGCGCATCGGCGACGCGCTGAAGGCGTTCAACGACCGCCACGGCCGGCGCGGCATGGCGCGCGGGGCAGTCGTCGTGATCCTGTCCGACGGCTGGGAGCGCGGCGACCCGGAGCACGTGCGCGTGCAGATGCAGCGGCTCTCCCGGCTCGCGCACCGGATCGTGTGGGTCAACCCGCGCGTGAGCGCGCGGGCCTTCGCGGCGCGGGCCGGCGGGATGACCGCCGCGCTGCCGTACTGCGACGCGTTCGTGAGCGGCCACAGCTTCCACGCGCTCGGCGAGGTGGTCGACGCGATCGGCGGCGCGCCGACCGAGCCGGTGCCGGACGTCGAGCCCGCCGCGGAACCGGAGACGTGGGCGAGCGCGACGCCGGTCGCCGGCAGCTCGGTGGCGATGCCGAGCGGCCACGGCCCGAGCCGCGGCAACACGACACCCGGATGGGTCACCGATGAATGAACCTCGCTGCATCTACCCCGGTTGCGAGCGCCCGGCGGCGCCGGCGAACCCGCTCGGCGGCCCCCGGCCAGCCTTCTGCGACAGGGAAGATCACAACGCGCTGACCGCCCACCAGGAGCGTCAGCGTCTCGAGAAGGAGAACAGCGATGAGTGACGCGGCGTACCGCGCCGTCTTCCTGCGCGTGCACCCGACGGGGAAGATGGTGCTGAGCCTGACGACGGACGCCGACGGCAAGGAGCCCGAGTACGCGCAGCAGGTCGCCCGCCAGCTCGGCGTCCCGGCACTCGACGTCAAGGTCGTCCCCGCCGACACCGACCGCTTCGGCACCGGGCACGGCTTCAACACGGCGCCCTCGGGCGGCACGCTCGCCGCGATCTCGAGCGCCACCGAGAAGATCCGCGCGAAGGCGAAGCTGCTCGCCGGCATGGCGCTCGCCGCCGACCCCGAGACGCTCAGCTGGAGCAACGGCGCGTGGGTCGCCGGCGACGGCAGCGACCCGGCGCAGGTCAAGACGATCGAGGACATCGCGCTGTACGCGCACGGCAGCGGCCCGTTGCCCCCCGGCGTGGAGGGCGGGCTCGACGCGCAGACCGTCTACCGCGATTGAGGCAGCGCGGCGTCGATCTCGACGCGTACGTCGTCGGCCACCTTGAGCGCGCCGAACAGCGCCGTGTACGGCTTCATGCCCCACTCCGTCTGCTTGACGACCGCCGTGCCGCGCACGCGGCCGTCGGCCAGCACGAGGTCGAACGCGAGCGGGCGGGTCGTCCCGCGCAGCGTGAGGTCGCCGGTCACGCTCAGCCCGTCGGCCGTCGGCTCCACGCGCGTCGAGCGGAACGAGATGTCCTGCCGCTTGAGCACCTCGTCGTCGATCGTCTGCTCGACGTTCGCGCGGTCGTCGTCGCCGAACGGCACCATGCCGCCGCCGGCTTCGCGCACCCTGAGCGACGTCGCATCGGCGTCGAGCGTCACGCTCGGCTGGTCGCCGGTCGCGAGCGTGCCCGTCCACTTGGTGACGTGGATGAGCAGGTCGTGCCCCGCCTTCGCCACCGTCCCCGTCCGCCCCGTGCGCACCGCCAGCGTGCCGTCGTCGGGGCCGAGTTCATAGATCACCCGCGCAGCGTAAAGGAGAACCCATGGCCGTAGACCTCGACCACTCGTTCACGATGTCGGGCTCGACCGACGAGAACTTCGCGAAGGTCACCGACCTCGAGCTGCTGATCCCGTGCGTCGAGGGCGGCAGCGTGCTGGAGAAGACCGGCGACGACTCGGTGAAGGCGCAGATCGTGGTCCGCATGGGCGCGATGTCGCTCACGTTCACCGGCACCGTCGAGATCACCGACAAGGACGACGCGGCGCACCGCGCGGTGATGCAGGTGCGCTCGCGCGAGGCCGGCGGGCAGGGCCACGCGAACGCCACCGCCGAGTTCAACCTCGCCGACGGCGGCGGCACGCTGCACACGAACGCGCAGATCACGGGCAAGGCGGCCTCGATGGGCGAGGGCGTGGTCCACGGCGTGCTCGACGCGCTGATCCAGGACTTCACGGGCAAGCTCTCCCGGCTCTGATGGCGCGCCTGGTGATGCGCGAGGTCCGGCCGGGCGAGGTGCCGCCGGACGGCGGCACCGCGATCCAGGAGGATCCGGACCGCCCGGTGTTCACCGCCAACGGGCCCGACGACTACGTGTGCGCGAAGTGCGGGAACGTGCTCGCCGCGGCGATGGCCGTGCAGCAGATGACGCTCAAGGTGCGGATCAAGTGCGCGCGCTGCCGGACCGTCAACGTCGCGATCACCGACATCAAGGGCCAGCCGATACGGATTCGATGATCGCCGCGCGGTGCCGGCGGTAGGCGGCGGCGCCGTCGCCGTCGAGCGCCGCGATCCGGATCACCGGCGGGTGGCCCATCGCGGGCGTCGCCAGGTCGCGCAACGCGTCGTGGTACGCCCGCTCGCGCTGGATGCCGCCGAAGCCGAAGCCCTTGGCGGCGAGGCCGCGCGACAGCCCGTCGCTCTCCCCCGCCCAGTCGCGGCACAGCGCCTTGTGCTCCTCGACGCTGAAGCCGAGCGGCGCATCCGGCGGGTACAGCTCGAGCGCGGCGAGCCGGAACGACGTGAAGTGCGCGGCGTCGTCGAGCTCGATCACGGTGCCGCTCGGCGCGTGGAACAGGTCGACCGGCAGCAGGAGGTTCTCGCGCGCGGCGTGCAGGACCCCGACGTCGCCGCCGAGCCGCGCGTAGATCGCCCCCAGCACCCCCAGCGCCGCCTTGACCGGCGCGACGATCGCCGGGTCGCGGCGCGCCTTGGCGACGCGCTCGAGGCCTACGTGGCCCTGCTCGCACAGCCAGTCGAACGCGTGCGGCGCGAGCACGTTCCCATCATCGGCCGCGGCGGCGGCGAACGCGTCCTTCACGAGATCGTCCGTACTCCGACGATACCCGAGACTTTTCCCACGGGGGCGGCATGGCGGTTTAGTGTGAGGTATCCGATGGCCCTCGTCGTCAGCGTTCCGCTCAACACCATGCTTGCGGACCTTGACGAGACGCTCCGCTCGCTGCTCAAGCGCGAGATCGAACGCCACGGCTTCGACGGTGTCGAGATCGCGTTCGACGCGCCGGCCCGCGAATGGTCGTCGCAGCTCTCGTCGCCAACCGTGAACCTGTTCCTCTACGACCTGCGCGAGTCGACGGAGGGCCGGCCGAACGAGTGGCTCAACGACCGCGCGACGAACGGCCACGCGCGCGAGGTGCGGCCGCCGATGCTGATGGAGTGCTCGTACGCGGTGACGGCGTGGACGCAGGCCGTCGAGGACGAGCACCGACTGCTCTCGCAGGTGCTCGCCGTGCTGTTCGCGTTCCCCACGCTGCCGACCGATGCGATGCCCGCGCGGCTGCACAGCGTGTCGGAGCGATTCCCGATCGTCGGCCGCATCGCTCAGCCGAAGGCGGACGGCAAGGCCGACTTCTGGAACGCGGTCGGCGGCCAGTACAAGGCGTCGCTCGACTACGTCGCGACGATCGCCTGCGAGTCCGGCACCGCGGTCGAGCGCGGACCGGAGGTGCGGACCCAGACGGTCGCGACGCGGCTCGCCGACGGCCCGGCCCGCGCGATCGTCGAGATGCACCGGTTCGGCGGGACGGTCGCGGACAAGGACGGCGCCCCCGTGGCCGGCGCGTGGGTCGCACTGCCGGAGCTGGGGCTGCTCGCCACCGCCGGTGGCGACGGGCGCTTCCGGTTCGACCGGGTGCCGTCCGGCCGGCACGTGCTCGTCGTGCGCGCGCCCGACGGCGGCGAGGCGAAGGCCGACGTCGACGTTCCCGGCAGCAAGGCGGACCTCGTGATCCGCAAGGCGAAGTGACCGAATGGGCAATCTCGGCTGCCCGATCGACTCTGGCGCGACGCAGCGCGCACGCGCGAAGGTTGGGCCATGGAAGTCCACGAGGGTCACGGACCGCCCCGAGTGCTGCTCGGCAACCTCGAGCCGGTGGTCAGGTTGGGAATGACGGCGGTGCTGGAGGAGGACGGCATCCAGGTCGTCGGCGAGGAGCCGCGTCCCGCGGCCCTCGTGCTCTTGGCCGGACGCCTACGGCCGGACGCGGTGGTGCTCGATCTCGAGCACGCCACGTCGCGTGATCTGTGCGCACGCGTCCGCGCCGCGTCGCCGGAGACGACCGTGGTGTTCTGGACGCGCGACGAGGACGTGATGGAGGTCGTCGCCCCAGGCGCCTCCGAGCCGCGGCGGGTCTTCACCCCGGTGCCCGAGGAGCTCCGCAGCGAGTTGATGAGAAGCCAAGTGAACCGAGTGGAGAGGTGATATGCCCACTTACCTGACTCCCGGCGTGTACGTCGAGGAGGTGCCGTCCACCTCGAAGCCCATCGAGGGGGTCGGGACATCGATCGCCGCGTTCGTCGGGTTGGCCCCGGGCGGACCGGTGAACACGCCGATGCGGATCTCGAACTGGACCCAGTTCGCGAAGCTCTTCGGCGATCCCAACGAGCCCGACAACGGGCCGTTCATGGAGGGCGCGTATCTCGCGCACTCGGTCTACGGCTTCTTCCAGAACGGCGGCTCGCTGTGCTGGGTCGTGCGCGTCGGCGCGCCCGAGAACGGCGCTGCCCGCCCCGTCGCCGCGCTGCCGGCAGCGTCCGACAAGGCCGTCGAGACGTTCCGGGCGCAGGCGCTGGAGGGCGTCGACGGCGGCGTGAAGGTCGAGCTCAGCGAGGAGCCGTCGACCGAGGAGGCCGGCGGCACCTACAAGCTGATCGTCGACGCCGGCTCGGCCGGCAAGGAGGAGTACGAGGGCCTCACGCTCAAGAAGGGCCGCAACAACCTCGCGACCAAGGTCAACTCGGCGTCGAAGCTGATCAAGATCGAGGAGACCGGCGCCTCGCTGCCCGAGGCCCAGCGCGCGCCCGCCCCCGGCACGTACGCGCTGTCCGCCCCGAGCGCCGCGCCCGAGGAGGTCTCCGCCGGCGACTTCGAGGGCGACGTCGCACGCCGCAAGGGCATGGGCGGCCTGGCCGCGGTCGACGAGGTCACGATGGTCGTGATGCCGGACATCATGAGCCTGGGCGACGACACCCAGGTGCGTGACCTCCAGGGCAAGATGATCGCCCACTGCGAGACCGCCGGCGACCGCATGGCGATCCTCGATGCGCCGCCGGACCTGCTGCCGCAGGAGATCCTCGAGTGGCGGATGAGCACCGCCGGCTACGACTCGAAGTTCGCGACGCTCTACTACCCGTGGATCGAGGTCATGGACCCGCTGACGAATCAGCCGAAGCTGATTCCGCCGTCGGGCCACGTGGCCGGCGCGTGGTGCCGGACCGATGCGCGGCGCGGCGTGCACAAGGCACCGGCCAACGAGGTCGTGCTCGGCGCCAACGGGCTCGGCTTCCAGGTCACGCACGCCGAGCAGGGCGGCCTGAACAAGGTCGGCATCAACTGCATCCGCGCGTTCCCCGGCCGCGGGATCCGCATCTGGGGCGCCCGCACGCTGTCGAGCGACCCGGAGTGGCGCTACATCAACGTCCGCCGGCTCTTCAACTACATCGCCGAGTCGATCATGGAGGGCACGCAGTGGTCGGTGTTCGAGCCCAACGACCAGCGGCTGTGGATGCAGCTGCGCGTCGCGGCGTCGAACTTCCTCCTGCGCACCTGGCGCGAGGGGGCGCTGTTCGGGGCGACGCCGGAACAGGCGTTCTTCGTCAAGTGCGACGAGGAGACGAACCCGCCCGAGGTGATCGAGGCGGGGCAGGTCATCTGCGAGATCGGCATCGCGCCCGTGAAGCCGGCCGAGTTCGTGGTGTTCCGGCTGAGCCAGTACTCGGCCGGCGCGTCGGAGATCGAGGGCTAGAAAGGAGCCACTGAGACATGGCAGCAGCACAGAAGCCGCGTCCGACCAACCACTTCCGGCTGAACATCGGCGGCCGCGAGGCGATCGGGCAGTTCCGCGAGGTGTCCGGGCTCGACTCCGAGCAGGAGATCGTCGAGCAGAAGGAGGTCGACGCCAACGGCAACCCCGTGATCGTCAAGGTCCCGGGCAACCTCAAGTGGTCCAACGTCGAGCTCAAGCGCGGCATCGACGTCGACAAGTCGCTGTGGGAGTGGCGTCACCAGGTCGAGACGGAGGGCCCGGACGCCGCCCGCGTCGACTGCCTGCTCGAGCTGATCGACTACGACGGCTCCACGATCGCCGGCTACAAGCTGCTTGCGGCGTGGCCGTCGAAGTACACCGGCGCCGCGATGAACGCGGGCTCGAACGAGGTGGCCGTGGAGGCGATGACGATCTGCCACGAGGGCTTCGAACGGGTGTGATGCAGAGCGAGTTCGTCTTCACGCTGCCGCGGGGCTACGTGGACGCGTCCGGCGCCGTCCATCGCGAGGGCGTCATGCGCCTGGCGACGGCCCGGGATGAGATCGAGCCGCTGCGCGACGCCGACGTGCGCCGCAACGAGGCCTATCTCGCCGTGCTCCTGCTCGCGCGCGTGGTGACGCGCCTCGGCACGCTGTCGGAGATCACGCCGGAGGTGATCGAGGGGCTCTACGCCGCCGACTTCGATCACCTCCAGCGCCTGTATGAGCGGCTGAACACCGACGGCGAGGCCGTGGGCGCGGTCACGTGCCCGCACTGCGCGGAGACGTTCGAGGTCGACCTCACGGAGATCGAGGACGGTCGATTGGGGAAATGACCCGGCCGTCTCCGGAGCAGCTGCTCGCGGAGACGGCCCGGCTCGCCCATCACTTCCACTGGCCGCTCGCCACGATCCTCGACCTCGAGCACCCGGACCGCCGGCGCTTCATCCGCGAGGCCGATGCGCTGGCCGGCTACGTCCCCTCCGAATCGCATTGAACGATGGACGACGCACCGCAGACGGAACACGGCTCGGGCCTGGCCGGGCTCATCGCACCGGTCGGCCGCCGCGTGCTCGGCCGCCACGCGCGGCTCATGCGCGCGTCCGGGCTGCGGTTGGGCGAGGCGGTGGCCGAACGGCATGAGATGCCCGAGGCGGCCAAGGCCGCCCGCCGCCTGGCACCGGTCCGGCTGGTGACGCGGACGCCTGCGCCGGCGCCGGCAGCCCCGACTGCCCCGGCCGCCCCGGCGGAGCCGCCGGCGGCGACCGGCGAGAGCACGATCATGCCGGGCCTCTCCGACTGGGCCGCCGAGTACCTGTTCGGCGACGCCGACGCCGCCGTCTCGACCGGCCAGGCATGGATGGGCGGCGCCGGCC
>DASSUW010000023.1:0-8473 GCA_035706585.1 Solirubrobacteraceae bacterium | reverse complement strand
CCACAGCAGCGGCGCCCACGTGCCGGTGCCGGCCGACGAGCCGCCGATGACGGGCCCGAGCGCGACCGCGCCGAAGATCCCGATGTTCATGATCACCGCGGTCCGCGGCAGCTTGTCGGGGCCCCAGCTGAGCACCAGCGGCGGGACCGCGGCGATCAGCATCAGGCCGGTCGTCAGGCCCTGGAGCACGCGGCCGGCGACGAACAGGCCGGGCAGCGGCGCCCACGCGGCGAGGACGGAGCCGACCACGAACGCGGCCGCGTACAGCACCAGCAGCCGTCGCGGCGGCAGGCGCGAGGCGAGCTGCACCGCGATCACCGTGCCGGCCGCGTACGCGGCGTTGGCCATCGCGGCCGTGAGCTGCAGCGCCGCGCGGCTCATGCCGAGGTCGTCGCCGATCAGCCGCTCCAGCGGCTGCATCGCCGTCGTGAGCATCAGGTACGGCGTCAGCGCGAGGATGACGAGCACGACGGCGGCCGGATAGCTGGCGGCGAGCGGGCCTGTGGCGCGGATCCGCATAGGCGGGCGCTACCCCGCCGGCGGCGCGCGCGCACGAGCACGACGGCGTCCGTCAGCGCGCGTACGTGACCGCCAGTTTGCCGCCGCGCGGTCGTTGCGGCTCCTAACGACAGGGGAGAGCACCTTGACTGGACGGAGCCTGGTCGCGGCGGTCGCCGCGCTGCTGGTGGCACCCGCGGCCGCGACCGCCGCGCCGCTGAAGATCGATGTGGTGTCGAACCGCGCGGACCTGATCTCCGCCGGCGACGCGCTGGTGGCGATCGACCTGCCCGCCGGCGTGGACCCGGCGACGGTCACCGTCACCGCCGACGGGCGTGACGTCACGCCGGCGTTCGCGCAGCGCCCGAACGGCCGCTACGAGGGCCTCGTCACCGGTCTCGCGGTTGGTGCGAACCGGCTGCGCGCCACGGCCGACGGCGCGGACGCGGCGGAGATCGCGATCGTCAACCACCCCAACGGCGGCCCGGTGCTCTCCGGACCGCAGATCCAGCCGTGGGTCTGCACGAACGGCTCGCCGGACCCCCAGTGCGACGCGCCCGCCACCTACCGGTACCTGTACAAGTCGTCGCTCGACGGCCGGTTGCACGACTACGACCCGGCCGACCCGCCCGCCGACGTCGCGAACACGACCACGCAGACCGGCGTCACGGTCCCGTTCATCGTCCGCATCGAGACCGGCTACCAGGATCGCGACCAGTACCAGATCGCGACGCTGTTCCAGCCCGGCGAGCCGTGGGCGCCGTGGGCCCCGCAGCCGCAGTTCAACCACAAGCTGCTGATCACGCACGGCGCCAGCTGCGGCATCGATCGCCAGTCCGGCAGCGCGCCGAGCGTCACCGGCGACACGGTGCTCGGCGACAGCCCGACCGTCGCGCTCGGCGCGGGCTTCGCGGTGATGTCGACGGCGCTCAACAACGCCGGCCACAACTGCAACCTGGTGACGCAGGCCGAGTCGATGATCATGGCCAAGGAGCGGCTCGTCGAGCAGTACGGCGAGATCCGCTACACGATCGGCACCGGCTGCTCGGGCGGCTCGCTCACGCAGCAGCAGGTCGCCAACGCCTACCCCGGCATCTACCAGGGCATCCTGCCGGCCTGCTCGTTCCCCGACGCGTGGTCGACCGGCCAGCAGCTCGCGGCCTACAACCTGATCCGCCGCTACGTCGAGGACCCGGCCAAGTGGGCGCCGGGCGTCGTCTGGGACCCGCTCTCGATCGCCGCGGTCGAGGGGCACCCGAACCACGTCAACTCGATCGTGTTCGACAGCGTCTACTGGACCGACCTCGGTGTGCCGGACGACGGCTGCGCCGGCGTGCCGGACGAGCAGGTCTACGACGCCGAGACGAACCCGGGCGGCGTCCGCTGCACGCTCGCCGACCTGATGATCAACGTCTTCGGTCCGCGCCCGCCGCAGAACTTCGCCGGCATCCCGCTCGACAACGTCGGCGTTCAATGGGGGCTCGAGGCGCTCAGGAACGGCCAGATCAGCCCGGCCCAGTTCGTCGACCTCAACGAGAAGACCGGCGGGCTCGACGCCGACGCTCGCTGGCAGCCGCAGCGCACCGAGGCCGACCTGACGACCCTGCGGCGCGCCTACCGCTCGGGGGCGATCAACAGCGCCAACAACCTCGACCGGGTCGCGATCATCGACCTGCGCGGGCCCGACCCCGGCGCGTTCCACGACGCGTACCGCTCGTGGGCGATCCGCGCGCGGCTCGAGCGCGAGCACGGCACGTTCGCCAACCAGGTGATCTGGTTCGGCCAGGCGCCGCTGATCGGCGACCCGCGCTGGACGACCGAGGCGCTCCTGACGATGGACCGCTGGCTCGCGGCCGTCGAGGCCGATGACTCGGACCGGCCGCTGCCCGCCAAGATCGTCGCCGACCGCCCGCCGGACGTCCGCGACCGCTGCTCGCAGATCCCGGAGCTCGAGCAGGTGGGCGCCGTCTGCGAGAACGACGAGCTGCAGACGCGCTACGGGACGCCGGCGACCGTGGCGGGCGAGGGCATCGCCACCGACACCAACAAGTGCGCGCTCAAGCCGCTGCGGCGGGCCGACTACTACCCGGTCGTGTTCACCGGCGACCAGTGGTCGCGCCTGCAGCACGTGTTCCCGACCGGCGTCTGCGACTGGTCGCGGCCCGGCCCCGAGCAGCAGGGCGCGGTCCCGTGGCAGACCTACCAGGAGGCCGACGGCACGGTCATCTACGGCGGGCGCGCGCTCGGCGGCTAGCGTCCGGTCGGGCGCGTAGCTTCGGTCTCGTGGCATGGATGGACGAGATCCTCGAGGCGCGCGCCGAGCCGATCGCGCAGGCCGTGCTGCCGCTCGTCCTGAACGGGCCGCGGTGGCGGCACCGGCGGGTGATCTCGATCGCGCCGCTGAGCGGCACGATCGTGCGCCGCCGCGTGTCGGTCGACTTCACGGTGCCGCGGCAGTTCCACGATCGCCTGCGGCTGCCGGTCGAAGTGGATGAGACCGGCGCCGAGGACCAGTGGGTCGTGCCACTGGGCTGGCTGGCCCGGCGCCCGCTCGTGAGCTTCGACCTCAAGGACGCCGAGGAGCGCTCGATGCCGCGGATGCTGGCCGCCCAGACGAGCCGCATCACGCGCGACATGCTCCTGCTGGCGGCGGCCGAGGGCGGCCTGCGCGAGGGTGAGGCCGAGCGCGGCACCCAGGTCGCCGACCTCGCGATCGCGGCGTCGGCGTTCGACACCGGCCGGGCGCCGTCCGAGCTCGTCGCGCGGGCGCGCGCGCTCGACCTGGGCGCCGACTTCACCAGTCTGGTCGAGCTGTCGGCGCGCGGCTTCCTCCTGCTGGCCGTCCTGCCGGGCCTGGCCGGACGCCGGGTCGTCAAGTGGCAGACCGACGAGTTCCGGCGGCCGGTGCGGCCGAGCTTCGAGCCGCTGTATCTCGACCTTCAGATCCAGGGGATCAACGAGGCGGCGAGCACGCACGTCGAGATGGACCTGCCGCAGACGCTGCAGGCCGCGAGCTTCCGGCTCATCGACCGCCGGGTGCTTCCCGACCCGCGGGCCGATGGGCATTCACGCGTGAAGATCGTCCCGCTGCCACAGGGTGAGCGCCAGCCGTCGACGAGCGAGGAGCATCCGCGGTTGATGCTCGGCCCGGTGGCCGACGCCGTCGATCCACACGTCGGCACCGACATGCTGATCCGTCCCGGTGACTTCGTCGGCCCTGCGTTGGTGCTCATCGCGCTCGCGGCGCTGATCGTGGCGGTCGGGCTGGGCAGCGGGATCCACGACCTCGAGCCGGCCGAGCGGTCGACGGCGCCGAGCGTCCTGCTCGGCGCCTTCAGCGTCGGCTTCGGGCTGTTCCTGCGCGCGGAGGACAACGCGTTCGTGCGCGCGCTGTTGCAGCCGTCGCGCGCCGCGCTCGGCGCCACCGCGGCGGCGCTCGCCCTTGCCGCGATCCCGCTCGCTCTGCGCCTCGGGCGCGGGTGGGTGCTCGGGGCGTGGATCGCCGCCGCCTGCGTGATCGCGATCGCGGGATTCGTCGTCCTGGCGACTATCATGAATCTCACGAAAGCGGGCCGCCGGCTCCGCTGACCGCCCAGGATCGACCGCATGCGCGACGACGAGACAACCATTCGCGACGACAGGAACCGCAGCGTCATCGAGTCGCCGGAGATCTACAGCCCGATCTTCACGAACGGCGCTGCGGACTTCCGCAAGGTCGCCGAATCGCCGGTCTACAAGCGCCTGCTCCAGCTCGTCGAAGAGCGCCTCGCCGCGGCTCCTCCGGCCACGAGGTAGGTCAGCCCGCGCGGCCGCGCGCGTCGGCCAGCGTGAGCACGATGCAGGGGAGGGTGGTGGCCAGCGCGGCCACGGAGAGAACGAGGAGACTCATGTCCTCACAGGACGCTCTCGCCCGGCTCGTATTCCATGGGCTTGGTGGCGAGCACGCTGACGCTCGTCACGCCGTACTTGTCGGCCGCCGCCTGCGCGCGCGCTGACAGGAACTCGTAGGCGTTCTCGCGCACCGTCACGATCCGCAGGCCGGCGGCCTCGATCGCGGCGAGGTAGTCGTCGCGCGGCACGGCGCCGGCGATGCACGCCGCCCACAGCGCCACGTTGCGGCGCGTCCGCTCGATCAGCTCGCGCGCTGAGACGATGTCCGCGATCGCCAGCCGCCCGCCCGGGCGCAGCGCCCGTGCGATCGCGGCGAACACGAGGTCCTTGTCCGGCGCCAGGTTGATCACCCCGTTGGAGATGACCACGTCGATCCGCTCCGGCTCGGCGGGCGGGTCCTCGATCAGCCCGTCGACGAACACGAGGTTGCGCTGGGCGCGGGCGTCGCGCAGCCGGCGCGCCTTGGCGAGCTGCGCGGCGGTCATGTCGACGCCCATCACGCGCCCCGTCGGGCCCGTCAGGTGGGCGGCGATGAACGCGTCGGTGCCCGAGCCGGACCCGAGGTCGAGGATCGTCTCGCCCGGCCGGATCGCGGCGAGGTCGAGGAAGTGGCCGACGCCGGCGAACGAGGCGACCGCCTCGGCCGGGACCGCGTCCAGCCAGTCGGCCGGATAGCCGAGCCGCTCGGCGACGGCGCGGCCCGTCTGGAAGTGGAAGTCGCCGTCGGGGCGGTCGGCGACCTCCCGGTACAGCGCGCGGATCCGGTCGCGCAGATCGGCGACGTCGATCAGGGGTTCGAGCTCGGTGGGCATGGGATCTCCTGGTGGTGGGGAGGAACGCGCCGATCGACGTCGCCGTGACGAATGTGGCGGATGGCCTGCCCCGGCGCAACGCTAGGGTTTCGCCGGCTCACCCGAGGCTTTGGCAAGGGTCACGCCGCGGGCGCGGCGCATTCCCTACGGGATCTCGCGCACCATGATCAGGTTGGTCGCGCCGGGCGTGCCGGTGCGGCGGCCGGCGGTGATCACGACGGTGGCGCCGGTCGGCACGCCGGCTGCGTCACGGGCGACCGACAGCGCCGCGTCGATCATGTCGTCGACGGTGGTGGCGACGGCGGCGAGCGTCGGGTAGACGCCCCACTCGAGCGTCAGCTGGTCGGCGACGCGGCGCTCGTGGGCGACGGCGATGATCGGCCGCGGGATCCGGTACTTCGCGCACGCGCGGGGCGCGCCGCCGGTCGCGGTCGGGACGACGAGCGCCTCGGCCTCGAGCTCGTGGGCGAGCTCGATCGCCGCGTGCATGACCGCCGCGCCGGCGGTGTCGGGCTTGACGTCGCGCGCGCGGCCGTGGATCGCCGGGGCGCGCTCGGCCTCGGCGGCGATCTCGGCCATCGCGCGGACCGCCTCGACCGGGTAGCTGCCGACGCCGGTCTCGGCCGACAGCATCACCGCCGACGTGCCGTCGATCACCGCGTTGGCGACGTCGGCCGCCTCGGCGCGCGTCGGCTCGGGCGCGTGGATCATCGACTCGAGCATCTGCGTCGCCGTGATCACGAGCTTGCCGGCCTGGGTCGCGCGCGCGATCGTGTCCTTCTGCATCAGCGGCACGCGCGCGACGCCGGCCTCGACGCCGTAGTCGCCGCGCGCGACCATCACGCCGTCCGTGACGGCGATGATGTCGTCGAGCTGGTCGTACGCCTCGATCTTCTCGATCTTGGCGATGATCCGGGCGGGGCAGGGCAGCGCCTGCATCCGGTCGCGCAGCTCCTGCAGGTCGGCGGCCGAGCGGACGAACGACAGCGCGACGAAGTCGGCGCCGAGCTCCGCGGCGAGCGCGAGGTCGGCGATGTCCTTGGCCGTGATCGCGGGCAGTTCGGGGCGCGCGTAGGTGACGTTGATTCCCTTGCGCGGGCCGAGCGGGCCGGGAGCGACGACGCGCGTGACGACGTCGCCCGCCTCGACGTGCTCGACCGACAGCCGGGGCACGCCGTCGCCGACCACGATCTGCGAGCGCTCGGTGACGAGGTCGGCGAAGCGGTCGAGCTCGACGCGCTCGCGACCGGGGCCGTCGCTGCCGTCGCTGCCGCAGAAGATCACCGTGTCGTCGAGCTCGAGGTCGCGCGCCTCGGTCTGCGCCGACAGCCGCAGCTTGGGTCCCTGCAGGTCGAACAGCAGTCCGATCGGCCGGCCGGCGCGGTCCGCCGCCGCGCGGACCGCGGCGGCCCGGCGGCGCAGGTCCTCGTGCGTGCCGTGCGAGCAGTTCAGCCGCGCGCAGTCCATGCCGGCCGCGATCACGCGATCGAGCACCTCGGGCGCGTCGGTCGCCGGCCCGAGGGTCGCGACGATCTTGGTCCGCCGCCCACGCATGGCCGCACGCTAGCTCATGTGGATCTCCACGTCATCGGCCACGCTGCCGAGGATCGTGTAGTCGGTCCGCGCGGTCTGCAGCACCGACCCCGGGACGAACTCGTTCACGGGTCCGTGCGCCACCAGCCGTGCGATGAACCGCTGCCACGAGACGCCGCCGCCGAGGTCGCCGTCGAGCCAGAAGCTGCGGTGCCGCGCCCCGAGCACGTCGCGCGGCCCGATCGTGTTCGCCTTCGGCGGCACCCACGACCAGTCGCTGCCGAACGAGTGCAGCGCGTTCTGCATCACGGTCATGGGATGGAGCTCGACGAGGCGCGCGCCGGCGGCCTTGAAGGCCTCGAGGTCGCCGCCGAACTCGGCGCCGAGCTGCGGCTCCCAGAACGCGATGTGGCCGCTCCAGCCGATGCCGCCATAGCAGACGTCGGCGCCGCCCAGCGCGTCGAGCCGGGCGCTGTAGTCGCCGATCGCCTCGCGCGTCGGGAAGTGGATCTGCGCCTCCGGCGGGCGCAGCTCGCGGTCGATGCGGTCGAAGAAGCCGGCGAACATCGCGCGCTGGAACGAGCCGGGCCACGACGGCGGAGCGGTCACGCCGTCCTCGTTCGCGTACTCGTCCATGTTGAACGTGTGCACGTGGCGCAGCGACAGCCGCTCGGCATTGATCATCTCGGCCGCGATCTCGTACTGCGGCATCGGGCCGACCGGCAGGATCGCCACGAACGGCCGGTCCTCCTCGCTCGCCGCGCGGATGCGGCCGACGAGGTCGGCCGCGAACCGCGTGTAGAACTCGCGCGCGTCGTCGATCGTGCTGATGCGGAACTGCGGGTTCGGGTGCTCGGTCAGCCGCTCGCGCGGGATCGCGCGCACCCGCGCGCACGCCGCCCGGTCGCGGAACGCGATGAACGGCGACAGGTCGTAGTCGAAGGCCATCAGCGCTGCGCGTCGGGCGGGCAGTACTTCTTGTACTTGCCGACGCACACCTCGTCCCAGGAGACGAAGTCGTCGGCGATCACCGTGTCGGCGATGTTGTCCTTGCGGATCGTCACCGGCTTGAGGAAGATCGTCGGCACGGTCTTGGTCCCGTTGTCGACCTCGCTGTCGACGCCGGTCGGCTTCTCGCCGCGCGCGATCTGCACGGCGAGGTTCGCCGCCTTGGTCGCCTGGTCCTTGATCGAGAAGTAGACGGTCATCGACTGCTCGCCGGCCAGGATGTGCTGGAGCGCGCCGGCGGTCGCGTCGAGCCCGGTGACCGGGACGAGGTCGAGGTGGCGCGCCTGCAGCGCCGAGATGACCGAGTTCGCGAGCGTGTCGTTGGCCGCCACGACGCCGTCGATCTCGTTGCCGGTCTTCTGCAGCATCTGCTCGAAGATCGTCAGCGCCTGCTGGCCGTCCCAGTTCGGGACCGCCTGCTCGGCGGCGAGCGTGTAGTCGCCGGAGTCGAGCTTCGGCTGCAGGACCTCCTTGTAGCCCTTCTGCAGGTCGGTCGCGAACGAGTCCGTCGGCGCTCCGTGCAGCATCGCGATCGCGCCCTTGTCGAGATCGTCGACCAGGCCCTTGCCCTGCAGGCGTCCCGCCTCGGTCGCGTCGCCCGACACGTAGTAGTCGGCGTCGCCCTTGAGCGTGAGGCGGTCGTAGTCGATCATCGTCGCGCCGGCGGCCTTGGAGGCGTCGATGATCGCGGCGCCGCTGCCGGAGTCCAGGTTCGTGAGCAGGATCACCTT
>DASSUW010000022.1:0-24080 GCA_035706585.1 Solirubrobacteraceae bacterium | reverse complement strand
TTGGGTGCGCGGCTGATGGGTGGCCGGTTGCCGATCTCGCTGTGGGGCCTGGCCGTGTTGTAGTGCGCGAGCCAGTGTGGCAGCGCGGCCGCTCTGGCGTCGCTTGAGCGGTAGCGCTGCCCGTAGGCCCACTCGCGCGCGAGCGTCTGTTGGTAGCGCTCGATCTTGCCGTTGCGCTTGGGCGTGCGGGGCGGGATCGTGCGGTGCCGGATGCCGCGGGTGGCCAGCTGCGCCTTCAGCGCGTTGTTGTGGGTGTAGATCCAGGCGTTGTCGGTCTGCAGCCGCCGCGGCTGGATCCCCAGCGCCGCGTAGAAGTCCAGCGCGCGCTGAGTGAAGGCGACGACGGTGTCGGCCTTCTGGTCTGCGTGCAGCTCGCTGTAGGCGATGCGGCTGTGGTCATCGATGATCGAGTGGCAGAACTCCCAGCCGACGCGTGCGCGCTTCTCAGCCCCGGTCCGGTGGCGATCACCGGTGACGCGATGCCCGGGCCGCGTAAAGCGCCCGAAGCGCTTGGTGTCCATCTGCAACAGGTCGCCGGGGCACGGCCACTCAAAGCGAACGACCGCCTCGCGTGGCGCCTTCGGGATCCGGGAGAGGCCATGGCGGCGCAGGATCGCGTGCACCGTCGAGTGCGCGACACCGACCCGGCCGGCGATCAGCCGTGGTCCGTGACCTGAGCGCTCGCGTTCGGCGCACACCCGGCGCTCCATGTCGGCGGCCGTCCGGGCTGGTGAGTGGTGCGGGCGCGAGGAACGGTCCAACGCCCACGCGCCCGATGCGATCTCGGCCGCCGTCGCCGACAACCGGCGCTGCTTCCACCTACGCGCTGTGCGGGACGAGACCGACAGAGCGGCTGCCGCCGCCCTCTCAGACCATCCCAGATCAACTTGAAGATGAGCGAGCTCGACCCGACCGGCAGGTCCGAGCTTGCCCCTAAGGTGCTGACCCATCCGGGCCCTCCTTCGGTGCGGGAGTCCTTGGCAGGACCCACAGCCTTAGGAGCGGCCCGGACGAACCCCCTCAGCCGCTGACAACCTCTCCGGGCAGCTCATCTAGCCGCGCGCGCGGCGCCCGACGCCGTACGAGCCGAGGTCGATCACGAACGCGAGCGCGACGAAGAACCATTCGATGCCCGTCACCTCGCGGCCGGGACCCCAGTCCCAGAACGCGGTGTACGCGAGCGTCGTCCACGGCAGCAGGAAGAAGCCGAGGAAGGGAACGATCCAGCTGTCGTACGCGCGGCTGAGGATGTCGTCGAAGAGCCACAGCAGGATCAGGACGAGCCGCGGCGAGATCAGCGCGAGCAGGGCGAGCAGGCAACCCATGGGCGCAGTCTTCCGCGTCGCGGGTGGCGGGGCAAGCCGCGAGTGGAGCGGCCCCGGCCGACGTTGCCGCTCCGAGCGCGATGTCCGGCGCCCGGAGCGGGGTGGTCGCGGGCGGTCAGGCGGTCGCCGGGGCGTAGCGCTCGGCGTGGCCGCGCCAACGCGCGAGGGCGGCGAGCGGGGACATGAGGGCGCGCACCATCCACGCGGGCGGGAACGGGGCGCGGACCTCGCGGCTAAAGCGTGCGACGAACAGCGCGAGGTGCAGCGGCTTGGGCATGCCCGTGCGGGTCACGTTGCCCTCGAGGGCGAGCTCGACCGTCGTCTCGAGCAGCTGCTCCATGTCCAGCGCGGGGACGACCTCGACGCGGCAGCGGGCGACCGTGTCGCCGGCGTTCGCGAACCGATGGACGGTGCCGGCCGGGACGACGACGGTGTCGCCGGCCGAGGCGACGACGCGGCGCCGGCCCTTGCGGAACTTCATCTGCCCGGCGAGCACGTGAAACCGCTCCTCCTGCTCCGGGTGCAGGTGAGCGCCGGGAACGTGGCCGTCGGGCGCGAGCTCGAGCTCGAATTCGAGCAGCTCGCCGGCGGTGTCCGCGGCGGTCCGCAGGAACGTGATCCGCTCGCCACTGACGGGGTTCTCGATGATCTGTCCGGCGTAGGCCATTCGTGGCTCCTTGCGATTCGGGGGGAACGACGCAGAGGAGCCTCCCGGCCGCGACGTCATCCGTCGTCGGCCGCAATGGCGATCTGGTACTGGCCGGTGGGACGACGCACCGTCATCCGGGAGGACGATGGGCCGTCCGACTCAGGGGCGAGACCGAGCGCCGCAGATGAGATCATCGGCCGCGCGATGTCGCACCGCCGCAAGGGCCGCCTGGCCATCTCCGTCCACGCCACCGTCTCGGGCATCATCGCCGCGGCCACGACGCTGATCTGGGCCGGCACCGGCGGCTACTTCTGGCCCAAGTGGGTGTGGCTCGGCCTCGGGATCCCGATGGCGCTGCACGGCGCGATCCACGGCGCCCGCCACGTCAAGCGCGCCCGCGCCCGCGCGATCGCCATCCACGGCTCGATCAGCGGCGTCCTCAGCGGCACCATGATCCTGATCTGGGCGTTCGCCGGGGGCGGCACGTTCTGGCCGATCTACCCGATCGCCGTCCTCGGCGGCGCGCTCGGCCTGCACGCCGCGCTGGCCGCGATCCTGCCCACCCGCCAGCAGCAGCTCGTCGAACGCGTCGACGAGCTCACGCGCACCCGCACCAGCGCGCTCAACGTGCAGACCGACGAGCTGCGCCGGATCGAGCGCGACCTGCACGACGGCGCGCAGGCCCGGCTCGTCGCACTGACGATGCAGCTCGGCCGCGCGGAGGCCCGGCTCGAGGAGCACCCCGAGGCGGCCGAGCTCGTCCGCGAGGCGCGCGGCGAGGCGAGCGCGGCGATCGCCGAGCTGCGCGACCTCGCCCGCGGCATCGCCCCGCCGGTGCTGGCCGACCGCGGGCTGCCCGCCGCCGTCGAGGCGCTCGCGCTGCGCGCCCCGATCAAGGCGACGGTCGACGCCGTCGTGGATCGCCGGCCGCCGGCGGTCGTCGAGACCGCGGCCTACTTCGTCGTCGCCGAGTCGCTCACCAACGCGGGCAAGCACGCCGGCGCGGACGCGCGCGCCACGGTCACGATCCGCGACAGCGATCACGCGCTGCACATCCAGGTCAGCGACGACGGCGACGGCGGCGCAGACCCGGCCGGCAGTGGCCTGACCGGGCTGCGCCATCGCGTCGAAGCGCTGGACGGCTCGCTGACCGTCCTCAGCGAAGCGGGCAGCGGGACGACGATCCGCGCCCGCCTGCCCTACGCGGGCCAGCTCTAGCCGGCCGCCGCCTGCGTGTACAGGCTCTGCGACACCGTGCCCTGGTAGGGCCCGAACATCACGTTCGGCAGCGTCGTATAGCCGTACGAGTTGACGGAGGCGACGCCGCCGCCGGCGATCCAGCCGCCGCCGCTCGACCCGCCGGTCATGTCGCAGTCGATGCCCATCGTCGGCGGGCTGGCCGACGTGTCGTCGTAGATCAGCGGCGACGTGCACGTGTACAGCCGCTGCCCGTTGAACGGCGGTGCGGCCGGGTAGCCGTGCGACACGTACGTCTGGTTGCGCGGGTAGTTGAACGACGGGTTGCGGCCGCCGACCACGTCGGTCAGCGCCTGGCCGCCGTTGCGGTTGACGATCGCGGCGCCGTTGTCGTACGAGAAGTCACCGCTGTTGTTCCAGCCGGCCGTGGTGAGCAGCTGGCGCGCGGTCCAGGTGCCGTACGGGCGCGCGCCGTCTGCATACGCGGGGACGAACGCCCAGTTCGTGTGGAACCTGCCGGCGCCGTCGTTGACGCAGTGGCCGGCGGTCCAGACGACGCTCTTGTTGCCGCTCAGCAGCGCGGTGCCGGAGCAGACGTAGTTCAGGCCGCCCTCGGTGAAGAACACCTTGCCGTTCGTGCTCGTCGGCTGGGACGTGTACGGCGGCGGCACCTGCACGGCCGCGGCCCGCTTCTTGCCCTTCTTCGCTGCCGGCGCGTAGGTGCCCGACAGGATCCTGCCGGCGGGCCTGGCGTTGCGCATGCGCTCCGGCGTCCAATAGCGCTGCACCGCGGCCTTGCCCTGCGCGACCGCCTTGGTCTGGACCCGCGCGGCGTTCGCGCTCGGGACGATGACCAACGCGCACGCCAAGACAGCGAGCAGCAGCAGATGAAGACGTCGCATCTTGCCTCCCGTAGTGGGACGTCGTTGTGCCCGCACCGGCTCAAGCCCCCTGCCCGGGCCGGCGCGAATTGAGGGCAATGTAGCGTCAGCTACCCAGAAGTGCGCGTTCGCGCGCCACATCCATCGGCCGCGGCCGGTGCTCCGCGCGCCACTCGTCGAGCTCGGACTCGCCGCCGGCGCGCAGCCACGACCAGACGTCGGCGACCGTCTGCGCGACCGGCCGGCAGCGCAGGCCGGCCGCCTGCGCGCGCTCGGTGCCGACCTGCCACGTGCCGGGGAACTCGGCCGCCGGAATCCACAGCGGCAGCTCCACCCACGGCTCGACCTCGGCCGCCTGGAGCCGCTCGTCCGGGACCCAGACGAGCTCCGCGCCGGATCCGGTCGCCGCGACCGCCGCGTCGAGCACCTCGCCCATCGTCTGCTGCCCCGCGGGCGCCGTGCCGTTGAACGCGCCGGCGAGCCGCCGCTCGCCGAGGTCGAGCATGAACGCCGCGAGATCGCGCGCGTCGACGAGCTGCACGGGGCGGCCCGGCGCGCCCGGCGCCGGCACGCGTCCGCCGCGAGCGATCCGCCGCACCCACCACGGCAGCCTGAACACGTTGTCGTGCGGCCCGCAGATCAGGCCGGCGCGCACGGTCGCCACGCGGGCGGGCAATGCGGCCTCCAGCGCCCGCTCGCTCAGCGCCTTCTGCGCGCCGTAGTCGTCGCCGCTCTCCCACACCGGCGAGTCCTCGTCGACGGGCTCCGCCGGCCAGGCCGGATAGACGTTCACGCTGGACACGAACACGTAGTGGCCGGCGCGGTCGGCGAGCCGCTCCGCGAGGCGGCGGACGTCGGCGGCCTGGTAGCCCGACGTGTCGAGCACCGCATCCCATTCGCCGCGGTCGAGCGCCGACAGGTCACCGGCGCGGTCGCCGGTCCGGTGCTCGACGCCCGGCGGGACCGGATGCACCCCGCGCGTGAACACGGTCACGTCGTGACCGCGCGCGAGCGCCGCGTCGACCACGTGGCGGCCGAGGAAGACCGTGCCGCCGAGGATCAGGATGCGCATGACGTGCAACCTAGCAGTTGCGCGTCGTCGAAAGCGCCGGCGAATCCGTCACTTCGGGGCGCTATACGCCCCCAAGACGACGACACCCCGGAGCTCCGAACCGGCCCGGAGCTCGCGAACCGGCCCGGAGCTCGCGAACCGGCCCGCTTACGGAGCCGCAGCTGGCCGAGACCGCCGGGGCGCCGCGCCTACGGCAGGCCGTGCTCGAGCGCACCCTTGACGCCCGCGTCGAGCGCGTTGAGCCGGTACAGCGCCAGCGCCTCGGCCGAGCCGAACCGGCGGCCCGGCGCCGCGTCCGGGCCGTGGTGGCACAGCACGCAGTGCAGCAGCGCGAGCCGCCGCTCGGCGTCCACGCCGCCGAGATACGGCTCGAGCAGCTGCTGGCCGAGCACGAGATGCCCCAGCAGCCGGCCCTCGTCGGACAGCTCGATCGCCGCGCCGTAGGTGAACTCGCGGGTCTTCCCGAGGTCGTGCACCAGCGCGGCCGTGATCAGCAGATCCGAGTTCAGGCGCGGGTGCAGCGTGCAGGTCTCCAGCGCCAGCGTCGCGACCGCGACGGTGTGCTCCAGCAGCCCGCCGAGGTACGCATGGTGGCCGCCGCGCGTGCACGGCGCGCGCCGCCAGTCGGCGCGCAGCGCCCCGTCCGCGAGCAGCCGCTGGAGCAGGCCCGCATAGCCCGGGTCGTGGACCTCGCGCGCGAGGTGCTCCAGGAACCCGTCGAGCTCGTCGAGGTCGCGATAGGCGACCGGGAGAAAGGACGCGGGGTCGGCCGCCTCGGAGCGCGCCACGTCACGCACCTCGACCTGCAGCTCGTCGCGGAACCGCTCGACGCGCCCGCGCACGCGCACGAGATCGCCGCGCTCGAAGCGCCCGGCCAGCAGGTCGGCGTCGCGGAACGCGCGCGCCTGGATCGAGCCGGTGCGGTCGCGCAGCTCGAGCGCCAGATACGGCAGCCCCGACCGCGCCTGCAGCCGGTCCTTGCGCGCGCACGCGAAGACGCCGTCGACGTCGTCGCCGGCGCGCAGGCCCGCGATGGTCACGGCGTCAGCGGTCAGCACGTCCCCGATGATGGCCGCTGCACCGGACGGCGACTCGCTACGGTGGATGCGTGCAGCCATTGCGCTGGGAACGCCGACCTGACGGCCTGCGGGCGCCCGCCCTGGTGTGCGCGTTCAAGGGCTGGAACGACGCCGGCGAAGCGGCCAGCTCCGCCGTGTCGTTCATGGGCGCGGCGCTGGAGGCGACCCGCTTCGCGACGATCGACCCCGAGCACTTCGTCGACTTCCAGGCGACGCGGCCGCTCGTCAAGCTCGTCGACGGCCGCACGCGCGCGATCGAGTGGCCCGAGTGGGAGGTCTACGAGGCTCGGATCCCGCGCGCGCCGCGCGATCTGGTGATCCTCACCGGCCCGGAGCCGTCCTACCGCTGGCGCGAGTTCTGCGGCCAGGTGGTCGAGCTCGCCGAGGCGCTCGGCGTCCAGCTCGTCGTCACGCTCGGCGCGCTGCTCGCGGACGTCCCGCACTCGCGACCCGTGTCGGTCACGGCGTTCGCGTCGGACCCGGCGCTCGTCGAGCGCCTGCAGCTCCAGCCGCCGACCTACGAGGGCCCGACCGGCATCGTCGGCGTGCTCCAGAACGCGTGCGCCGAGGCCGGCATGCCCGCCGCCTCGCTGTGGGCGGCCGTGCCGCACTACGTCGCGGTGGCGCCGAACCCGAAGGGCGCGCTCGCGGTCCTGCGCCGGCTCGAGAGCCTGGTCGGCGTGACCGTCGACGCGCAGGATCTCGAGACGGCGGCGGTCGACTACGAGCGCCAGGTCAGCCGCGCGGTCGAGCTCGACCCCGAGGTGCAGGCGTTCGTCGAGCGCCTCGAGCGCGCCGCCGACGAGGAGGAGGGCCCGACCGACCTCTCGCAGCTCCCGTCCGGCGACGTCCTCGCGCGCGAGTTCCAGCGCTTCCTCAGGCAGCGCGGGGGACCCGGCTCCTCCGCAGGCGGCTAGGTAACGTCGCTCGGCTGTCCGAGCTTGCGAGGACGGCTGAGCGAAACCATGTACCAGTTCCAGGGCCCGAGCAGCTTCATCGCGGCCGGGAGCAGCACGCCGCGCACGATCGTCGCGTCCACCAGCACCGCCACGCCGAGCGCGACGCCGAACTGCTTGAACTCGATCGCGCCGAGCGTCGCGAAGATCGAGAACACGGCGACCATCACGACCGCGGCGCTCGTCACCACGCCTGCCGTCGACTTGATCGCATGCGTCACCGCGTCCTCGGTGCTCATGCCGGCGTCGACCGCCTCGCGTATGCGCGTGAGGATGAACACGTGGTAGTCCATCGACAGTCCGAACAGCACGACGAACAGGAACAGCGGCAGCCACGAGATGATCCCGCCGAGTGAGTGGAAGCCCAGCACCGACTCCAGGTTGCCGTCCTGGAAGATCAGCTTGACCACGCCGTAGGCGGCGCTCACCGACAGCAGGTTGAGCAGGATCGCGGTGATCGGGATGACGATCGACCGGAACGTCGTGAGCAGCAGCACGAACGCGAG
The DNA here is from genome assembly GCA_035706585.1 of Solirubrobacteraceae bacterium. Taxonomy (GTDB): domain Bacteria; phylum Actinomycetota; class Thermoleophilia; order Solirubrobacterales; family Solirubrobacteraceae; genus DASSUW01. The sequence goes on along the minus strand of DASSUW010000022.1, from coordinate 16,415 downwards.
GCCGAGCACGAACGCGACGACGATCGGCAGCCGCGCCTTCATCACGTCGTTGAAGTCCTCGGAGTTTGCGGTGATGCCGCTCACGCCGGCCTCGGTGCCCGGCACGCGGTCGATCGTGACCGGGATCACGTCGTTGCGCAGCCGCTCGAGCGCCCGCACGGAGACGGCGTCGGTGCCCTCACCGGGGAGCGGAAGCGTCACGACGGCGACGGTCCGGTCGGGGCTCACGGTCATCGTGTGCGGCCCGGTCACGCCGGCCAGCTTGCGCGCCCGCGCGACCATCGCTGCGATGCCCTGCTGGACCGGCTCGTGCGTGACGTCGTCGCCGCGGACGATGACTACGGCCGGCATCGGCCCGCCGGGGAACGCCGCCTGGATGCGGTCGTAGGTCTGCACGATGCCGAGGTTGCGCGGCAGTCCGGAGGCGCCGGGGCTCATCGTGTGCATGCCGAGGGCGGGAAGCGCGATCGCGATCAGCAGCGCGGTGCCGAGGACGAGCGAGAGCGCCGGCCGCCGCAGGACGCGGTCGAGCACCCAGCCCCACGCGCGCGAGTCCCCCCGGTGCCGGCGCCGCGAGATCACCGGCACGCGGCCCCACTCGACGTGGTCGCCGAGCTTGGACAGCAGCGCCGGAAGCACGCTGACCGAGCCGAGCATGGCGACGGCGACGACCGTGATCGTCCCGATGCCGAACGACGTGAACACGGCGTTGCCGGCCATCAGCATCCCCGCCATCGCCACGATCACGGTCATGCCGGAGATCAGGACCGCCTGCCCCGACGTCGCCGCCGCCGTCTGGAGCGCCTCGTCGTTGCTGTGGCCGCGATCGCGTTCCTCGAGCTTGCGGCGCAGGTAGAACAGCGAATAGTCGACGCCGACGGCGAGGCCGATCAGCAGCACGACCGACGCGACCATGTCGCCCACGGGGATGACATGGCTGATCGGGCCGAGCAGGCCGAGCGCGCCGATCACGGCGGTCAGGCCGAGCAGCAGCGGGAGCCCTGCCGCGACGAGCGAGCCGAACGCGATCAGCAGGATCGCGAGCGTGACCGGGACCGACGTGATCTCGGCCTTCTTGAAGTCGTCCTCGTAGGACTTCATGACCGCCTTGTCGAGGCTGGCGTCGCCGATCTCCTCGACGCGGACGGTCGGGTTCCGCCGCTGTGCCGCGGCGGTCACCGCGAGCGCGGCGTCGACCCGCTCGGCCGCGAGCTCGTCGTCGCCGGCGATCTTGAAGACGATCAGCGCCGAGCGGCCGTCCGCCGAGATCTGATCACCGTTGCCGATCCGCAGCGGCGACTGGATGTCGTACACGCCGGGCACCCCGTCGAGCCGCTCGATGACGTTGCGGACCGCGTAGCGGACGGCCGGATCGCCGCGGACGCCGACGCGGCCCTGGACGAGCACCTGCTCCTCGGCGTAGTCGGGGAAGTCGGCGGCCTCGGCCATCCGGTCGGCGCGCTGGGACTCGCCGTTCCCCGAGTCGATGTCGGAGAGCGTGTTGGTGCCGACGGCGCCGCCGATCACGAACGCGAGCAGGACGAACGCGAACCAGCCGCCGATGGCCTTGGCGCGATGCTGGGCGCTCCAGCGCCCGGCGCGGGCGGCGAGGTTGGTGGGCATGTCGTGCCCACCCTCGCGCGCGCGAGCGAGCGTCGCTACGGGGGAAAGCTGCAGATCTCGCTGCGGCGAACTACCGCTCCGCCGCCGGGCAGGCGATGCGGTAGTCGCACACCGAGCAGGCGGCGAAGCTCGGCGTCGGCTCGAAGCCCTGGCCGAGGATCCCGTCGGCGACCGCGAGCACGGTGTCGGTGATCCAGTCGCGATCCTCGTCGCTGCGGGGCACCGGCACCTTCGCGTCGTCGAGCACGTAGTAGTAGGCCTGCTGGGCCGCCTCCAGCTCCCACGCCTCGCGCGCGCCGATCGCATACAGCGACAGCTGGATGTCGTCGCGCAACTGGGCGACGCTCTTGGGCCGGCCGGTCTTGTAGTCGATCAGCTCGTAGCCGCCGCCGGGCAGCTTGTCGACGCGGTCGACGCGGCCGCGCAGCACGTGCGGGCCCATCCGGAACTGGAACGAGCGCTCGAACCACACGGGCTCGGCGGTCTCGTCGACGAAGCGGTCGTGGTAGCGCACGAGCGCCTGCGTCGCCTTGGCGCGGAACTGGCGCTCCTCCTCGGAGTCGCCGAACCCGCCGCGCCGCCAGCCGGCCTCGAGCAGGTTGAGCAGCGTCGGCAAATTGGATCTTTCGCCCTCCGGGGCTCGCAAGCTCGCACCTGCGGGCGACGTTACATTTGCGTGGTAGCGCTCGAGCACCTGGTGGACGAGGATCCCGAACCGCTGGTTGAGCGTCGGCTCGCTGGGGATCCGGAACACGCGCGCGAACTTGTACTTGAGCGGGCACGTCCGGTAGGTCTCGATGTCCGACGCGCTGAGCATCAGCCCCTCGCCGCGGCGCGGGAGGAACGACTCCAGCGACGGCTCGGACCGCTGCGCCACGGCGCGCGCCCGCAGCTTCTCGTCCCGCTCCGCGTCGAGCAGGTACTCGTCGAGCGCGCTCGTCTCGAAGATCTCTCGCTGCTCGCCGGTGACCGCCTGCAGCAGCCGCGCGTTGATCTCCGGCAGCAGGTCGCCGACCTCCTGCTCGCCCGCGCGCGTGCGCTCGAGCAGCGCCGCGAGCTTGAGCAGCTCCAGGTAGCGGACGACCGCGTGCGAGACGTCGAGGTCGGTGTCGAACTTGAGCTCGCCGAGGCGGCCGCCGACCTGAGCGACGGTCGTGAGCAGCTCGTCGCGCAGCATCCGGAACGTCGACTGCAGCGTCTCGGCCGGTCCGAACAGCTCCTCCTCGCGCACCTCCCACTCGCCGCCGACCGCCGCGCGCGCCTCCTCCGCGAACGGCGACGGCTGCTGCAGCGCGCCGCGCTCGGACCGCTCGGGGAACGCCAGCACGAGCCGCGTGCGCGCACGCGTCATCGCGACGTGCAGCAGCCGGCGCATCTCGGCCGTGTGCACGGCCTTGCTGTCCGGCGGCACCGCCTCCTTGATCAGCGCGTCGGGGATCGGCTCGAGCGCGCGCCGGCGCGGGCCCGGCATCCGCGCCGCCATCAGACCCAGCACGTAGACGTGGTCGAACTCGCGGCCCTTGGCCGCGTGCATCGTCATCACGTGCACGCCGTGCGGGCGGTCGCCGGCCGCCTCCTCCTCGCGCAGCCCGGCCTCGGCCACGGCGGCGATCGAGCGCGCGAAATCCCGCGCTGTCGCCTGCGGCGCGCGGTGCGCGTAGCCGGCGGCCAGGTCGGCGAAGCGCGCGAGGTTCTGCAGCCGCTCGACGACCTCGGTCGAGGCGGCGAACAGCAGCTGACGGCGCAGCCCGAGCCGCTCGATCAGGCGGTGCACGTACAGGTCGGGGCGCGTCGAGTCGATCGCCGCGGCGGCCGCGCGCTGCAGGCGCAGGAAGTGCGTGATCCGCTCACGAGCCTCGGGCGGGATCTGCGGCGACTCGAGCGCGGCGGTGAGCGCCGCCACCATGTCGAGCTTGCGGCGGCGGGCGATCTGCGTCACGCGCGCGAGGTCGATCGCGCGCAGCTCCACCGGCGGACGGGCGAGCGCGCGGACGACCGCGCCGGCGTCGCCCGGGTCGATCAGCAGGCGCAGCCAGGCGAGCAGGTCGCGCACCTCGGCGCGCTGGAAGAACGCGGCCGCGCCGGTCAGCCGGTACGGCACGGCGCGCTCCTCGAACGCGACGGCGACCGCCTGGCCCTCGCCCCGCACCGACCGCACGAGCACGCACACGTCCTCCGGCGCCACGTCCTCGCGCGAGACCAGCCGCTCGACGTCGGCCGCGACCGCCTGCGCCTGCGCGCGCTCGGACGCGCAGCGCCAGAACGCGACCGTCCCGCCGCCCTCGCCGGTCAGCTCCTTCGCCATCCGCTGCTCGATCGGCGCGACCACCGCGCGCGCGGCGCGCAGGATCTGCTCCCCCGCGCGCCGTGACTCGGTGAGCCGCACGACCTTCGCGTGTGGCCACTCGGCGCGGAAGTCGTGGATGTTCTTCGTCGCCGCGCCGCGGAAGCGGTGGATCGACTGGTCGTCGTCGGCGGCGGCGGTGATCGGCGCGGCGGGCCCGGCGGCGATCAGCCGCAGGAGCAGCCCCTGGGCGAAGCTCGCCTCCTGCAGCTCGTCGACCAGGACGTGGCGGTGGCGGCCGGCGAGCCGCTCGCGTACGCGCGAATTGGTGCGCAGGAGGCGGAACGTGTGCAGGACGAGATCACCGAGGTCCAGCGCGCCGGCCTCGGCGAGCATCCGCTCGTGCGCGGCGTAGAGCGCGGCGAACTCGCGCTCGCGTGCGCGGTCCTCGGGCAGCTGCGCGGCCCATGTCTCATAGTCGGCGGCGGAGATCAGCTCGTCCTTGAGGCGATCGATGCGCTGGACGATCGCGCCGAGCGTCGCGCTCGGGTTGCCGCGCAGGTCGTGGTGGCGCAGCGGCAGCTCGTCGATCCGCTCGAGCAGCATCGCGAGCCGGTCCGAGACGCCGACCGGCGTGGCGAACGGGTCCAGACCGGCCTCGAGCGCCTCGTCGTGCAGCAGCCGGGCGCAGAACCCGTGGAAGGTCGTCACCGCCAGCTCCTCGTAGGCGGCGGCGAGCCGGTCCTCCAGCCGCTCGCGCATCGCGTCGGCGGCCGCCGTCGAGTGGCACAACACGAGCAGCGACTCCGGCGGCGACTCGGTCGCGAGCCGCACGAAGCGCTCGGCGAGCACGGTGGTCTTGCCGGTGCCCGCTCCCCCGAGGATCAGGAGCGGGCCGCCGGGATGATCGACGGCCTCTCGCTGGGCGGGGCTGAGGGCAGGCACCTTCGTAGGATACGGCGGGGATGAGCCCCGATTGGCTGGGAGCTTCGCGTCGTGCGGCGTCCGCCTTGCGGGAGATGTTCGCGGACCGGACCACGATCGCGGAGCGGGTCGTGGAGACGGGTACCCGCGGCGAGGGCGGCGATCGCACGCTGGAGATCGACGCGCTCGCGGAGGATGCGGTGTTCGCCGAGCTGCGCGCGCTGCACGAGGCCGGCGCGCGCTTCACGGTCGTCAGCGAGGAGCGCGGCACCGTGGACTTCGGCGGCAGCGGCACGGTGGTCGTCGTCGACCCGATCGACGGGTCGCTGAACGCCAAGCGCGGGCTGCCGCATCACTGCGTGTCGATCGCGGTCGCCGAAGGGCCGACGATGGCCGACGTCGTGTTCGGGTTCGTCCAGGACTTCGGGCCGGACGAGGAGTGGGTCGCGCGACGGGGCGAGGGCGCGACGCTCAACGGCGTCACGCTCGATCGCTCGGTGGGCGAGCGCCGCTGGGCGTCCGACGGCAAGCTCGAGCTCGTCGGCTTCGAGTCCGCCGACCCGCGCTGGGTGGCGCAGTCGGCCGACCGGCTCGTCGACGTCGCGCACCGGCTGCGCGCGATCGGGACGATCGCGGCCGCGCTGTGCCAGGTCGCGGCCGGCCGGTTCGACGGCATGCTGACCCTCAAGGGCTGCCGCGCGGTCGACGCCGCGGCGGCCCAGCTGATCGTGCGTGAGGCGGGCGGGCTGGTGGCGTTCACCGCGTTCGACGATCCGTTGGCCGCGCCGCTGGACCTGCTGCCGCACTCGCCGGTCGTCGCCGCCCGTTCGCCGGGCGCCCTGGCCGAGCTCGCGGGCGTGCCACACTGGAAGCAGTGATCGACTGGAGCCTCGCCGGGCAGGTGGCGCGCGGCATCGCCAACCTGCAGCCCGCGGGCGATCCGACGCCGTTCGAGCAGCTGTCGGGTCCCGCCGCCGAGAGCGAGCGCCTGGTCTCCGCCTACACCGGGCTGACCGCCGCGTCGCTGCCGGTGGCCGAGGCCGTCGGCCGCCCCGAGTGGATCGAGGCCAACCTGCGGGCGATCGGCGGCGTGCTCGACCCGGTGGCCGACCGCCTCGGCGCCAAGCTCGGCCCGATCGGCGGCGCCGCCGGCGCGCTGCTGGCGATCGAGGCGGGCGCGATCTCCGGCCTGCTCGGCGGGCGGGTGCTGGGGCAGTACGAATTCCCGGTGCTCGATCCGGGCGGCCCGGCGCGGCTGCTGTTCGTCGCCCCGAACCTCGGGCACGCGGCCACGGGGCTGGAGGCCGATCCCGACCAGCTGCTGCGCTGGGTGGCGCTGCACGAGACCACGCACGCGCTCCAGTTCGGCGGCGTGCCGTGGCTGCGCGAGCACCTGGCGGGCCTGGTGCGCGAGCTGCTGGGCGCGCTCGAGGTCGATCCGCGCGGGCTGCTGCGCATCCCCGACCTGTCCGATCTGCGCGGCCTCGTCGAGCGCGTGCGGGGCGACGGGCTGGCGTTCGTGGCCGTCGGCGAGGAGCGCCGCGGCACGCTCGAGAGCGCGCAGGCGTTCATGGCCCTGCTCGAGGGCTACGCCGAGCACGTGATGGACACGGTCGGCGCCGACCTGCTCACCGACCTCGACAGCATGCGCGCCGCGATGGAGCGCCGGCGGACCGAGCGCTCGGGCCTGCTCCGCGTGCTCGACAAGCTGATCGGGCTCGACCTCAAGCTGCGCCAGTACCAGCAGGGCAAGGCGTTCTGCGACGCGGTCGTGGCGCGCGGCGGGATCGCCGCCCTGAACCGCGCGTGGGCCGGCCCCGAGTCGCTGCCGACGCTGGCCGAGCTCGACGACGCCGCGGGCTGGCTGGTCCGGACGCAGCAGCTCGGGCTGGGTCGCGGAGCCGCTTGAGCGGCGTGTGAGCCTGCGCACACGCGCTGGCGAACTGCCGTTCGATCTGTTACAAAGTCAGGGCGATTTCCCCGCATTTTCACACGAAAACGCGGGCCTATCGTCACAAACTGAAACCGCCCCTGTAACGACGACTCGGTTCCGGTTTACAAACATGTGTTCGAGGGATATCCTCGATAGGGAACCGCAAGAGAACTCTTCCTCAGGGTCAAGCCAAAGGGGCTGATCAACAGATGGCCACCACCGCCAACACCACCAGTACTCGCAAGCCGGCAACCCGCCGGTCGACGGCGCGCAAGAGCACCGCCACGCGGTCGACGGCGCGCAGCACGGCCGCCAAGTCGCCGAGCAAGTCGACCGGCAGGCGCAACCGCACCGTCGCCAAGAACAAGACGCGCGAGGCCGCCCAGGCGCAGACCACGGCCGCCAAGACCACGGCCGCCCAGGGTCGCAACGTCGCCGAGCGCGCCGCGCTCGTCTACGTCGGCGCGACGCTCGAGGCTCGTGACCGCGTCGTCGGCGTCGCCACCGGCCTCGTCGACAAGTTCGGCACCCGCGCGGCCGCCGAGCGCGAGGTCGGCAAGGACCTCCGCCGCTTCGAGCGCCGCGGCAACACCGCCCGCAACCAGCTCGAGCGCGACGTCCGCAAGGCGCGCACGCGGCTGGAGCGCGCGGTCCGTACCCGCCGCCGCGAGGCCGAGCGGCTGATCCGCCGCAACCGCCGTACGGTCGAGCGTGAGGTGAACGCCGCCGAGCGCGAGGCGAGCCGACGCACTAACATCGTGACCGCGCGGCTCGAGGACGCGGCCCAGGTCGGCATCGCGACCGGGTCCCGGATCGCGACCGTCGCCAAGGAGCGCGTCACGGCGCTCGTGTAGTACCCCAGTTTCCCCCGGAGACCGCGGAGGAGCGGCCACCGGGTAAGCCTGCCGGCCTCATATTCCGCCGGCGGGATTCGCCGGCCTCATATCTCGCCGGCGGATGTAGCACCCTCTCCTCCCTCAACCGTCGGCTCGCCCTCGTGGCGGGCCGTCGGTCTTTAACCTCCGCTTTCCCCGGCAGGGCGTACGGTCGGCGCCATGATCGCCGCCGCCCTCATGTCAGCCCTGGCGCTCACCGCCGGCCCGCAGATCGACAACCCGTACTGGCCGATGACGCCCGGGTCGCGCTGGGTCTACCGCGAGGGCGCCCAGCGGATCGTGGTGACAGCCACGCACCGCACGAAGACCGTCGCGTCGGGCGTGACGGCGCGCGTCGTGCACGACCGCGCGACCGAGGACGGCCAGGTGGTCGAGGACACGTTCGACTGGTACGCGCAGGACGCGCGGGGCAACATCTGGTACCTCGGCGAGGACACGACCGAGTTCGAGCACGGCACGCCGGTCTCGAAGGCGGGCTCGTGGGAGGCGGGGGTCGACGGCGCCCGCGCCGGGATCGTCATGCTCGCCCACCCGCGCGTCGGCCGTCGCTACCGCGAGGAGCGCTACCCGGGCCACGCCATGGACCGCGCCAAGGTCCTCAGCCGCGGTGAGCAGGTCGGGGTGCCGTTCGGGCACTTCCGGCACGTGCTGCTGACCAAGAACTTCACGCCGCTGGAGCCGAACGTCCTCGAGTACAAGTGGTACGCCCGCGGCGTCGGTCCGGTGCTCGAGCTGGGCGTCTCCGGCGACCACGATCGCGCGGTGCTGCTGCGCTACCGGCGCCTGCCACAATGAGGGTGTGCCCACGCGAGAGCAGATCACCGAGGCCCTGAAGGCCGTCATCGACCCGGAGCTGCGCAAGGACATCGTCGAGCTCGAGATGGTCCGCGCGATCGAGATCAAGGACGCGGGCGTCGTCGACGTCACCGTGTCGCTGACCACCCCCGGCTGCCCGATCAAGAACCACTTCCAGACGGCGGTCGTGAAGTCGGTCTCGGCGGTCGAGGGCGTGACGCACGTCAACGTGGGCTTCGATGTGCTCACCGACCAGGAGAAGGCCGGCCTGCAACGCAAGCTCGGCCGTCCCGGCGGGCTGCCCGAGGGCGCGCTCGCCCAGGTCGCCAACGTGATCTGCGTCGGCTCCGGCAAGGGCGGCGTCGGCAAGTCGTCGCTGACCGTGAACCTCGCGGCGGCGCTCGTGGCCGACGGCAAGAAGGTCGGCGTGCTCGACGCCGACGTCTGGGGCTACTCGATCCCGCGCATGCTCGGCCTCGGCGGCCAGCGGCCCAAGGTCTCGGGCGAGCGCAAGATCCTGCCGCTGGAGGCGCACGGCATCAAGGTCATGTCGATCGGCTTCTTCATCGCCGAGGACGAGGCGGTCGTCTGGCGCGGGCCGATGCTGCACAAGGCGCTCACCCAGTTCCTCGAGGACGTCGCGTGGGGAGAGCTCGACTTCCTGCTCATCGACCTGCCGCCCGGCACCGGTGACGTGTCGATGACGCTCGCCCAGCTGCTGCCGATGGCGAAGTTCCTGCTCGTCACCACGCCGCAGCCGGTGGCGCAGAAGGTCGCGCGCCGGTCCGCCGAGATGGCCCACAAGGTCGACCTCGACATCGCGGGCGTGATCGAGAACATGTCCGGTTTCACGACGCCCGGCGGCGACCGCTTCCAGCTGTTCGGCGAGGGCGGCGGCCAGTCGCTGGCCGACGAGCTCGACGTGCCGCTGATCGGCAAGGTGCCGCTGACGATGCCGCTGCGCGAGGCCGCTGACACCGGCCTGCCGCTCGTCGAGATCAATCCCGACGATCCGGCCGCGCAGGCGATCCGCCAGGCGGCCCGCGGGATCGTCGCGATGACACCGGTCGAGCTGCCGATCATGCAGCCCGCCGGGCCGCCGCAGCCGGTCGGCATGAGCCTGCCGATGGCCGGCTAGCCGCTGCGCCTCTTCGACAGCCACCTGCACATCATCGACCCGCGATTTCCGCTGGTCGGCGACTTCCGGCCCGAGCCGTTCACGGTCGATGACTACCGGCGCCGCACCGACGGGGTCGACGTCGTAGGCGGCGCGGTGGTGTCGGGGTCGTTCCAGGGCGACGATCAGACCTACCTGCTCGATGCGCTGGAGCGCCTCGGCCCGGGCTTCGTGGGCGTGACGCAGCTGCCGCCGACGGTCGGCGACGACGAGGTCCTCGCGCTCGATGCCGCCGGCGTGCGCGGCGTGCGGTTCACGCTCGCGCGCGGCGGGACGCTCGACGTCGACCTCGCGCTGCGCGTGCACGAGGTCGCCGGCTGGCACGCCGAGGTCTACGCGACCGACCTGCCCGCGCACGAGCCGGCGCTGCGCCGGCTGCCGCGGCTGGTGATCGACCACCTCGGCATGAACCCGGAGGGCCTCGCGACGGCCGTCCGGCTCGGCGCGATGGTGAAGGCGACCCCGCGCGCCACCCACGACGCTCGCGCCGTCGCGCCGGACCGCGTGATGTACGGGACCGACCTGCCGGGGACCCGCACCGACCGGACGTTCACGCCCGCTGTGCTCGCTGGGATGGCGAGCTCGGCACTGGTGGAGAACGCCCGCGCCTGGTATCGACCCGGGGCGTGAGCCGCGCTCGCCGTGACGGCGCCCGCCGGCGCTACTTCCCCGCGTAGTAGTCCGAGTTGATCTTGATGTACTGGACCCACTCCTCCGGGAGCTGATCCTCGGCGAAGCAGGCGTCAACCGGGCAGGCCTCCACGCAGGCGTCGCAGTCGATGCATTCCTCGGGATCGATGTACAGCATCTCGACCGCGTCGTAGTCGGGCTCGTCGGGCGTGGGGTGGATGCAATCGACCGGGCACACCTCGACGCAGGAGTTGTCCTTGGTCCCGATGCAAGGTTCCGCGATCACGTAGGCCATTGCCCGGATTCTATGACGACTCCCCGGTCGCGCGCCGTGTCGGCAGACGGGCCGATCGGCTGCAGGTCACGCCACCGACGATCGTCGAAAATGGCGACGCGCATGGAGACCGCGGGCCTGCGCAAGCGCACGCGCGATCACCAGGACGCGCGGCTCGTGCGGCGCTAGAGGTCGGGCATCTGCGCCGGGCGGCCGAGCGCGGCCTCCATCTGCGCCGCCACCTGCAGGAGCGTGTCCTCGCCCAGCGGCTTGGCGATCAGCTGGGCGGCGGTCGGCAGCCCGTCGTCGCCGAACCCGAGCGGGACGCTGATCGCCGGCTGGCCGGTGACGTTGTACAGCGACGTGAACGGCGTGAAGCGGCCCGAACGCGCGAGGTCCTCCATCGGGTGCTCGCCGACGCCGTTGCACTCGCCGATCGCCAGCGGTCGTTCGGCGAGCGCGGGCGTGAGCAGCAGGTCGTACTCGGCGAAGAACGCCACGAGCCCGCGCCCGAGCGCCTGCAGCTGCGCGGTCGCGCCGAGGTAGGCGACCGAGCTCAACGCCTGCGCGTGCTCGTAGATCGCGCGTGAGAGCGGCTCGATCTCGTCCGCCTCCGGAGATCGGCCGGCGAGCAGCTCGCCGTAGCCGATGCCGAGGCTGACCGCGGGCCCGAACGCCTGGATGAACAGGCCGAGCGCATCGCCGCCGGGCTGGGCGGGAGACGCGTGCTCCACCTCGTGGCCGAGCGAGGACAGCAGCTCGCCCGCCGCGTGCATGCCGCGCACGCACTCGGGGTCGACGTCGACGCCGAGCGGGTTCTCGGCCGTCATGGCGACGCGCAGGCGGCCGGGGTCGCGCCGCACCGAGGTGGCGTACGGCTCGACCGGACGCGGCGCCCACGTCGCGTCGCCGACCTCGTAGCCGGCCAGCACGTCGAGCACCTGGGCGGTCTCGGCGACCGTGCGCGTGAGGACGCCCTCGCTGGACAGGAACGAGTCGCCGAGGTCCGGCCCGCGTGACACGCGCCCCCGGCTCGGCTTGAGCCCGATCAGCCCACAGCAGGCGGCCGGGATGCGCAGCGACCCGCCGCCGTCGTTGCCGTGCGCGATCGGCACCATGCCGGCCGCGACCGCTGCCGCCGAGCCGCCCGACGAGCCGCCCGGCGTGCGGTCGACGTCCCACGGGTTGTGCGTCGCACCGGTGTGGCGCGGCTCGGTGGTCGGCAGGATCCCGAACTCCGGCATGTTCGTCGTCCCGACGACGACGAAGCCAGCCTCGCGCAGCCGCCGCACCAGGTAGGCGCTGTGACCAGGCCGGTGGCCGGCGAGGAACTTGGACGCGAAGTTCATGCACAGCCCGGCGACCGGGACGTTGGACTTGATCGCGATCGGCACGCCGGCGAACGGGCGCTCGTCGCCCGGCTGGATCGCGTCGGCGGCCTCGAGCGCGCGCTCGGCGTCAACCTCGACGAACGCGTTGATGCGGCCGTCGAGGTCTTCGATCCGGCGCAGCGCGGCGCCCACGACCTCACGGGCCGAGATCTCCCCGCCGCGGACCAGTGCGGCGAGCTCGTGGACCGGCTTGAGCATCAGGTCTGCGGCGCTCATGCGGCGGCGGCAGCCTACGGCAAATGGAACGGGTTCGCTGCCAATTCACATGCACATAACCGGTACAGCACGTATGATCCGGTTATGCACCGTGACCTGCCGCCCGGCCCACCCGTTTCCGGGATTCCGTACTGGTACTGGCTTGGCGGCCGGCCCGCGCTCGATTTCGTCAACACCCGGCGCGAGCGCTGGCGCCGCGACGTCGAATGCCTCCTCTCCGTCGACGAGGTCGTGACCTGGCTCGTGCGCGCAGGACTGCTCGCACAGCCGATGCGCGCGCCCGCTTCGGTGCTCGGCGAGGCGCGCGACCTGCGGGAGGCGATCGACACCGGCGTGCGCGCCGCGGTCGCGGGCAGCACGCTCGACCCGGCGGCGGTGCGGCTGATCGACGACTGGCTCACGCTGGCCGGGTCGCGGCCGGCGCTCGTGGCGGGGCGCGACGGGAGCCCGGTGCTCTCGGAGCGCGTGCGCGCCGAGTCGCCGCGCCGCGCGCTCGGCATGGTCGCCTACGACGCGGCGCGCATGCTCGGGATCCCGTCGGAGCGCTCGCGCGTGCGCATCTGCGGCTCGGACACGTGCTCGGCGCGCTTCTACGACCGCTCGCCCGCGGGCGCCCGGCGCTGGTGCTCGATGGCGGTCTGCGGCAACCAGAACAAGGCACGACGATTCAGGGAGCGCAATGTCCGGACTTGAAGGCGTAGTCGCGTTCGACACCGAGATCGCCGAACCGGACCGCGAGGGCGGCGCGCTCCGGTATCGCGGGATCGACATCGAGGACCTCGTCGGCTCGGTCCCGTTCGAGCAGGTCTGGGGACTGCTGGTCGACGGCGACTTCCTGCCCGGCCTGCCGCCCGCCGAGCCGCACCCGCTGACCGTGCGGACGGCCGACCCGCGGGTCGACGTCCAGGCCGCACTGGCCATGCTCGCGCCGGAGTGGGGGATGCGGCCGCTGATCGACATCTCCGACGAGCAGGCGCGTGACGATCTCGCCCGCGCGTCGGTGATGGCGCTGTCGTTCGTGGCCCAGTCGGCCCGCGGCGTCGGGCGGCCGCCGGTGCCCCAGCGCGAGGTCGATCGCGCGGAGTCGATTCCCGAGCGCTTCCTGATCCGGTGGCGGGGCGAGGCCGACCCCGACCACGTGAAGGCGATCGACGCGTACTGGATCTCGGCCGCCGAGCACGGGATGAACGCGTCGACGTTCACGGCGCGGGTCGTCGCCTCGACCGGGGCCGACGTCGCCGCCGCCCTGTCCGCCGCCGTCGGCGCGCTCTCCGGTCCGTTGCACGGCGGCGCGCCCGCCCGCGTCCTGAAGATGCTCGACGAGGTCGAGCAGATGGGCGACGCCGACGCCTACGTGCGCGGGGTGCTCGACCGCGGCGAGCGCCTGATGGGCTTCGGCCATCGCGTCTACCGCGCGGAGGATCCGCGCGCCGCCGTGCTGCGGCGGACGGCGAAGGCGATCGGGTCGCCGCGCGCCGAGGTCGCCGAGGTGCTCGAGGCGGCGGCGCTGACCGAGCTGCGCGCCCGCAAGCCCGACCGCGTGCTCGCCACCAACGTCGAGTTCTGGTCGGCGGTCGTGCTCGACCACGCGCAGGTCCCGCCCGAGCTGTTCACCCCGCTGTTCACCTGTGCGCGCACGGCCGGCTGGTCGGCCCACATCCTCGAGCAGAAGCGCGAGGGACGGCTGATCCGGCCCTCGGCCCGCTACGTCGGCGAGGGGCCGCGCACGCTCGCCGCCGTCTGAGCGCGCCGGCCGTCGCCACTGCTCGCCTGCACCGCTCTGACCGTCACCCGCACATCAGGCGGCCGACCGGACCGCTCAGGGCGCGAGCTCGTACGGATACCGCGTCAGCGTCTCGCAGCCGTCCTCGGTCACCAGAAGCAGGTCCTCGAACCGCACCTCTCCCAGCCCGTGCTGCCACAGGCCGGGCTCGATCGCCAGCACGTCGCCGGGCACGAGCTCGCTGGTCCCGGTCATCCCGAGCCCGGGCTCCTCGTGCACCTCGAGGCCGACTCCGTGGCCGAGCGAGAACTGGAAGCCGTCGTCCTCGTGCTCGCCCGGGCCGGTACGCAGCGTCCGCTGGCCCGCGGACTCGAAGACGTCGCACACGAGCCCGTGCAACTCCGTGCCGGTGATGCCGGGCCGCACCGCCTCGCGGGCGCGCTCGAGCCCCGCCCGCACGAGGACCTCGAGGCCGCGGATCGCCTCGCTCGTCTCGCCGATGACGAACGTCCGCGTCATGTCCGCCCAGCAGCCGGACGCCTCGTCACGCGGCCACAGGTCGATCGCGATCGGCAGGTTGGCCGGCAGCGGGCCGGTGCCCGGCTCGTGGCCGTACCCCTGCCACGCGGAGGCGACGATGACGTCGGGCGGAGCGGGCGCGCCGTGGCGCTGGCACGCGTCGCGCAGGACGGCGCGTACGGCCTCGGCGGTCAGCACCTCCCCCTCGAGCGTGAGCGTGTCGCCGTCGGGCACGGCCATGCGCAGCACCGCCGCCGCGGCGGTCATGCCGGCCTCCGCCGCGATCTGGGCGCGCCGGATCCCGGCGATCTCGGCCGGCGACTTCACCCGGCGCCGGACCGCGACCGCCGCGTAGTCGGGCGTGAGCGTCAGGCCGTCGCTGCGCAGCCGGTCGGCGACCGCCACCGGCATGTCGGGGTCCGCCACCACGTCGGTCACGCCCATCGCCCGGGCGGCGCGCGAGGCGAGCTCCATCTCCAGCGCGTGGCTGCCCATCCCGGTCTTGAGCAGCTCGTACAGGCCGAGGTCCACGAGGTCGTGCAGGACCGCGTCGGGCGCGACGGCCGCGATCCGCGACCGCTCGAGGCTGCTCGACATCACGTGCAGCTCCCCGTCGACGACCCCGAGCAGGAACGGATCGCCGATCGGCACGGGCAACTCGTGCCGCATCGCCGCCGAGCGCTCGGTGTCGCCGTAGAAGAGGAAATCGGTCATCGCCCGCGCGAGGCTACCTCGCCACGGGCGCGCTACCCTGCGTCGGGCCGGCGGATTGCCCACTCGGTCGCGGGCGCACGAGCGCCCAGCCGTGGCAACGCGCCCCTCGGGGCGGCCTGTCCAGGTGACCGGGAGTGTCAAAGCCGCCCCAGGCATGACACTCATGACCTGGGGACGTAGTAGTTCAGTGGTGATCCATGACCGGGCGGCCGGGCGAGCCCTCGAAGGTTCGCCCGGCCGCATCTCTTCGGCCTGCGATCCTCCCGCGCCGATGGTGCTCGACGACATGCTCGACAGCGCCGCCGGCGGGGCGGCGACGATCGCGCCCGGGTGGGGGCAGGGGCGCGCCACCTATGGCGGGCTCGTCGGCGGCCTGCTGCTGGCGCGCGCCGAGGCGCTGCTCGGCGATCGCGGCCGCCGGCTGCGCTCGGCCGCCTTCGCTTTCGTCGGCCCGGTGGCGCCGGGCGCCGCCACGCTCGACGGCACGGTGCTGCGCGCCGGCTCGTCGGCGACGCAGATCCAGGCGACGCTGGTACAGGACGGCGAGCCGCGGGCGGCACTGCTCGCGAGCTTCGGCGACGACCGGGACAGCCGCGTCGCGCTCGACGCCACGCAGCGCAACCCGCCGCCGGCCATCCCTGCACCGGACGCGATCGCGCCGATCCCGTACGTGCCGGGCGCGCTGCCGGAGTTCTTCGCCCACTTCGAGCTGCGCCACGTGGGGGCCGCGCCGCCGTTCAGCGGCGCTCGCGAGCCGGACTTCGGCGGCTGGATGCGGTTCGCCCGGCCGCCGGCACGGTTCGGCGACCGCGAGCTCGTCACGCTCGCCGACGCCTGGCCGCCGGCGATCTCGCCGATGTTCGACGGCCCGGTCGCGCTGAGCTCGCTCGCCTGGACGTTCGAGCCGGTCGCCTGGCCGGCGCCCGGCGAGACCGACGCTCCGGACGCGTTCTGGCAATACGACGTCCGCACGCTCGCCGCCGGCAACGGCTACGCCCACACCCATGCGCGGATCTGGGACGCCGGCGGGCGTCTGCGCGCGCTCAGCGGTCAAACGATCGTCTATTTCGCCTGAACGCGCCGCCGCGGCGTGAGATGGTCGCGGTATGACCGCGGCGACGGAGCTGCGAACCGACGGTCGTGTCCTCCCGCTCACGCGAGCCGGGATCTGGGTGCTGCTGGTCCTGGCGGCGGCGAACGGCGTGTTCCTGTACCTCGCGCCCGCGCTCGCGGACACCGATTACGCGTGGGCGATCAAGCCGCCCGTCAACGCGATGTTCATCGGGGCGGGGTTCCTCGCGGGCACGCTCGCGACC
>DASSUW010000021.1:0-6705 GCA_035706585.1 Solirubrobacteraceae bacterium | reverse complement strand
CAAGGTGCTGCTCAAGGAGATGCAGTCGCTGGCGCTGGACGTCAACGTGGTCTCCGACGAGGGCACGCGCGCCGAGATGGGCGACGAGGACGACGACCTGCTGCGCGCCGCCGAGGAACTCGGCATCGACCTCTCCGGCGTCCGCTCCACCGACGGGGCCGCCGACGACGACTCGGCGGACACGGAGATCGAAGAGGGCGAAGAGGGCCAGACCGACGACGACGACGAGACGGACGCCGGCTACATCGAGACCGACGTGAACATCGAAGACGTCGAGTAGGGCTGATGGGCGCGGCGGGTTTCGAACTCCCCGAACAGGTACTCACGCCAGGGACCGACGCGCCAGCACTGCTAGGCCTTCGCTGACGGCGGCGAACTCTGCCTCGAAGTCGGTGATGGCCGCCAGGAGCGGCTCCGGGACCGGTGCGTCGTTGCGTTCCAGTTCGTCCACGCGGTCGCGGAGGGCCGTCAGGACGAGTCGGAGGCGCGCTTTGCGGTGGTTGAGCCGCGAGCGGACGAGGGTGTCACGGAGCGTCGGGGTCGAGGCGCGAGCGACAGTCATGTGGCGCTCTTCCGGCCGCGTAGGGCACGCAGTGCGTGTCGCGCCTGCTCTGCGCGCCGCAGGAGATCGGTGCGCGCCGGCGCGGCGGTGTCGATACGGCGGCCTGGCTCGATCGAGGCATCCGTGCCTCGACGAGCCAGGTGCTCGGTAGGACGTGCCGTTTCGGCGGGAGCGTCTCCGGCGTATGCCGGTCGCCCTCTGGAGGGGGAGTGCAGTTCGGCGATCGGCATGCTGGTGAGGCTAGAACGGGTCGACCCACCCCTAAGGCGGGAGTTACCTCTCCCTGGGTATGGTGACCTGATGGACCTGCGCCAGCTTGTGCTGTCGTCGCTGCCGCACTATGGCGTCGCGGTCATGGATCGCGACGGGACGATCACGGCCTGGAACCCAGCTGCCGCGTCGCTCACTGGGTACGACGCCGCGGCGGCCGTGGGCTCCGACTTGGAGTGGCTGCGGGGGCCGGAGCTGCCGGTGGCGTCGCTGGAAAGGGCCGTCCGAGAACCCGTGTCCGAGGCCGGGTGGCGATCACGCAGCGACGGCCGCCGGTTCTGGTGCGAGGCGACCCTGTTCGCGTTGCGCGACGATGCCGGCCGTGTGCAGGGGTTCGCGGAGTGCTTTCGCGACGCCACGGAGGAACACGCTCGGGACACGGCGTTGCGGGAGGCCGAGGCCCGATTCGGCGCCGCGCTGCGCAGCGGCTCGATCGTCGTCTTCAACCAGGATCGCGATCTGCGCTACACGTGGGCGCCATATGTCGCCTCAGAGCTGGGGATCAGCTCTCCCGAGCAGGTCCTCGGGCGCACGGACGAGGAGCTGTTCCCGCCAGAGGCCGCGTCTGCGCTCACCGCAGCCAAGCGCGGCGTCATCGTGAGCGGAATCGGAACCCGCGTCGACATCGGGGTCGAGACGGACACGGGCACGCTCTCCTACGACCTCACGATCGAACCACTCCACGATCCCGGCGGAGCCGTGGTCGGGATCACATGCGCATCCGTGAACGTGACCGCGCGTGCCCGTGCGCAGGAAGATCTCCGACGTAGCAACGCCCGGCTCGCGGAAGCCGAACGAGTCGCGCGGATGGGCAGCTGGGAATGGCGCATCGCGGAGAACGAAGTGCACTGGTCCGATGGCCTCTTCGAGATCTATGGCATCGAGCAGGGCGACTTCCCGGGCCGGTACGAGCCGAGCTCTGAGCGCGTGCATCCCAACGATCGCGAACGCATCGACGCCGCCGTGAGGCGCGCGGTCGAGACCGGCAGCTCGATCGATCTCGACTACCGGATCGTCAGGGCGGACGGACGCATTCGACGGCTGCACGGCCGGGCCGAGGTCATCGCAGACGACCAGGGACGGCCGGTGCGCCTCGCGGGGACCGTGCAGGACGTCACGGAGGTGCGCGCTGCCGAGGACGCGCTCGAGCGAACCGC
This sequence comes from Solirubrobacteraceae bacterium, assembly GCA_035706585.1. Lineage (GTDB taxonomy): Bacteria > Actinomycetota > Thermoleophilia > Solirubrobacterales > Solirubrobacteraceae > DASSUW01. The sequence goes on along the minus strand of DASSUW010000021.1, from coordinate 4,716 downwards.
CGCGGAACTCACACGGCGGGCCCTCGAGCTCCACCGCGTGACCCGGCACGGTACGCATGCCGGGCAAGCGATCGACGAGTTGCTCAGCACGAGGCAGCTCGAGATCCTGGCCCTGGTCGCCGACGGCCACAGCAACGCCGAGATCGCGTCGCGCCTGTTCGTCACGGAGAACACGGTGAAGTGGCACGTGCGCCAGATCCTGCGCAGGATGGGTGTGTCCAACCGGGCGCAGGCGGTCGCGCGCTACCTGGCGTCCGATCGCCAAGCCGACGGATAGCCGGTACGCCGTCTGGAGCGACGGACGAAGCACCGCCGCGCGAGGATGACCAACGGATCGAATGGGGCCGCTGACGGCCCGCGCGCTCCGGCAGCAGTCAGACTGGCATGATGGGCGCGGCGGGTTTCGAACCTGCGACCTCTCGCGTGTGAAGCGAGCGCTCTCCCACTGAGCTACGCGCCCGGGCGTGCCTCAGTGTAACCGGCCGGCTTCGTCCGGCGCAGGCGTGGACCGCGGGGGAGCAGTCGCGCGCGGACGTCGCGGATCTCGCCCAACGCGGCCGGGAACGCGACGGCGAGCGTGGCGATGTAGGCGAGCACGCCCACCGTGGCGCCGGCGGTGCAGGCGACCCCGTCCGGGGCCCCGGCGGCGCGCAGCGCGGCGAGCACGCCCCAGCCCAGCAGCAGGAGTGCGGCCGTGGCGGCGAGCGCCGGCAGACAGACGACGAACAGCCCGCGGACGTCGATCCCCGCGTAGCGGCTGAGCAGGATCTGCTGCCCGATCAGCGAGCGTGCGACGTTGAAGACGGTGACCGCAACGGCGAGGGCGACCAGGCCCTCCGGCGCCACGAAGTACACGACCAGGCCGAGCCCGACGATCTTGCTCAGGTTCCAGCGCAGCAGCACGCCGGGGCGGCCGACCGCGAGCAGGAGCGGTCCGGTGCCGGCCTGGATCGCGGACATCATCCCCGCGACGGCGAGGATCTGGGTCGGCTCGACGGCCTCCTCCCACTGGTCGCCGAAGATCAGCGGCACCGCCACCGGCGCCAGCAGGATCAGCGCGCCGAGCAGCGGGAACAGGAGCAGCGTCTGCAGGCGCACGATCCGCTCGCGCATCGCCTGCCGGGTGGCGAGGTCGGCGGCGCGCGCGTACAGGGGCAGGCCGATCTGGACGAGGATGCCGCTGAGCTTGCCCTGGTAGTCGACGCCGAGCGTGTACGCGCGCCAGTAGAGGCCGACGGACGCCGCCGGCAGCCGCGCCGCGACGACGGCATAGTCGATGTGCTGGGCGCCGATGCTGGCGAGCCCGGAGCCGAGGCTGGGAACGCCGAAGCGCATGATCTCGCGCGCCTCGGCCCGGTGCCAGGCCGGCCGCACGACCGGGGACGCGAACAGCAGCAGCACGGTGGCGACCGCGACCCCCGCCAGCGGGCCGAGGACGAGCGCCGCCGCCTCCACGCCCGCGAGCGCGAGGACGACGCTCGCCAGCGACCCCGTGATCATCCGGGCCACGTAGATCAGGCCGAGCCGCCGGAACCCCAGCGCGCGCTCGAGCCGCGCCTGCGGCACCGCCGACAGCCCGGCGAGCACGAAGAACGGCGCGGTCAGCGGGATCAGCTCGGCGATCCGGTCGCCGAAGACGGGGCGCAGGACCGGCTCGCCGGCCAGCGCGACGACCGCCGCAAGCGCGATCCCGAGCGAGACGGACAGCAGCACCGCGACCCGCAGGTGCGCGTCGTCGACCGAGCGGCGCTGGACCAGCGGCGCCGTGAGACCCTGCTGGCCGGTCTGCAGCGCGATCGTCGTCGCCACCATCGCGACCGCGGCGACGCCGAAGTCGGCCGGCGTCAGCAGCCGCGCGAGCGCCACCGTCGCCGCGAACGCGACGACCTCGCCCGCCATCCGCGCCAGGCCCGTCCAGCGGACCGCGGAGAACGCCGCGCCGGCGAGCGCCTCGCGGTCGACGACGTCACGCGACGCCTCGGCCGAACCGGTCTCGCGCCCCGCCGGCTCGCGCGGGTCGCTCGCGCCCTCGTCAGGCGTGGATTCGCTCACGCGCCCGCGCGTGACGGCGGGTGATCACGCGGTTGAGGACGCGCTCCGGCGGCTTGACGGCGCGCACCGCCGCGCCACCCAGCTTGCCGGGCAGCAGCTTGCGGAAGATCGGGTCGATCACGGTCATCTGGCGCCGCCAGCCGAGCCGGCCCAGCCGCGCGCGGAAGAACTCGTCGTCGGCGAGGTCCCACTTCTCGCGGAAATGCTCCAGCGACCGTCGCTCCCACTCGTCGCTCCAGCGCAGCATGTAGAAGTGCGCGTCGCCCCAGTCCCGGGGCGGGCCGGGGAGGTAGTGCACGACCGCCGACGGCTCGAAGTACAGCTTGTGGCCGGCCTGCGCGACGCGCATGCACCAGTCGAGGTGGTAGCGGGTGCTGAGCTGCTCGTCGAGCCCGCCGATCTCCTCGATCACGGCGCGCCGCACGAGCATCGTGTGCAGCTCGAGCAGCGTCACCTCCTGGCGCTGGAGCTCGTCCTGCACGTTCACGAGCTTGCGCTGCGCGTGGAACATCTTGTCGCGCACGCGGCGGACGCCGTCGTCGTTCTCGATCTGAACCGAGCCGCCGGCGAAGTGCACGCGCTCGCCCAGCGGCTCGCCCTCGCAGGTGAGCGGCCCCACCGCGGCGGCGCCGGTCTCGTCGAGGCACTCGATCAGCCGCTCGAGCCAGCCGTCCTCGACGAGCACGTCGTTGTCGATCAGCGCGACCAGCTCGGACTCGGCCTTGGCGAGACCGAGGTTGCGCGCCTCCGACGGGGCGAGATTGCGATCGACGCGCAGCAGCTCGAAGCCGTGCTCGTCGGCCTTCCGGCGCAGCCAGCCGGCGAGCTTGCGCGGCGACCCGCCGTCGACGTAGATCAGCCGGTGGGGGATGGTCAGCGACTCGAGCAGCCGGTCCAGCGTCCGGCGGACGGGGCTGAGGCGCTCGCGCTGCACGACGATGACGGTGACTCGGGCGTCGCTCACGGCGATGAGTTCTAGCGCGCGGTGTTCCCTGGCACCAGCGCGGGGTATATGACCTCGACGGATATCGGGGACGGCGACCTTGCCTCTGTCAGGGCCGCCCAATAGACTCCCCGCGACCTATGGAGAAAGGCTTCCGCATGCGGATGAGTGTTCTGGCCGTTCTGGCCGCTTGCTTCGTGCTCGCGCTGGGCGGCACCGCGCTTGCGCAGGACAACCCGACGACGGATGCCTACGGTGGCGTGCTCGGCAACGAGGTCGAGAACAGCGGCGACACCACGGCCAACGTGCAGGAGGTCGGCGGCGAGAGCAGCTCCGGCTCGCTTCCGTTCACCGGCATGCAGGTCGGTCTCGTGGCGCTGGTCGGCATCGGGCTCGTGAGCCTGGGCTTCGCGATGCGACGCGGCACGCGCCGCCCGCCCGCGGCCTGAGCCGCGCCCACCGCACCTGACGAGGGCGCCTTCCGGGGCGCCCTTTGCACGTCAGTTTCCCGACAGCGCGGGGTGGAAAACGCGTGTCCGGGCGATGAACATTCTTGAGCGATCATCACCGCGCGGCAGGCGCGGCGCTCGAATATGCATCGGCCACGCTCTCTCCTCAGCCTCGCGCTGGCCGCGTGCGCGTGTGCGCTCGCGGCCGCCCCCGCGGCGCACGCGACGTCGCCGCTCGCCGTCGCGCTGAACAACGCGCGCCCGGGCGACACGGTGCGGCTGCCGACCGGCACGTACGGCGCGGACACCGTCGCCTCGCCGCGCGGCCGCCGCGAAGCGCCGGTGACGCTCCGGCCGGCGCCCGGCGCACACCCGATCGTCTCCGGCGGCTTCAAGCTCATCGGGGCCCGGCACGTACGCGTGATCGGGATCACGTTCGACGGCACCGGCAACCCCCGCGGCTTCGGGACGAGCATCTGGAGCTCGCACGACGTCGTGTTCGCCGGCAACGAGATCACCGGCTACCGCAGCGCCCAGGGCATCCTCGTCAAGGGCGGCTCGACTGGCGTGCGGCTGATCGCCAACCACATCCACGACCTCGGGCTGCGCGCGCGCTTCGAGCACGGGATCTACTGCGAGTCCGCGCGCGGGACGGTGATCGACGGCAACGTGATCCACGACATCGCCAGCGGTTACGGCATCCACCTGTTCGGCGACTGCGACGGCTCGCGGATCGTGCGCAACACGATCGCCCACAACGGGCTCAGCGGGATTATCATCGCCGGCAACGACGAGCGCGGCACGAGCGACCGGACGCTCGTGGCCCACAACGTGATCGCCGACCACGAGCACGCGGCCTGGAGCGAGTACGGCTTCGCGGTGACGGAGTACAACGCCGGTCGCCGCAACGTCGTGCGCGGCAACCTGTTCTTCGGAAACGCGGCACGGAAGAACGTGGATTGCGACCGCTGCGCCGTGCGCGACAACGTGGTCCGCGACCCCGAGTTCGTCGACCCCGCGCACGGCAACTACGCGCTGAGCGAGGCGAGCCCGGCGCGGGCCGTGATCGCACGCGGGCGGCGCTAGACGGCGCGCAGGTCGCCGAACGCCTCGACGATCTCCCGCGGCGGCTCGCGGTGGTAATCGCGGCGGCGCAGCAGCGCGCCCTTGAGCGCGGCGAGCCGCCGGCGCAACCGCAGGCGGGCGGCGCCGCCCGCGCGCAGCTCGGCGTCGAACCGATCGGCGCGCGCGGAGAGCTCGGCGCGCCGCGCC
>DASSUW010000020.1:0-3166 GCA_035706585.1 Solirubrobacteraceae bacterium | reverse complement strand
GCTGGAACAACCCGGGCGCCTACGACTTCCATCTGAAGTCCAGCTCGGTCGCCATCAACGCCGCCGACCCCAACGACGCGCCCTCCCGCGACAAGGACGGCAACACCCGCAACGGCGCCCCCGACGCCGGCGCCTACGAGTTCTGAGCAGAGATCCGTCAGGCGGCGACTACGCGCGAGCGAAGTCGCCGCCGATGGCGGTCCAGGACTTGATCAAGCCGCCGAAGCGCTCGCCGACGATGCGTGCGTCCGGGAACAGGCGGGCGAGCTCGTCGCGGCGCATGAGGCGGTGCTCCTGCACCACGCGACGCGCATGATCGGCATCCGGGCAGCGGCCGGCCCAGCCGACGCCGCGGCGGCGCAGGATCGAGACGCGCGCCTCCTCGGGCAGCCAGTGCCAGGCGGGCACCAGGAAGTGCGGCTCGACCGGGAACCAGAAGTTCGGGGTCTGCACCCAGTAGGCGCCGGCCACGCGCTGGATCTCGCGCGCCATCGCCTGCTGGTTCTCGAGCGTGAAGAGATGCTCGATGACCGAGTTGCTGAACGCGATGTCGAACGTCTTGTCGGCGTGGTCGACGAGGTCCGTCGCGTCACCGGCGGTCGGGTGGATGTTCTCGTGGCGCCGCTCCTCCGCCGCGAGATTGACGAGCGTGATCGATACGTCGTCGCGGCCCGCCCAACCGCGCTGCTCCCAGAAGCCGTTCGTACCCCCGACATCGATGATGCGCAGCGGACGGGACATCGGTGCCACGAGCTGCTCGAACAGCCGGAAGCGCCGCTCGCGCAGCCGATGGCTGAGCGAATCGGAACGGCCGTCTGTCGCGAGACCCTGCAGGCGGGCGGTCGGGTTGATCAGCATGGTGCGACCGTAACCCTGGCCGACCGGCGCCGTACTAGCCGACAGTCCAGTCAGCGCCGGAATCCGCCCTCGGCGTCTATGACCTGACCGGTCACCCAGCCGCTGTCCGCGGACGCGAGCCACGCGACCACGGGCGCGATGTCCTCGGGCCGGCCCCAGCGCCCGGCCGGGAAGGCGGACCTGAGCTCATCGCGCAGCTCGTCGGACGGCCACCCCGTGTCGACCGGCCCCGGGTTGACCGCGTTGACGGTGATCCGCTGCCCGGCCACGGCCGCGGACAGCGAACGCGTCATCTGGTGCACCGCGCCCTTGCTGATCGCGTACGGCAGCTCGCCGGCCATCGCACCGAGGTGCTGGCCGGACGTGAACAGCACGACGCGCCCGTCGCGGCGGCCCTGGGCGGCGAACGCCTTGACGAGCAGCACGACCGCGCGGGCATTGACCGCGAACGTCACGTCGAGCTCCTCGGCCGTCACCGCGTCCAGCGACTGCGCCGAGTCGCGCGCGTGGTTGGCGACGAGCACGTCCACGCCGCCGAACGCGTCGATCGCCGCGTCGATCACGCGCTGCGGCGCGTCCGGGTCGGCGAAGTCGGCCTCGACCCACACCAGCTCCGGGCCGAGCTCGTCCCGCACCGCCGCCTCGGCCGCGGGCCAGGCATGCGCCAGCACGCGATATCCGTCGTCGAGCAGCCGCCGCACGATCGCGAACCCGATGCCTGCCCGGCGACCCACTCCGGTGACGACGGCGACGCGCACCGCCGACGAGTCTACGGCCGCCCGGCACGGCCGGGCGGCCTCGAGGCTACGTTGAACGGCAGACGATGGCCTGACCCATGAAGGTGAAGCCATCCGAGCCACCGAGCTGCTTGTCGCAGTTCTGCGTCAGCTCGGCGACGGTTCCCAGGACGCGCACGGCCGGAGCCTCGTAGGCGACCGGAGCGTTCGTGTCAGGGTTCATAGCGATCCATCCTTTCCAGCATTTCCCAACTGGTCCATGAGTGTCGAGCCGAATGCCGGCGTTGACAACTACGCAAACGGCTAGTGTCGCCGGACGCGGCGCGTACGGGTTCCGGCTCGTCGGCGTCGACGCAGCGGCCGATCTGCTTGTCGACGCGCCGGGCGATTGGCCGGCGCTGACGCTCGAACACGCGCCGCCGCCCGCGAGCCGCCCGCGGCTGGACCGGCTCGGTCCCCACCGCGCCGAGCTGCCCCTGCACGGCGGCTCGGTGACGATCGAGCGCGAGCCGCCGCGCGTGACGTTCCGGCTGCCGGAGCGTCCCGGCGCCCGTGACCTCGTCCACCCCTATCTCGCGCCGGCCGCCGCCGTCGCCGCGCGGTGGGCGCGCCGCGAGAGCTTCCACGCCGGAGCCGTGATCGCGGGCGACGGCGCCTGGGCGATCCTCGGCGACAAGGAGAGCGGCAAGAGCACCACGCTCGCCCACCTGGCACTCGCCGGGCACGGCATCGTTTCCGACGACCTGCTCGTCGTCGACCGCGATGCGGTCTTTGCCGGGCCGCGGTGCGTCGACCTGCGCGCGGCGTCGGCGGCGCATCTGGAGGCCGGCGAGCCGCTCGGCGTCGTCGGCGTACGCGAGCGCTGGCGCCTCGGGCTCGCGGCGATCCCGGCCCGCGTGCCGCTGCGCGGGTGGGTCACGCTCGCGTGGGACGACGACGTCGGCGTCGACGTCCTGCGCGGCGCGGACCGCGTGCTGGCGTTGCTGCCGTTCCGCAGCGTGCAGGTGACTCCTGACGCGCCGGAGGACCTCGTCGACCTCGGCTCACTTCCGGTGCTGCGGCTGCGCCGGCCGCGGCGCTGGGACGCGCTCGACGCGGCGGCCGAGCGACTGCTCGCCGCGGTCGCCTGAGACCAGCCACGCCGCCTGCAGCAGCGTGAACGACTGGGCGCGAGGCGTTCCGGCACGCCAGTGATCGCGCAGGGCGATGCCGTCGACGAGCGCATCGCCGTGTCCGGCCCACTCCCGCGCGAACGTGCGGCTGTGGTCGTTGAAGAACAGCTCGTCGAAGCTCGCCTTGTCGGCGCGCGCCAGCAGCTCCGGCGGCAGCAGGTCGCTGAACAGCGCCGCCATGCCGTCGTCGCGGCCGAGGTATCCGCTGCGGGGTGCCACGCCCGACACGGCGTCCCACACGGCAGCTTCAAGCAGCGGATGGCCGATCTCGACGTCGCGGTCGCGGGCGAGCCGGGCGAGGCTCTCCGTGCCGATACGCAAGTAGCGCGCCGCCCTGACGTGGCGCATGCGGGCGTGCACGCGCCGCGGCTCGGCGACCTCCCACCCGGCGAGCGCGGC
>DASSUW010000019.1:0-14431 GCA_035706585.1 Solirubrobacteraceae bacterium | reverse complement strand
GGCGTGAGCGCCCCACCGGCGGGGCGCGATCTCGCGGCGCGCCTGCCCGCAGCCCGCACGCGCTGGGCACTGGCCGCGGACGGAGCGTTCCGGCTCTCGTATCGCCACGTCGAGCCGGTGCGGCGCGCCGACGGCAGCGCGGCCGTGCTGCGGCTCGGACCGACCGGCGACCCCGCGCTCGCCGCCGCGGAGCTGTGGGCGCCGCTCACGCGCGGACGGTGACCGGGATCCGCTGCAGCGCGTTGTTCGCGTAGCCGCCGACGTTCCACGGCGGCGCGTCCGGCTGGCTGCGGCCGGTCGCGTCGTGCGCGCGGGCGCACAGGACGTGCTCGCCCTCGCGCGCGTCCCAGTCGAGCGCGAACGGCGCCCAGGCGGCGGGGCCGGGGGGATCCCCGACGCTCGCGGCCGACCAGGTGGCGCCGCCGTCGGTGCTGACCTCGACGCGCTCGATCGGTCCCCAGCCCGACCAGGCGCGGCCCTCGAGCCGCTGCCGCCCGGCGTCGAGGAACCGGCTGCGCGTCATGAAGTCGGGGATGCCGGGCGGGGCGAGCAGGGCGCGCGGCTCGATGCGCGTGATCGGGGTGCCGGGGTCGTCGTCGCCCGTGCGCATCCGGTAGCCGGTGACCATCTGGTAGCCGGTGAACGGCTCGTCGACGACCGTGATCCGGTGCAGCCACTTGACGCTCGTCATGCCGTACCAGCCGGGCACGAGCAGGCGCAGCGGAAACCCGTGCTGCGGCGGCAGCGGCACGCCGTTGCAGGCGTAGGCGAGCAGGACGTCGTCGCGGCAGGCGTCCGCGACGGTCAGGCTGCGCTCGTACAGCTGGTCGACGCCGCCCTCGACGCCGCGGTCCAGCCCGGTGAACACGACCTCCGCGGCGCCGCCGTCGAGCCCGGCCTCCGCGAGCAGGGGGGCGAGCGCGACGCCGGTCCATTCCGCGGTCCCGACGGCCTCGGTCAGCCACGGCTGGCTCACCGGGCGGGGCTCCAGCAGCGCGCGGCCGTTGCCGGCGCACTCCATCGTCACCGGTGCCGTGACCGCCGCGCGCGCCCTGAGGTCGTCGAGGCCGAGCTGCAGCTCGGTGCGGACGCGGCCGCCGATCGTCAGCCGCCACGTGTCCGGGTCGACGAGCGGGATGTCGTAGTGGACGAGCAGGTAGTGCAGGCCGATCGGCGTGATCTCGTGTTGGAGCGCCTCCAGCGGCATCCCGTGGTTGCGGGCGGCGAGCTGCAGCTCGTTCAGCGAGATCCCGGGCGTGTCGGTGGTCACGGCAGCGTGCGATCGTACTCGCGGTCGGTGGCTTCCTCGATGACGCCGAGCAGCTCGCCGACCCGGCAGACCAGCAGCCGCTCCTCGTCGACCTCGATCCAGACGCCCGCCGACGCGGGGAAGACCACGTGGTCGCCGACCTTGACGGGCATCGACACGCCCGCCGACTCCCACCAGTCCACGCCCGGGCCGACGGAGAGCACGATCCCGTGCTGCGGCGGCGGCTCGTGGTCGCCGGCGGGGACGACGAGGCCGGAGCGCCGCACCCGGTCGGGGTCGAGCTCCTTTATGACAACGCGGTCGAAGAGCGGTCGCAGCTGGCGGGGCATCACCCGAGACGATAAACGAGGTTCTAGAAGTCCAGCTTGTGCGTCGGGTGCTCGCGGAAGGCGCTGCGCGCCCGGTCGTACAGGCGCGTGGTGTCCGACGACGAGTGCCGCGCGGCGTCCTGGACGGCCACCAGGGGCACGCCGCGGTCGAGCAGCATCGTCACGAACGTGTGGCGCAGCTTGTGGGGGCTGATGCCGTCGATCTGCCCGTCGTCCTCGCCGATCAGGCCGGCCTGCTGGGCCAGCTCGCCGAGCAGGCGGTAGACGGCCTGGCGGTTGTAGGGGACGCGCGGCGCCGGGGAGCCGCTGCGCAGGCGCCGGCCGTCCTGGCGGCGGAAGATCGGGCCCTGGGTGCGCGCGCCGATCGTCTTGAGCACCGCGCGCTCGGTGCGCTCGTTGAGCGCGACCTCGACCTCCTTGCCGCCCTTGCCGCGCACCACGAGCGAGTGGCCGCCGCCGGGCTCTCGGCGCAGGTGCTCGATGTCGGCGGCGCAGACTTCGGAGACGCGCAGGCCGTTGAGCGCCAGCAGGCACACCATCGCCTCGGCCTCGTGACCGCGCTCGGCGGCCACGGCCAGCAGCCGGCGAACCTGGTCGTCGGTGATCGCCCGCCCGCGCGGCTCGCGCCGCAGCCGCGGGCCCTTGACGCCCGCGGCGGGCGAGCCCGGGATCACGCGGCGCTCGCTGAGGTAGTTGTAGAAGGCGCGGACCGCGGACAGCTTGCGGGCGACGGTCGCCGGCGCGTAGCGGGCGCGGCCGTTCGCGGCCGGGTTGCCGTCGGCGTCGACGGGCTCCGAGAGCCAGTTGCGGTAGCGGTCGATGTCGGGCCGCGTCGCCGCGCGCGGATGCGTGCCGCGGCCGCCGATCCAGCGCAGGAACACGGCCAGGTCGCCGGCGTAGCTCTCGCGCGTGCGCGGCGACAGCTGCGCGGCGAGGAAGTCGTCGAGCAGCTCGGCGAGCTCGGGGTCGGGGGCGAGAGCGATCGGGTCCGCGGCCACCGATCCGCATTCCACGGGGGCACCGGGACTCCTGCGGATTACTTTCCCGAACCCGGATTCTGTCCAGAAGTGCGGTCAGCTCCAGAGCGCGCTGTACGGCACGGCCCACAGCCGGTCGCCGACTGGCGTGGTCTGCGCGATCGGCGCGACGACCATTCCCGCCGGTGATGAGGAACCGTCCCTCTCGGCCGGTCGCCACAATGCTCGCGTGGCTCTGGTGCGCTCCGTCAACGTCGGCCGGCCGAAGCAGATCGCCGTCCGGCGCGGGCGTCCGTTGATGAGCTCGATCGGCAAGACGCCGGTCGACGGCCGCGTGCGCGTGGAAGGCGTGAACGTCGCCGGCGACGACCAGGCCGACCGGCGCGTCCACGGCGGGCCCGACAAGGCGGTGTACGCGTACGCCTGGCACGACACGCTGTGGTGGTCGCGCGAGCTCGGCCGCGAGCTGCCGGCCGGGATGTTCGGCGAGAACCTCACGCTCGAGGGCGTCGACGCCTCTCACGCCGTCGTCGGCGAGCGCTGGCGGATCGGCAGCGTCGAGTTCGAGGTCTGCCAGCCGCGGCTGCCGTGCGCGAAGCTCGGCCACCGGTTCGGCGACCAGCGGATGGTCCGGCGCTTCGCCGAGGCCGGCCGGCCGGGCGCCTACCTGCGGATCCTGACCGCGGGCGAGCTCGGCGCCGGCGACCTGGTTGACATAACGCACCGTCCCGCCCACGGCGTGACGGTGGCCGACATCTCGCGCGCGATCCTGCTCGACGAGACCGAGCTCGGCATCGCCGCCAGAGCGCCCGAGCTCCCGGAGTCGCTTGCCCGCTGGATGCTCGAACGCGCAGCCTGAGGTCTCGTGAGCCGCATCGAGTGCACCCGGTGCGGATGCCGGCACCAGCTCGAGTCGCCGATCGCGTCGTCGAGCTCCCGCCACGATCCGACCGTCACGTCCATGCGACGGGGTTACCCGGTTATGGTGCCTGGCGGCATGAACACGCAGACCTGCGAGTCATGCGGACGCGAGTTCGCCTGCGGCGCCGGCGAGGAGTGGTGCTGGTGCGACGCGGTCACGCTCAGCCCCGAGCAGCTCGCGATCCTGCGCGAGCACTTCGAGCGCTGCCTGTGCCCTGACTGCCTGCGCGTGACGTCGCACGATCCCATGCATTCCGGGTAGGTCGCGCGCTTGCGGCCCAGCCGCTGAGCTACGCGCTGACGCGGAAGCGCGCCACGAGCGTCGCCAGCTGCTCGGCCGTGCGCGCCAGCTCCTGCGCGGAGGCGGCGATCTCCTGCGTGGAGGCGCTGGTCTCCTGCGTGGACGCGGACACCTGCTCGGCGGACGCCGACGACTGCTCGGCGACCGACGCGACCTCGGAGATCCCGCTCTGGGCGCGATCGGCCTCGGCCGAGATCTGCTCCACCGCGGCGGCGATGTCGGTGACGCGGACGCTCACCTGCTCGACCGCCTCGCCGATCTGCTCGAACGCCGCGCGGGCCTGCTCGACGGTGGCGACGCCGTCCTCGGTGCGCTTGGCGCCGTCGGCGACGACCGAGACGACCTTCTGCGTCTCGCTCTGGATCTCGCCGATCAGGCCGGCGATCTGGCCGGCGGCGTCCTGGGACTCCTCGGCCAGCTTGCGCACCTCCTCGGCCACGACGGCAAAGCCGCGGCCCTGCTCGCCGGCACGGGCGGCCTCGATCGCCGCGTTCAAGGCCAGCAGGTTGGTCTGCTCGGCGATGCCGGTGATCGTGTCCACGATGCCGCCGATCCGCCCGCTGCGGGCCGACAGGTCCTCGATCGCCCCGGCGACCTGCGCCGACGCGTCGGCCACGCCACGGATCGCGCCGGTCGCCTGCTCGGCCGCCTTGACGCCGTCGCGCGCGACCGTCCGCGCCTGCTCGGCCGCCTCGGCGGTCTCGCGCGCCGTGCCGGCGCTGCGCTCGGCCGCCGTGGCGGCCTCCAGGACGGCCTCGCGGGTCGTCTCCACCATGCGCACCTGCTGCTCGGCGCCCTGGGCGACGTCGCTGACCGCGGACGCGATCTCGCCGACCGCGCGACCGGCCTCCTCGGACGTGGATGCCATCTGCTGCGACGACGAGGACACGGTGGCGGCGCTCATCGAGACCTCGCCGATCAGCGCGCCGAGCTCCCCGCGCATCGTCTCGTAGCTCGCAACCGAGCGGTGGCTCTTCTCGAGCATCGTGTTGAACGTCCGGGCGAGCTGGCCGAGCTCGTCGGTCGTGCGGACCGCGATCGGCTTCGTGACCGCGGCGGCCGGCACGGTCAGGTCGCCGCGGGCGACCGCGTCGAGGCCGTTCGACAGCACCTCGAGGTCCTCCTCGTTGAGCGAGCGCAGGCGGCGGCCGAGCGCGGCGACGGGGCGCGTCACCGAGCGCGTGACGGCGACGGCCAACGCGAGGGCGACGAGCAGCGCGAGCACGGCCACGACGACGACGAGCCGCTTGACCGACGCGTGCGTGGACCTGCCCTCGGCCGCCTTGCGGGCCGCCTGGGCGTCGACGATGTCCTCGAGCCGGTCGTGGATGACATCGAGCCGCTCGCGCGCCGGGAGGACCTCGTCGAGGTAGACCGTGCGCGACCCGACGCGATCCTCGACCTGGTCGACGGTCTCCTGGCGCGACAGCTTGACGGCCTTGTTGACCGCGGTCGTGTACGTGTCGTAGCGCCGGATGAACCCGGCCAGCGTCGTCTGGGCCGTCTCGCCCTCCAGCCGGCTCTCCAGCGCGTCGAGGTTCTCGTCCGCCTCCCTCTGCCAGGCGGCGATCTTCGCGGCCGACGTGTCCTGCGCCTTCAGGTCGCCGTCATCCACGTAGAGGTGCCGGGAGACATCACCGTCGGTGGCGAGGAAGTCCTCGCTCAGCGCGACGAGATGCGAATACGCGACGACGTCGCGGGCCGAGAGCTCCTCGGCGTTCGACTCGATCGCGCCGAGCCCGTTGAGGCTCACGACCGTTGCGACCAGCAGCGCCACGATGAGCGCGCCGAACGCGAGGCCGAGGCGAACGGCGAGCCTCAAGTTGGCGAAGACGGACAGCATGTGCGGATTGCCCCTAAATGGAATGGAAAGGTCACACCGGGTGATCGGAGGGCACCGCCGGGGCTTTAACGCTTAAGTGGTCATCTGGCCGACAGCCTCACGCACATGACGCGCGATGGCCGCCGCCGTGTGCGGCCGCAGATCGGCGAAGCTGTGGCGCCGCCCGGCGGTCGTCCGCAGGCTCAGCGTCGCCGCCCGGCGGCGCGGCCGGTGCACGCGCAGGCCGACCGTCTCGACGTCGCGGAACGCGAGCGAGCGCACCCGCGCCACCGGCGCGTCGTCCAGCAGCCAGAGCAGCCGCTTCTCGGTGACCGCGAGCACCGCGCGCGGGCTGGCCCACGTGCTCGCCGGCGTCACCAGCCGCACGGCCTCGCGCTCGGACAGCGCGTCGAGCAGCTCCGGTCCGAGCGCCTTGCGGACCGCCTCCGACAGCCACGAGCCACGGGCGGAGCGGCGCCGCGGCGGCCGCGGCGGCGGCGCCGAAGCCTGGTGCGAGAAGCCGGCGCGCAGGAGGTCGTACGCCGCGTTGATCTCGGCCATCCTGCGCGCGGCCTCCTCCCCGCCGCCGCGGTCGGGATGCCAGCGCTTGGCCTGCTCGCGGTAGGCCGACGAAACCTCCTTCTCGCCGGCCATCGCGGAAACACCGAGAATTGCGTACGGATCCACCCTCCGCATTCTGACGGCCGACGCGCTACCTTCCTGGCCACATGGCACGTGTCGCCGTGCACCTCCCGGAGCTGACGCCCCGCGAGCGCGAGATCCTGCTCCTCACGGCCGATGGTCGGTCAGCGCCCGATATCGCCCTGCACCTCGACCTCAGCCCCAGCGCGGTCAAGCTGGCCCTGCTGAGCTCGTTCGAGAAGCTCGGCGTGTACGACCGTGCGGGCGCGGTCGCCGTGGCCATCGAGAGCGGGCTTCTCGACGCCTAGCGAGCCAGCGCGCCCACGACTTCCTGCCACCAGGCACGCTCGGCGGGGGTCGATGCCCGCGCGAGCCGCCGGCGCGCAACGCCCTGGAGATCGCCCGCCGGTCCGACCGCCAGCAGGCGTCCGGTGACGGCGAAGCGACCGTCGGCGAGCGCCACCAGCGCGCCCGGCTCGTCGCGCCGCGTGCGGAGCTGGTCGACGACGTCCTGGCCGACCACCTGCAGCGGCCGCGACGGATCGCCGTCGGACTCCTGCCATGGCCGCACGCTGGTGACGGCCGGGCGGCTGAGGACCCGCGGGCGCGGGCGCTTGTGCGCCTCCAGGGGGCCGGTGCGCCACAGGCGCATGACGTCCTGGAACTCGACCGCGACCTCCTGGCGCACGATGACATGCAGCTGGTCGCCCGCCTCCACGATCGTCGACCCGCGCGGCGGGATCGCGCGTTCGCCGCGCACGATGACGTTCAGCAGCGCCTCACGCGGCAGTCCGAGCTCGCGCACCGGATGGCCCACGACCGCGTCGCTGGGCCGCACCGGGAACTGGACGACCTCCGCCCCCAGCCGGTTGAGCAGCACCGGCTCGACCAGCGGCGCCGGCAGCGCCGCCTCGTCGCTGGTGACGCCCAGCAGCCGTGCAGCGGGCTCGATCGTCGTGCCCTGGAGCATGGTCGACAGCAGCACGACGAAGAACGCGACGTTGAAGATCAACTCGCCCTTGTCGAGCTCGGCGGTGACCGGGAACGTCGCGAACACGATCGGCGTCGCGCCGCGCAGGCCGGCCCAGCCGAGCAGCAGCCGCTCGCGTAACTGGAACCCGCTCAGCGCCGTGACCACGACGGCGGCGACCGGCCGTGCGACGGCGGCGGCGATCACGGCGATCACCGCGCCCTTGAGGGCGATGTCGTCGAGCTGGTGCGGATACACGAGCAGCCCGAGCGTGAGGAAGAGGCCGAGCTGGGCGACCCACGCCAACCCCTCGTGGAACGTGACGATCGTGCGCTTGGCCGGAGTCGAGGCCGTGCCGAGCACGAGGCCGCTGAGGTAGGCGGCGAGGAAGCCGGAGCCGTCGAGCGTCGCGGTGGCGCCGAACGCGAGCGCGCCGGTCGCCACCGACGCGACCGGGTACAGGCCGGCGGACGGCAGCCGCACGCGGCGCAGGAACAGCACCGCCCCGGCCGCGACCGCGAGCCCGACGACGAACCCGATCGACAGCTGCCTGACGGCGAGCCAGATCGCGTCGAGCAGGCCGAAGTCCGAATGCTGGATCGCCTCGATGCAGCCGATCACGAGCAGCACCGCGATCGGGTCGTTGACGCCGGACTCGCCCTCGAGCGTGCGCGCGAGCCGCCGCCGCAACGTGGACCCGCGCAGGACGGCGAAGATCGCCGCCGCGTCGGTGCCCGCCACCGTCGACCCCATCAGGAGCGCCTCCAGCGGCTCGAGATCGAACAGCAGCCCGGCGGCGACCGCGGTCAGCGCCGCGGTCCCGATCGTCCCGAGCGTGGCGAGCAGGATCGAGGTGCGCAGCACCGGCCGGATCTCGTCGAAGCCCGACGACAGCCCGCCCTCGAACAGGATGAACGCGAGCGCGACGACGCCGATCTGCCGCGCGCGCTCGAAGTCGCCGAAGTCGATCAGGTCCAGGCCGTCGGATCCGATGGCCATGCCGACGCCGAGCACGAGCACAAGGCCCGGCATGCGGAGGCGTCCGGCGGCCAGCGAAGCGGCCAGCCCGACCGCCAGCAGGACCCCGACGACCAGGGCGACCTGTCCCTCGTTCACGGATCGCGAACCCTGCCAGAAGCAGCCAGATCAGGCGTCGAAGCTCAGCTGCGCCGGCTCCTGCGGCGGCGGCACGACGAGCAGTTCGGCGCCCTCCACCCCGGCCGTGTTGACGGCCGGGTTGGCCGGCGCGACCGCGCAGCGCTCGGCCGTCAGCGGCGCGAGCAGCCCATCGCTCTCCCCCGCGAGCCACGCCGCCTCCTCGTCGGGCCCGGCGAGCACGACCGGCATCCGGTCGTGCACCGGCGCGCAGACGGCGTTGGCGGCGCACGTCAGGATGCACACCGACTGGATGAGCTCGGAGCCGATCCGGCTGCGGCCCCACAGACCGGCGAACGCGAACGGCCCGCCGTCGTCGACCGTATAGCGGAACGGGATCCGCTGGCCGCCTTTCTTCTCGGCCTTCAGCCACTCGTACCAGCCGTCGGCGAGCACCAGGCAGCGACGGTCGGCGCGCTCGAACAGCTCGGCGAACGGCGACCTCGTGGCCGCCGTCTCGGCGCGCGCGTTGATCGGCTGAAAGCCCTTGCCCAGTGCGCGGGCGAAGCGCGGCACGAGCCCCCAGCGCATCGTGCGCGCGACGCGCTGCTCGTCGTCGACGACGGCGACCGCCACCGGCTCGGTCGGGCAGACGTTGTAGCGCTCGAGCGTCTCGGGCGCGAACGCGTCAGGGCCGGGCAGCCCGAAGCGGTCGGCGAGCGCCCGGCCGCCGGGGGTCGTCAGCGTGTAGCGACCGCACACGCGACTGATCCTATCCCGGGCGTCGGAGCCCTCCGCGGCGCCGATTTCTCTAGCGCAATGCCCGCGCCGGCACGGGCTCGGACGGCGTGAGCGTCCCGTCGGCGTACTCGAAGCGGATCTTGGCGGTGGTGCCGTCGCCCAGCTTGTACGCCAGCGTCACCGCGTTCCGGCCGGCCTTGACGACGCGCAGGTCGGTGCTCGTCGTCTTGTCGTCGAAGCCGATGAACTCGCCGCCGGCGAAGAAGAACGCGCGCATCGCGTCGGTATCGCTGATCCCGACGAGGACCTGGAGCGCCGCCTTCGGGCGCCAGTCGGAGAGCCGGACCGGCTCGTAGCCCCGCGCGGTCAGCCGGGCCACGGCCGCGCGCCGCGCCCGCCTCTGCTTACGCGTGAGCGCGGGCTTGGTCTCGGTCGCGCCCTTGACGGCGGCGTCCCGCGGCGCGGGTGCCGGCGTGGCCTCGTCCTTCTGCGGCATCACCATGTAGGCGATCGCCGCGCCGCTGCCCAGGAACGCGAGCGTGGCCAGGACCCCGAGGATCCGCCGTGGCCAGCGCCGGCGACGTCGCCGCGGGTAATGCATCGCGTGTGCCGCCATCAGCGGTCGATGGTCGTCGCGCGCCGCCGATTAGTCAAGACGCCCTAGGCGAACGTCTGAACGAGCAGGAACCCGTTCAGGCAGATGATCATGGCCGCCACCACCGAGGCGACGGCGGTCGTGACGCGCCCGTTCACGAACGAGCCCATCACGTCGCGCCGCCGGGTGAGCAGGACGAGCGGGACGAGCGCGAACGGGATGCCGAACGACAGCACGACCTGGGAGATCACCAGCGAGCGCGACGGATCGAGGCCCAGCCCCAGCACCACGAGCGCCGGGAGCATCGTCACGAGCCGGCGCGCGACGAGCGGGATCGTGCGGTTGATGAAGCCCTGCATCACGACCTGGCCGGCGTAGGTGCCGACGCTCGAGGCGGCGAAGCCCGAGGCGAGCAGCGCGAGCGCGAACGCCAGCGCGGCCTCCGAACCCACCATCGAGCCGAACGCCTGGTGCGCGCCCTCGATCGTGTCGACGTCGTCGAGCCCGCTCCCGTGGAACAGCGACGCGGCGATGATCAGCATCGACAGGTTGATCGCGCCGGCGACGCCCATCGCGATCATCACGTCGATGCGCTGGAAGCGCAGCAGCCGGCGCCGAGCCGTGTCGTCGGCGCCCTCGGTCCGGCGCTGCGTGAGCGCCGAGTGCAGGTAGATCACGTGCGGCATCACGGTCGCGCCGAGGATGCCGGTGGCCAGCAGCAGCGAGTCGGTGCCCTCGAAGGCGGGGATGAACCCGCCCGCGATGCCGGCGGCGTCGTGCGGGATCATCAGCGTGTCGACGAGGAAGCCGAGCAGGATCACGCCGAGCATCCCGGCGATCACGATCTCGAAGCGGCGGTACCCGCGCGTCTGCAGCCCGAGCAGCCCGAACGCGACGACGGCGGTGACGAGCCCGGCGGGCAGCAGCGGCATGCCGAACAGCAGGTTCAGCGCGATCGCCGCGCCGACGAACTCGGCGAGGTCGGTCGCCATCGCGATCAGCTCAGCCTGGATCCACAACCCGACCGAGGCGGTGCGCGGGAAGCGCTCGCGGCACAGCTCCGGCAGGCTGCGGCCGGTCGCGATGCCCACCTTGGCCGACAGGTACTGGATGAGCATCGCCATCAGGTTCGCCGCGAGGATCACCCACAGCAGCAGGTAGCCGAACTGCGAGCCGCCGGCGATGTTCGTCGCGAAGTTGCCGGGGTCGACGTAGGCGATCGCGGCCACGAACGCCGGGCCGAGGAACGGCAAGGCGCCGAGCACCCGGCTGCGCGAGCGCAGCCGCTCCGCGCGCGTGAGCCGCTGCGTGGTCTCGACGGCCGCCTCGTGTGTGCTCATGTCGCCTCGACCCGCAACGCGCGCGCGAGCGCGCCGCCGAGCACGTGCACGGTGGTGCCGAAGCGGACGAACAGCGGCCCGTCGAACGGCTGCTTGTCGACGACCTCGAACGCGTCGCCGAGCCCGATGCCGCGCTCGCTCAGATAGCGGAGCATCTCGGGTTCGGCGTCGGGGATCCGGACCACGATCCCGCGCGCGCCCGGCTCGAGCGCGGCAAGGCTCTCGGTCTCCTCCTGCTCGATCACGAGATCGGCGGACGGGATCGGATCGCCGTGCGGGTCGCGCGTCGGGTTGCCCAGCTTGGCGGCGATCAGCGCCTCCAGGTCCTCGGACAGGACGTGCTCGAGCACCTCGGCCTCGTCGTGGACCCGATCCCACGGCACGCCGAGCGCCTCCGCCAGGTACAGCTCGAGCAGGCGGTGATGGCGCAGGATCTCGAGCGCGAGCCGCGCCCCCGCGTCGGTCAGCTGCACGCCCTTGTAGGGCACGTGCTCGACGAGGCCGAGCTCGTCGAGCTTGCGGACCATCCCCGACGCCGACGCCGGTGTGACCGCGAGCCGCTCGGCCAGCGCGTTCGTGCTCACGGCGCCGCTGCACTGCTCGCCGAGCTGGTAGATCGCCTTCGCGTAGTCCTCGACGGCGGGGCTGAAGATGGTGTCGCGCGCGGCCACGACTCCAATTGTGGCATGCCTAAATCTGTTTTCAATACCCTCATCGGCGATGGTGCGCCGCCGCCGCGTCCTGCAGCTGTCCGCCGTGGTCGTGCTCGCGGCGCTGGTGGTGGTCGGCGCGATCCTGCTGTCGAGCGGCGGTGACGACGAGGAGACCCCGGCGCCGCGCGGATCGGGCGCGCCGTCGGACGCGCAGCAGGTCCAGGACCTCTACGAGGGGATCCCGCAGGACGGCATCCACCTCGGCGACCCGAAGGCCCCGGCGACCCTGGTGGAGATCGCCGACCTCCAATGCCCGTTCTGCGCCGAGTACTCGACCGGTGCGCTGCCGTCGATCGTCGAGGACTACGTGCGACCGGGCCGGCTGCGGTACGAGCTGCGCTTCCGCAGCTTCATCGGGCGCGATTCGGTGCGCGCCGCCGGCGCCGCCGCCTACGCCGCCCAGCAGGACCTCATGTACGAGTTCGCCGACGTCTTCTATCGCAACCAGGGGCCGGAGGAGTCGGGCTACGCGGACCGGGAGTTCATCGAGCGCGTCGCCGGCCAGGTGCCGGGGCTCGACCCCCAGAAGACCGCCGACGCGGCGGACGATCCGCTGAGCCAGCCGCTCGTGCGCGAGGGCGAGCAGTTCGCCCGCGACCTCGGCTCCACCTCCACGCCCGACTTCTACGTCCGCAAGGGTGGCCGCCTGCAGCCGCTCAACCCGCAGGGCAGCGAGCCCGAGGACTACGCGGCGGCGCTCGACGCGATCCTCGGGGCGCAGTGACGCTCCGGCGCGCCACGGCCGTGCTTGCGCTGATCGGCATCGCGATCGCGGGCTACCTCACCTACGTGCACTACGCGCACCTGGCGCCCGTGTGCGTCGGCGGCGGCGGCGGCTGCGAGCGCGTGCAGTCCTCGCGCTGGGCCGAGCTCGCCGGCGTCCCGGTGGCCGTCCTCGGGCTCGGCGGGTACATCGCGATCCTCGCCAGCCTCGCGCTGCCGGAGGAGCCGGGCGCGCTCGTGGCGGTGTTCCTGACGCTCGTCGGCTTCGGCTTCAGCGCCTGGCTGACCTACGTCGAGATCGACAAGATCGAGGCGATCTGCCAGTGGTGCGTGGCGAGCGCGGTGGTCATGACCGCGCTGGCTCTTGTGTCGGTTGCGCGGGTGCTTCGCGGCGCCGGGCACGCCGCGACGGCCGCTTGACCTTCATCTCCTGCGCGACGAAGTACGAGCCGATCACGAACGCGCCCGCGATCACCTGCGCCCCGAGCGTCTCCCACGTCGGGTAGACGCCGAACCACACGCCGAGCCAGTACGGCGGCTCGCCGCCGATCGGCGTGATCGGGAGCCAGCCGACGCCCTGCATCGTGCGCGCGGTCTGGCCCACCATCACGACGAGCACGAACCCGATCATCACGCCGGTGACGATCAGCATCCGCTTGTACGGAAGCTTGCGCTGGAGCAGGAACGTCACGGCGCCGACGACGAACGTCATCGCCAGCCCGAGCGCCGCGCCCTCGACCACGGTGGCGGTGCCGGCGCTCACCTGCAGCGACTGCAGGAACAGGACCGTCTCGAACCCCTCGCGGTAGACGCTCGTCAGCCCGAGCAGGAGCAGCCCGACCGCCTGGGCCGAGATGAAGCCCGTGCGGTCGATCTTCTCGAGCGCGCGCCGGCGGCGGTGGAACCGCCCGATCCATTCGCTCCAGTACACGCGGTGGAAGAACCAGTTCGTGACGAGCAGCAGGACCGCGATCGCGACCAGCCCCGTCACCGCCTCCAGGTGCTCGCCCGACGTGGCGAGCGACTCGATCAGCGTGCTGGCGATCACCCACGTGACGATCGAGACCAGCAGCCCCAGGAGCGCCCCGATCATCACCGGGCGGCGCAGCCGCCGGCGGGCGCCGATGAACGACGCGGTGATCGCGGCGAGGATGAGCACGGCCTCGAGCCCCTCGCGGAAGACGAGGATCGCCGAGTTGGTCACGACCGTGGCGCTGCTGGCGCTGTCGCCGAGCGTCGCGGCGGCGTCGGCGAGCTTGTCGTCGAGCACGCGCCGGTTCTCGCGCAGCTCGCGATGCGGCGCGCGCTGGGCGATCAGCTTGGCGAGCCCGGGCTGGTCCGCCGCGCCGAACCAGATCAGCCCTTCGATGTCGAGCGCGAGGCCGGGGTCGAACGCCTTCAGCCGCCGCTCCGGCCCGAACTCGAAGAACGAGTACGCCTCGAGCCGCGCCTGCTCGGCCTGCTTGTACTGGCCGGCGCCGGCCGCCGCCTCCATGCGATCGAGCGTGAGCGCGATCAGGTCGTAGTCGGACTCGTCGGTGCTCTCCTTCCACGCCCCGGGCATCGCCGCCTCGAGCGCGTCCTGGATCTTCTGGGTCTCGGCCGCGACCGTGTCCGGCTCGGGGACGCCCTCCTTGCGCTCGCCGGCCAGCGCGACCATCTGGCCGAGCCGCTCGATCCCGGCGGCCGCGGCCTCGGTGCGCGGCTCGTCGCGCTTGGCGAGCTGGTCGCGCAGGTCGGCGAACGCCGCCTCGGCGCCGGTCTGGAATGCGGCCGCCTCCTGGATCTCGAAGTCCAGGTGCACGGTCGTGCCCTTCACGCCGCGGCCGTACTCGACGGGCACGAGCGCGAGGAAGCGCAGCAGCTGCTGGGCGCGGCGCGCGGCCTCCTCGGGCGTGAACGGCGCGGCCGTGAAGCCGGTGAGCGCGGCCTCGGCGGCGGCGATCGTCTCCGGGAGGCCGGCGAACGCCGCGTTGGCGCGGCGCTGGGCCT
>DASSUW010000018.1:0-5718 GCA_035706585.1 Solirubrobacteraceae bacterium | reverse complement strand
CCCCTTCATGCTCGCCACGTAGCCGCGCACGTCGGCGGCCGGCTCGGAGTACGCGTCGCCCAGGGTCGACTCCATCGCGCTCATGTACTCCTCGGCCCAGGCGGGGAAGTCGTAGTCGATCGCGCGCAGGAACTCGAGCGTCGCGGCCAGGCGGATGTCGGCGATCGACGGCCGGTCGCCGCCGATGAACCGGTTGTCGGCGATGAAGAACGTGTGGAAGACCTCGAGCGGCTCGGCGAGCGCGTCCTGAGCGTCCTTCGTCGACTTCGCCTTGATGTCGTCCGACGCGTCCGACGTCGCGGCCTCACCGGGGTACTGCGGGAACTTCAGCGTCGGGTAGGTCGCGCGCGCGACGAGCGGATAGAACGTCCCGATCAGGTAGAACATCGCGTTGTCGACCATCGCCCGCTTGCCCGGATCGGTCGGGTAGAACTGGTCGAGGCCGTGCTTGTTGCACAGGTACGCCATGATCGCGCAGCTCTCGCCGAGGTAGCCGCGCGGGAGTCCTTCCGCCTCGAGCATCGGGGTCAGCTCCGGCGGATACTTCGCGTGGTAGTCGGGCGAGTTCTTCTTCCCCCAGACGTCGACCTCCTCGAAGTCGAGCCCCGCCGCTCGCACGAAGATCCGAGCGCTGAGGTTGTTCACGCTCGGGGTGAGGATGTTCAACGTGTGCGCAGCCATGGTCTCTCCTCCTTAGCCGTACGGGTCCTTTGGCGCTCTGTCATCCGAGAGCGATTCGCGCGAGCGGGTGACGAGGTTCTCGAGCGCGTCCGCCAGGTGCGCCCGGTCGATGTGGTGGTCTCCCCGCTCGACGCGGATCCTGTGCGCCTCCAGCAGCACGTCCGCGTGGCTGTAGCCGAACGGCGGCTCGAAGCGGTAGGACGCGAGCTCGATCAGCAGGCCGAGCGGATCCTCGAAGTAGATCGAGTCCATGAACCCGCGGTCCTTGACGCCGCTGTGGCGGATGCCGCGCTCGTCGAGCCGTTCGACGGCCTGGTGGAAGGTCGCCTGCGACACCGAGAACGCGATGTGGTGGACCGCGCCCTGGTCGGTCGACGTGCGCGTCGCGTCGGGCGTGCGCTCCTCGTTCGTGAAGATCGTGATGAGGCGGCCGTCGCCCGGATCGAAGTACAGGTGGCTCTCGGACTCGCGGTCGAGGTTGGGCTGCTCGAACACGAACGGCATGCCGAGCACGCCCTCCCAGAAGTCGATCGACGTCTGCCGGTCGGCTCCGACGAGCGTGATGTGGTGGACACCCTGGCTTTGGAGCTTTCGCATTCTTCCTAGTGATCGACGAGTTTCGACTTGTACTCGCTGCGCCGCAGCGTTCCCCACGACACCAGATCGATCCTTGTCTGTACAACGAGTACGTCGCGTAGTCTCTCGCGAATCGCCTCGGCGAGGGCGGCATCTGCCGTCGCTCCCGGCGCGAGCTCCACGCTCACGGGCAGCGGCGGGTCCTGCTTGACCCCGGTTGCCTGTGGCCTGACGAGGATGTTGCCTGACACCTGCGGCGCGAAGTCGCCGACGACCTCGCGGACCGCTGAGGGGAAGATGTTGACCCCCCGAACGATAAGCATGTCGTCGGTGCGGCCGAGGCAGCGGATGCGCAGGCCGGCGCGGCCGCACGGGCACGGCGTCGTGCGCACCTCGATGTGATCGCGCGTGCGGAAGCGCAGCAGCGGCGCCGCGCGGTGGCGCAGGTGCGTCAGGACGAGCTCGCCGGTCGCCTCGTGCTCGATCGCGACCGCGGCACCGGTCTCCGGGTCGATCAGCTCCGGGTGCACGAAGCCGTGGGCGCCGAGGTGCATGCCGTCCTGGTGCTCGCACTCGCCCCACAGCGAGACGCCGATGTCGCCGATGCCCATCGCCTCGGTGACGCGCGCCCCCCAGCCGGCCTCGAGCCGGGCGCGGAACGCCGGCTCGCCGCCCCCGGGCTCGCCGGCGACGAGCACGCGCTGCACGCTGGAGTCCGCGAGGTCGAAGCGCTCGCACAGCGAGGCGGCGTACGACGGCGTCGTGACGACGGCCTCGGGGCGCAGCAGCTCGATCGCCTTGATCAGGCGCTCGGTGTTGCCGGTGCCGACCGGGATGTGGGCGAGGCCGAGGCGGTCGAACGAGGCGAGCGCCGCGCCGGCCACGAACGGTCCCGCGTTGTAAGTGCTGACGATCCGCTGCCCGGCCTGGACGCCGGACGCGGCGTAGCTGCGGGCCGAGCCGGTGATCCAGTTGTCGAGGTCCTGCGCCGTCAGCGGGATGTAGCTCGGCGTGCCGGTCGTGCCGCTGGTGGAGTAGATGCGGACGATCTCGTCGCGACGCGCGCACAGGTGCGCGCCGATCGGGTTCTCGGGCGTGACGGTGGCGCGGAGCTCCGCCTTCTCGGTCAGCGGCAGGTCGGCGATGTCCTCCAGGCCGCCGGCCGCACGCGCGTCGGTGATGCCGAGCTTGTCGCGGTAGAACGGCGAGCGCTCGAGCAGGTAGGCGATCTGCTCGCGGTAGGCCGCGCCGTCGCTCATCGCTCGTAGGTGATCGCGTCCTCGGCTGCGCCCGCCATCAGGAACCCGATCGGAGCCTGCTGCTCCTCGGCCAGGTGGGCCAGCAGGCTCGCGGTCCGGGCGAGGATCGGCACCGCCTTCACGGTCGCGGTGGGGAACCCGAGGTCGAGCATCACGGCGGCGATCGGCATCGCGACGTTCATGGTGAGCGGGCGGCCCCAGGCGTCGGCGACCGCCGCGCGGATCCGGCGCGCCAGCGCGACGTTCGGTCCGGCGACCCCGCGCTCGTCGGCGAGCGCGAGGATCCGCTCGGCCCGCGGGTCCAGCGGCTTGTGCACGGGATGGCCGAAGCCCGGCACCTTGCCGCCGGCGGCGCGGATCTCGCGCACGATCGCGTCGGGATCGCCGTCGCGTGCCTGTGCCAGCAGCCGCGCGCACTCCTCCGACGTGCCGAGGATCACCGGGCCGGCGCCGAGGATCCCGGCAGCGACGGCCCCCTGCAGCGAGCCCGGGTCGGCGGCGAGCGTCATCCGGGCGGCGACGTTGGTGGGCATCATCCCGTGCTCGGCGATCGTCACCAGCAGCAGGTCGAGGAAGTAGCGCTGGTCGGCGGTCGGCTCCTCGCCGGTGAGCAGCAGGTGGAAGTACTCGGTGAACGTCAGGCGGCCCATCAGGTCGCCGGTGAGATCGCGCCCGCGGACCTCGACGCGGTCGGCATAGGCCTGGCTGATGTGGCTGACGGGGTTCCCGGACCCACCGATCGGCATGCGCCGCGACGCTACCGCAATGCCGCCCGCCGGGCTGCCACACTCCGGGCATGCTCATCGGGCCCGGCGGGGGAGAGGTCATCGGCGATTCCCCGGAGCGGCGCGTCGAGCTCCTGTCCGACCACCCGTCGCTGCACGCCACGTGGTCGCGCTTCGCGGCCGGCCGCGCCGGTGCCGACCTGCACGTGCACCGCCGCCACACCGACCTGTTCTACGTCCTCGACGGCGAGTTGACCGTGCGGCTCGGCGTGGAGGGGGCCGAGGTCGTCGTGCCGGCCGGGCATGTCGCGCGCGTGCCGCCGCTCGTGGTGCACGGCTTCCGCAACGGCAGCGACGCGGAGATGCGCTATCTGAACTTCCACGCGCCCGGCGTCGGGTTCGCGGACTACATGCGCGGCATCCGCGACGGGCGGCCGCTCAGCTACGACCAGGAGCCGCCGCCCGACTCCGGTACGCGGCCGCCGAGCGAGGCGGCGATCTCGCCGCCGCCGGTCAAGGTCGACGCGATCGCGATCGCCGAGGTCTCCGACGTCGCGCTCGGTGCGTCGCCGGCGCTCGAGTCGTACTACGTGCTCGAGGGCGTCGCCGAGTTCGTCGTGGATGGCGAGCCGCTCACGGCGGAGGCCGGCTCGTGGGTGCAGATCCCGCCCGGCGTGGAGCATGCGGCCTCGGGCGCGCGGCTCCTTAGCGTTCGCGCCCCTGCCGGCGAACTGCGGCATTGAGGGTGGCTCGGGAGGGGGTGTGCTCACTTGACCCCCATATTCGCCGTCAAGTGAGCACACCCAGGCCGATCTCGCCTCCCTCAATGCCGCAGTTCAAGACCGCCTAGGCTTGCGTGGCCATGGTGCCCGCCCGCCGCGCAGGTCAAGGACGAAGGCCGTAGCGGTGGCTGCGGGTCTGGTCGAGCGCCCGCGGCTGCTCACGCTGCTGGAGCAGCGCAACCCCGTCACGCTCGTCTGCGCCCCGGCCGGGAGCGGCAAGTCGGCACTGCTCGCGTCGTGGCTCGCCGCGGCCGACGCGCCGGTCGCACACGTCGCCGTCGAGCGCGACGAGTCCGACGCCACCCGCTTCTGGACGCAGGTCATGAACGCGCTGCGCAGCTCCGGCGCGGTCGCCGAAGGCAGCGCGCTCGCGACGCTCGCGCCCGCTCCGCTCGGCGGCCAGGACGAGTTGCTCGAGCGCCTGCAGACCGGGCTCGACGATCTCGCCGGCCCGGTCGTGCTGGTGATCGACGACCTGCACCACCTCACGTCCGGCGAGGCGCTGCGCGGCCTCGACCGGCTGCTCGGCCGGGTCCCCGCCGAGCTGCGGGTGATCCTCGCCGGCCGCCGCGACCCGCCGCTCGCGCTGCACCGGTTGCGCCTCGCCGGCGAGCTGACGGAGATCCGCGCCGCCGACCTCCAGTTCACGGCCGACGAGGCCGGCGCGCTGATCGGCGGCGCCGGCGTCACGCTCGACGCCGCCGATCTCGCGCGCCTGAACGAGCGCGCCGAGGGCTGGGCCGCCGGGCTGCGGCTCGCCGCGATGTCGCTCGCCCGCCACGACGCACCGAGCCGGTTCGTCGCCGAGTTCTCCGGCAGCGAGCGCACGATCGCCGACTACCTGCTCGGCGAGGTGCTGAGCACCCAGCCACCGGAGATCCGCCACCTGCTCCTGCGCACATGCGTGCTCGAGCGCGTCAACGGCCCGCTCGCCGACCTGCTGACCGGCCGCGACGACGGCACGCGCCTCCTGCACGAGCTCGAGCGGGCCAACGCGTTCGTCGTCGCGCTCGACGTCGGCCGCACCTGGTTCCGCTACCACCATCTGCTCGCCGACCTGCTGCGGCTGGAGCTGCGGCGCGAGGCGGCCGGCGAGATCGAGCCGCTGCACCGCGCCGCCGCCCGCTGGCACGCCGACCACGGCAACGCGATCGAGGCGACCCGCCACGCCCAGCTCGGGGGCGACGTCGAGCTGGCGACCGAGCTGCTCGGCCGCCACTGGGTGCACGTGGTGCTGGACGGCGAGGAGACCACGCTGCGGGGCCTGCTCGCCGCGCTCCCGGCCGACCTCGCCGACACGGACGCCGAGATCGCCGCGATCACCGCGCTCGACCGCCTCGCCGAGGGCCGCTGGAGCGAGGCCGACGCGCTGATCGCCGCGGGCGAGCGGGCGCTGGCCACGGTCCCGGCCGAGCGCCGGCGCCGCGCCGAGACCGCACTCGCCACCGTCGAGCTGTTCCGCGCCCGCCGTCTCGGGGACATGGACGTGGTCGTCGACGGCGCCACCGCGAGAGTGCACGACGACAATCCGGAGGCCGCCGCGCTCGGGCTCCTGAACCTCGGCATCGCCGAGACCTGGACGCTGCGCCTCGACGACGCCGAGCACCACCTGCGGCAGAGCCTCCAGCTCGCACGCACCGTCGGCCGCGCCTACGTCGAGGTGGGCTGCCTGACCGCGCTCGGCGTGGTCGCGAA
>DASSUW010000017.1:0-10162 GCA_035706585.1 Solirubrobacteraceae bacterium | reverse complement strand
AGCGGCAGCGTGAGCAGCAGCGGGAACAGCGCGCCGGTGCCGAGCCCGAACAGCGGCGCCCACAGCCACGCCGGCGTCTCGGGCGTCAGCGCGAGCCCGAGCATCGCCACCGTCACCGTCACGGCTGAGGCGGAGGCCCACGCGCGCCGGCTGCGCCCGTGCGAGAGCCGCATCGCGACGAGCGCGGCCGGCACCGACAGCAGCGCGACCGAGGCCGTCGTCAGCGCCGCGTCGGCCGGGGCCCAGCCCTCGTGCACGTACAGCGCCGCGACCCACGACACGGTCCCCGCGAACGTCATCGACTGCGTACCGAACACGACGCCGAGCAGCAGGCCGGAGCGCGACGGCAGCCACCCGAGCGGGCCGAGCGGCTCGAGCCCGCGCCCCGTGTCCCAGCGGCCGACCGTCAGGTGCCAGAGCGGGATCGCGAGGAACGCGGGGACCGCGCTGGCCGCGAACGCCCAGCGCCAGCCGCCGAGCGCGTCCGACAGCGGCACCATCAGCGCCGCCGCCAGCGCGCCGCCGACCGACAGCGACGCGACGTAGGCCCCGGTGACGGTCCCCGGCCGTGCGGCGAAGTGCGCCTTCACGACGCCCGGCAGGCCGACGCCGGCCAGCGCGATGCCGACGCCGATCGGCACGGTGGTGGCGAG
Organism: Solirubrobacteraceae bacterium; assembly: GCA_035706585.1. Taxonomy (GTDB): domain Bacteria; phylum Actinomycetota; class Thermoleophilia; order Solirubrobacterales; family Solirubrobacteraceae; genus DASSUW01. The sequence goes on along the minus strand of DASSUW010000017.1, from coordinate 9,509 downwards.
GACGAGCACCGCCGACGGCACGACCGCGCGCAGGAGCGTCCCGCCGGCCAGCCACACCAGGGCGAGCGTGATCACGCGCGCGGGGCTCGTCCGCTTCACGAGCGCGACGCCGGCGAAGCTGAACAGGGCGATCAGGACGAACGGGACGCCCGTGAGGACGCCGGCCTGCGCGCTGCTCATGCCCGTGTCGGCGCGGATGTCGTCGATCACCGGCCCTACGCCGGCGATCATCACGCGCAGGTTGAACGCCGCGACGACGATGCCCAGCAGCACCACGCCCGGACGGCCGCGCATCGCCTCACATTCCGTCGCCGGTCGCCAGCGGCGGCAGCGGTGAGTCGTGCGGCAGCCGGCGCACGATCAGCGCCACGGTTCCGGCGGCGGCCGCCAGGCAGGCGCACATGACCCATGCGGTCGTGTAGCTGCCGTGCTCGGCGAGCAGCCCGATCACCAGCGGCCCGATCAGCGCGCCGACGAAGAACCCGGACATCTGGATGCCGATCGCGGCCCCGGCGCTCGTCGGATGGCGCGAGACCACGGCCAGGCTGAGCGGCGACTGCCAGCCCCAGCCGATCCCGCCCGCGATCAGCGCGCCGGCCACGATCAGCGCGTCGCCGCCGACGACCATCAGCGCGAAGCCGGCCGTGGTGAGCGCCATCAGCATCGCGGCGCGCCGCAGCGCGTCGCCGGGCCGGCGGTCGCCGAGCAGGCCGAAGCCGAGCCGGCTGGCGATCGCGACCAGGCCCATGACCGCCATCAGCGCGCCGGCGGCGCCCTCCTGGAACCCCTCCGCGACCGCGAACACGACGAGGAACGAGCGCATGCCGATCACCGCCGCGCTGGCGAGCGCGGCGGCGAGCGCGATCACGTGGATCGGCCGCAGGCCACGGATCCGCGGGCCCATCGCGGCGCCGTCCGTCGTCCGCGGGATGAAGCCGCCGGCGAGCAGCGCGGAGACGCAGATCAGCGACACCGACGCCGGGAGCAGGAAGCCCGCTCGCCAGCTCAGCGGCTCGGCGATCACCGGCAGCGCGAGGCCGGCCACGAACGCGGCGATCTGCGGCGCCGACGTGAGCAGCCCGAACGAGAAGCCCTGCTTCGCGGCCGGGACGCCGGTCGCGACGAGGCCCGTGAACGTCGGCGACCCGATGCCGTTGGCGGCGCCGTTGAGCGCCATGAAGCCGATGACCGCCCCCGGCGCCGCCGCGGCCGCGATGCCGAGCGAGCTGATCAGGATGAGCGTCGCCGCGATCACCACCGCCGTGCGGGGGCCGATGCGCGCGACGAGCCGGCCGGCGACGGGCGCGATCGTCGCCGACAGCCCGAACGAGACGCTCGCCGCCAGGCCGAGGTGCGCGTCGGTGAACGCGAAGTCGTCGCGCATCCCCACGGCGAGCGCGGGGACGAGGTACTGCGGCAGACAGGCCGCGAGCAGCATGCCCGTCGTCCACCCGGTCAGCGCGCCCGGCGACGGGCGGGCGGCGACGGGGAGGCGCTTCATACGGGCCCGGACCCTAGCTGAAAGTACGACAAATGGAGGGGAGGGTTCTCGCCCACATGGTGACCGAAATCCCGCTCTAGAGCGGAGGACGCCCCTGAATTTCCGTACAGCGGAATTGGCGTATTGCGGGGCAATCGGGATTCCGATTAGGTTGGACAATGGCACCCGGCCAGAGGGAGAGCCGGGCCGAGGACGCGGGTTCCCCGGCTGGGCTGCTCGAGATCGAGGACCTCTCGGTTCGCTACCAGCGCGGTCCGACCACGCTGCAGGCCGTCAGCGGCGTCTCGGTCGTCGCCGACCGCGGCGAGGTGCTCGGCATCGTCGGCGAGTCCGGCAGCGGCAAGAGCACGCTGGCGCGCGCGATCCTGCGGCTGCTCCCGCGCACGGCGGAGATCACCGGCGAGGTCCGCGTCGCCGGCCGGGACCTGATCGGCTGCTCCAAGCGCGAGCTGCGGCGGCTGCGCTGGTCGGAGGTCTCGATGGTGTTCCAGGACGCCATGAACGCGCTGAACCCGGTGCTCCGGATCGGCGACCAGCTCGTCGAGACGATCCGCCTGCACGAGAGCGTGAGCAAGGCGGACGCCGTGCGCCGCGCCCGCGAGCTCGTCGAGATGGTCAGCCTCGACGACCGCACGCTGCGGCGCTACCCGCACGAGCTCAGCGGCGGCATGCGCCAGCGCGTGTGCATCGCGATGGCGTTCGCCTGCAACCCGCGCGTGGTGCTGGCCGACGAGCCGACGACGGCGCTCGACGTCATCACCCAGGACCGGGTGATCGCGGAGATGCTCGAGCTGCAGGCGCGCCACCAGCAGACGATGGTCTTCATCTCGCACGACATCGCGCTCGTCAGCGAGGTGTCCGACAAGGTCGGCGTGATGTACGCCGGGCACCTCGTGGAGTTCGGCCGCGTCGGCGAGGTCCTGTTCGAGCCGGGCCACCCGTACACGATGGGCCTGCTCAACGCGTTCCCGCGCGCCGACGTCGATCGCGACGTCGTGTCGATCCCCGGTGATCCGGCGCGCTTCGCGACGATCCCCGATCACTGCCCGTTCGTGGCCCGCTGCCCGTTCGCCCAGCCCGTGTGCTCGGAGCGCCCGCCCGACGCGCGCTCGGTCGGCGCCGGGCATTGGGCCGCCTGCCACTTCGCCGACGACGCCGCCGACCTGCGCGCGCGGGCGCAGGATCCGCAGACGTGGCGTCCCGCGGCCGCCGCCCCCGAACCGGAGGTCGCGGCGTGACGGCCGTGCTCGAGGTCGACGCGGTCGTCAAGCGCTTCTCGCTCGGCTCGTCGGTCGCCCGCGCGTTCGGCCGCACGTCACGCGAGCTCGTCGCCGTCGACGACGTCTCGTTCACCGTCGGCGAGGGGGAGACCCTCGGCATCGTCGGCGAGAGCGGCTCCGGCAAGTCGGTGACCGCCGAGATGATCATGCGGCTGCAGGCGCCGACCGAGGGACGGATCACGTACGGCGGCGCCGACATCCATCAGCTCAGCGGCGACGACCTGCGCGCGTACCGGCGGGCGGTGCAGATCGTCTTCCAGAACCCGTACGACGCGCTCAACCCGACCAAGCGCATCTGGCGCTCGGTCGCCGAGCCGCTCGCGATCCACAAGGTCTGCCCGCCGGAGGAGCACCGGGAGCGCGTCACGCGCGTGCTCGCCGAGGTCGGCCTCGCGCCCGCCGAGAGCTATCTCGACCGCTACCCGCACGAGCTCAGCGGCGGCGAGGTCCAGCGCGTCGCGATCGGCCGCGCGCTCGTGCTCGACCCGGAGCTGATCGTGGCCGACGAGCCGACGTCGATGCTCGACGTCTCGGTCCGCGCCGGCGTGCTCAACCTGCTGCGCGACCTGCGGCAGCGGCGCGGGCTGTCCATGGTCTTCATCTCGCATGACTTCTCGACGATCCGCTACGTCTGCGACCGCACGGCGGTCATGCAGGCCGGCGAGATCGTCGAGATCGGGCCGACGCGCGAGGTCATCGACAACCGCCGGCACCCGTACTCGAAGGCGCTGATCGCCGCGCTCCCGATCCCGGGGGACGGCCTCCAGCGCAAGCGAGTGATCCTCAGCGGGCGCCGGCACGATCCGACGAGCGACTGGCCGGGGTGTCGCTACGCCGGGCGATGCCCGCTCGCGGAGGAGCAGTGCCAGACGACGCGGCCGCGCCTGGTCGAGGTCTCGTCGGGCCACAGCGTCGCCTGCCACGTGGTGGCGGCGTCGGCGGGTTCGAAGGATCAAGAGGTCCATCGTCCGCCTCCGCACCAGAGCGTGCCGGAGGCAGAGGGGGTGCAGTGATTTGTTCCGCCGTTCGCGACCGTATGTGTTGCTCGCCCTCACCGGGGCGTTGGCGCTCGCCCTCGCCGCGTGCGGCGGGGGCGGCTCGGATTCCAGCTCAGACAGCGGGGGCTCACCAGCCCAGAAGGGCGGGACCCCGGTCCCGACCATCCGCATGCTCGGCCCGAGCCCGGCGTACGACCCGGGTGAGAACGAGGCCCTGAAGGTCGTCCAGGAGGGCATCCAGGAGCTCGGCATGGACGTCGAGTTCGAGGGCGTGCCGGACTTCGGCACGTTCGACGAGCAGGCACGCCAGCACGAGTTCGACATCGGCTCGACCGGCTATCTGGGCACGTTGCCGCGCCTGGAGCCCACCGAGCTCATGGGCCCGGCGTTCCTGTGCGCGAACGCCGACGGCAGCAACTACAGCGGCTACTGCAACGACAAGTTCGACTCGCTGTTCAAGACCGCGGTCGCCGAGAGCGACGAGGCCACGCGCAAGCAGGCGCTCGACGACGCGCAGGTGCTGCTCGCCGAGGACCTGCCGATGGTCGTCATGTACTACCCGGTCATCTCGACGATCTACAACAAGGAGGAGCTGTCGAACCCGACGTTCGTCCCCGCCAGCGGCTACTTCAACTTCTGGACGTTCGAGAACGCCGAGCCGGCCGACGGCACGATGACGGTCGGCATCGCCGAGCCCGGGCAGTCGATGAACCCGATGTGCAACGCCTCCTACTTCCAGGAGACCGAGTACCAGCTGCTCGTGTTCGACCCGCTGACGCGCGTCGGACCCGACGGCAAGGCGCAGAACTGGCTGGCGTCCAACATCGAGCGCCCGGACGACACGACGGTCGAGGTGACGATCCGCGACGGCGTCAAGTTCTCCGACGGCAGCCCGCTGACCGCCGAGGACGTCGCGTTCACGTTCAACTACATCAAGAAGTGGGAGGTCCCGCGCTGGGTCAACCAGACGGCCGTGCTCAAGAAGGTGTCCGCGGTCGGCAAGGACAAGGTGCGCTTCGAGCTCACCGAGCCGTACGGCGCGCTGGAGTTCTCGCTGTTCTCGGGCGTCGGCATCCTGCCCAAGAAGATCTGGGACAACGTCACCGAGCGCGAGAAGGTCAAGACGCCGTGCGACTGGAAGTCTCCGAACTACACCGGTAGCGGCCCGTACAAGTTCGTGTCCTACGACCCGAACCAGGCGCTGCGCCTGGAGCGCAACGACGGCCACTTCCAGCCGCCGAAGGCGAAGGAGTTCGTCGGCCGCTACTTCGCGACGCAGCAGTCGCTGTTCCTCGACCTGCGGGCCGGCAACACCGACATGCACGACGCCGACCCGGGCTTCACGCCCAGCCAGATCGAGCAGGCGGAGTCGGACGGGCACCTCGACATCAACCGGAGCCCGTCGACCACTGTCCGCTTCTTCGTGTTCAACACGCGGGCCGGCTCGCCGTTCCAGGACTACGCGCTGCGCAAGGCGGTCGCGCAGGTCGTGGACTACGACACGATCGTGGCCGGGGTGCTCCACAACGAGGGCGTCCCGGGCGCGGGCATCATCGCGCCCGCGAACGAGACCTGGCACAACGACGCGGTCGAGTTCCCGCAGTTCGACGTCGACGCGGCCAAGCAGACGCTCGAGGACGCCGGCTACAGCTGGGACGGCTCCGGCAAGCTCGTGGCGCCCGACCGCGAACCGCAGCCGCTGGCGGCCGGCTGAGACGGCGGCGAGACAGTGCGATCCACGGCTGAGGAAAGGGGTCGAGCGACGTGTACATGATCCGCCGCCTGGCGTCGCTCCTGCTCACGCTGTGGATCGCCGTCACGCTGATCTTCGTGCTGTTCCGCATGGTCCCGGGGGACCCGGCCACGGTGCTGGCCGGGCCCCTGGCCAGCGAGGAGGCGAAGGCGGCGCTCACCCGCGACCTCGGGCTCGACAAGTCGCTGTTCGCGCAGTACACGAGCTACCTCGGCAACCTGCTCCAGGGCGACCTGGGCACGTCGTACGCGCAGCGCAAGCCGGTGATCGACCTCGTGCTGCCCGCGTTCTTGAACACGTTCACGATCGTCATCTGCACGTTCCTGCTCGCGTACGGGATCGGCGCGCTGCTCGGGGTCTACCTCGCGTGGTACCGCGGCACCAGGCGCGAGGCGGGCACGACGTTCTTCGCGCTGATCCTGCGCGGGGCGCCGAGCTTCTGGATCGCGATCCTGATGATCAACCTGTTCGCGGTCCGGCTCGGCTGGCTGCCCGCGGCGGGCATGACCAGCGTGGAGAACGTCGGCTCGACGTCGCTCGGCACGTACCTGTCGCTCGACTTCGTCAAGCACCTGATCCTGCCGGTGGCCTCGGCGACGATCTTCGCCGTCGGCCTGCCGCTGCTGCTGGTGCGCAACACGATGCTGGAGGTCATCGGCTCCCAGTACATGGAGGTCGCGGAGGCCAAGGGGCTCCCGCAGCGGCGGGTGATGTTCCGGCACGGGGCGCGCAACGCCCTGCTGCCGGCGGTCAACGCGAGCGCGCAGTTCATCGCCTGGGCGATGGGCGGCATGGTCGTGATCGAGAACGTCTTCAGCTGGCCCGGGCTCGGCCGCGAGATCGTCGGCGCGCTGGAGGCGCGCGACTACATGCTCGCGCAGGGATCGCTGCTGCTGATCGCGGTGATGGTCGTGACGCTGAACCTGATCGCCGATCTCCTCAGCGCCTGGCTCGACCCGAGGATCGACCTTGCTTAGGCTCAGGCCGGCCAACGGATCGGCGGCCGTCGCCGACGCGGTCCCCGGACGACCGTGGTGGGCCCGCTTCGGCCGCAGCGGTTTCGGCGCCGTCTTCGGCCGCATCAGCTCGGACCCGCTGGCCGTCGCCGCGGGCGTCGTGCTGCTGATCTTCCTGTTCGTCGCGGTGTTCGGGCCGCTGCTCGCGCCGTACGACCCCACCGAGCGCACGCGCACGGCGACCGGCGAGCTCGCGTACCTGCAGCCGCCGAGCTCCGAGCACCTGCTCGGCACCACGAACCTCGGCCGCGACGTCTTCAGCCAGTTGCTCGTCGGCGCGCGCGCGGCGCTGATCGTCGGCGGCATCGCGGCGCTGGCCGAGGCCGTGATCGGCGTGCTGCTCGGCCTCGTGGCCGGCTACCGCAAGGGCTGGGTCGACGGCCTCGTGATGCGTGCACTCGACGTCGCCTACGCGCTGCCGGTCGAGCCGGTCGCGATCGTGCTGCTGGTCTTCCTCGGCCAGAGCATCTGGACGATCGTGCTGGCGATCGTCCTGCTCTCGTGGCGGGCCGCCGCGCGCGTGATCCGCGCCCAGGTGCTGTCGATCTCGGCGCGCTCGTTCGTCAAGGGTGCGCGGGCGGTGGGGGCGAGCGACCGCCGAATCATGTTCCGCCACATCCTGCCCAACGTCCTGCCGATCGCCGTCGTCTACCTGCCGGTCGGCTTCGGCAACGCGATCATCGCCGAGGCCGCGATCAGCTTCCTCGGGTTCGGCGACCCGGACACCATCACGTGGGGCATGATGCTGCACGAGGTCTTCACGGCCGGTGCCACCGAGACCGCCTGGTGGTGGGTCATCTCGCCCGGCCTCGCGATCACGATCGTGGTCGCCGCCGTCTTCTTCATCACGCGGGCGTTCGAGGACATCCTGAACCCGAGGCTGATCGGGCGCTCCTGAGCGATCGATGCGACAACGAGGAGGGGAAACCGGTATGCAGCGGCTCGGTGACACGGCGGACTTCGAGGCGGCGGGACGGACGCTTGTCCGGGTCGGCGACCGCGAGGTCGCCGTCTTCGCCGTCGACGGCGCGTGGTACGCGTACGAGAACCGCTGTCCGCACGCCGGCGGGCCGGTCTGCCAGGGCCGGGTCATGCCGCGCGTGGAGATGGACATCGACGGGGAGGGCCATGTGGGAGAGCTGCGGTTCTCGCAGGAGGACTTCCATCTCGTCTGCCCGTGGCACGGGTGGGAGTTCGACCTGCGCAGCGGGGCGTCCGTCACCGACCCGGGGCGCCGGCGGCTGCGGCGCTTCCAGGTCGAGGAGCGGGAGGATGGTCTCTATGTCTCCGGATGAGCCGGCGGTGACGCCGCTCAACGGCGCGCTGGCCGAGCTCGTCGAGCGTGCGCGCGCAGCCCTCGCGCGCGACGACATCCCTCACGGCGAGCTCGGCCAGGCGCTGCTGACCGCCGGCGTCGCGCTCGTGGCCGAGCAGCTCGAGCAGGGCGTCCCGTGCGCGCCGTTCGCCCCGTACGTCGAGGTCACGCCGACCGAGGTCGCGCTCGTGACGCTCGTGATGCTCGAGGCGGCGGACATCGACATGCCGCAGCTCGCGATGTGGGAGGCGCTCGGCATGGGCGCGCCGCAGGCCCCGGACGGCGGTGCGTGAACGATGAACTTCGATCGAGAGGTGACGAGATGACGAGGATCCTGGACCCGGAGGTGCGGCCGGGTGACGGGCTTCAGATGGGCCCGGACGACGAGCACGCGGGGCTCGGCTACGAGGAGATGTCCCACCGCGACCTGCTCCGGCGCGCGCAGGAGGACGCCGAGGCGCGTGGGCTCAACGACGTGCTGATCGTCGACGCGGACTTCCACCAGACCGAGGGGCAGGACTGGAAGGAGATCCTGAGCTACGTCGACAACGACGTGATCAGCCATCTCCTGCGCACGAGCGGCGCCGGCAAGCCGTGGTTCCCGGGCTCGCCCACGAGCTCCGGCATCCAGGAGATGAGCGGGCGCATCCGCCCGACGCCGGCCTTCAACGCCGAGCGGCGCGCCAACCCGGCGCCGACGCACGCGATCACCGAGGCGGCGGAGATGATGAGCGCCGACTACGTGCTGCTGTTCCCGCAGCAGCTGCTCGGGCTCGGCCGCACGGCGTTCCTCGAGCTCGAGGTGCACGTCGCGCGCGCGTACGTGCGCTGGCTCGTCGAGCACGTGCTCGGCGCCGACTCGCGCGTGATCGCGCCGATCTACCTGCCGTTCAGCGACCCGGAGGCGTGCGTCGAGCTCGTCGAGGAGTTCGCCGACACGCCGGGCATCGTCGCGGCGACGACGGTAACGAACCGCTACGAGGCGACGCAGGACAAGCGGTACATGAAGCTCTACGCGACGCTCCAGGAGCGCGATCTGCCGCTGCTGTTCCACGCCGGTATCCGCTACGGCGTGCAGTCGCAGAGCATGTTCAACCGCTTCATCTCGGTGCACGGGATCGGCTTCCCGTACTTCGTGATGGTGCACGCGACCAACTGGATCGTGAACGGGCTGCCGGAGCGCTTCCCGCGCCTGAAGATCGCGTTCGTGGAGGGCGGTCTCGCTTGGCTGCCGTTCCTGATGCAGCGGCTCGACCACATGGCGATGATGCGCTCGGCGGAGATCCCGCTGCTCAAGAAGCTGCCGAGCGAGTACCTGCGCGACTTCTACTACACGACACAGCCGCTCGAGGCGACCAATGTGCGCGAGCTCAAGGCCACGCTGGACTTCATCAAGGCGCCGGACAAGCTCATGTGGGCGTCCGACTGGCCGCACTGGGACTGGGACCCGCCGTCGCGCATCTGGGACCTGCCGTTCCTCGACGAGGACGCTCGCCGCGGCATCCTCGGCGGCAACGCGGCGCAGCTCTTCAAGCTCGACCACAAGCTCGATCACGTGGCCTCGGTGCCCGCCTGAGGCGAGCTGTCGCGCGAGCCGGCTACCGGTCTGCGCCGAGCTCGCGCGACAGCTCCCCGGTGACCTTGAC
>DASSUW010000016.1:0-7177 GCA_035706585.1 Solirubrobacteraceae bacterium | reverse complement strand
CCGGCCAGCGCGCGCCCGACGTCGGCGAACGCCTGGATCGCCAGGTCGCCGGGCGGGCCCCACGCCCCGGGCGCCCAGAAGCCGAAGTCCTCCGGCGCGTCGACGGCGGCCACCGGCACCCGGGCCGCCGCCAGCGACGGTCCGAGGCTGCCTCCCATCGACACGCCCTGCAGCGGGTTGTCGGGCGTGCCGATCCGGTCGAGCAGCCGGCCCAGCCAGCCCGTGCGCAGCCCGGGATCGAGCGCGCCGACCTCCCAGAAGTGGCGCGAGACGAAGTGCGACTGGTCCGGATGGTCGTAGCCGACCGCCGGCAGCACCGTCACCTTGCCCTCGCCGTGCAGCGTGGCGAGCGGCGCGGCCGCCGGGTGCCACGTCAGCCGGTGGTCCTCGGCGAACACGCGACCGCCGTCGGCCAGCGCGAGGTTGGGACGCAGCTTGCGGTACTGCGGATCGCCGGTCGGCGCGAGGATCGACAGGCTGTCGGCGCCGCCGTCGAGGAACACGTTCACGAGCACCGTGCCGGGGCGGCCGGACTGGGCGTGCGCGATCCCGTCCTCGAACGCCGGCAGGCCGGACAGGCGTCCGGCGCCGTAGACGGCGAGCGCGAGGCCGGCCGACCTGAGCAGGAACGAGCGGCGCGACAGGCCGGTGCCGGCGGGCGTCGGCATCCCGGGCTCGATCACCGGCAGGCCGGAGCCGGCGCGGGCGTGGTCGGCGCAGCAGATGCGGGCGTCGTGGCTCACGAGGTCAGGTAGTCGGGGGAGACGGCGACGAGCATGCGCAGGGCGTTCTCGGTCAGGCGCGGGTAGGTCTCGCGCTCCCAGTTCTCGTGCGCGCTGCCCAGCGCGGAGGCGGCGTAGCGCTCGAGTGCCTGCCGCGTGGTGCGCGAGAGCGGCGTGTGCCAGAACCGCGCGGCGCGCTTGACCAGCGCGTCGGGCTTGCCGGAGACGTCGACCTTGTCGTCGATCTGCGCCTGGTTGCAGATCTCGGTCGCCATCTGCCAGCGGGCCCGGAACGTGGCGGTGTCGAGCCAGCGCGTGTCGTCCCAGCCCGAGACGTTCGGCGGGACGAACAGCAGCTGGCCGGCCTGGTCGCACAGCCAGCCCCACGCGGTCGTGTCGACGCCGCGGCCGACGGCGCGCAGCATCCCGGCCGCCTGCACGACCGGCGGCTTGACCATCCGGCGGTGCGGGTCGTACAGGTGCGGGTGGCGCAGGATCGCGTCCAGCAGCGGGCGCACCTTGCGGCCGTGCGCGACGTACATCCGCTCGAGCGCGCGGGCCGTGCCGCGCGGCGGCGGCGTCGGGATGAAGTAGCCCCACAGCTTGGTGACGACGAACGACGGGTGCTTGCGGTGGCGGACGTTCAGGCGCACCGCGTCGCGCCAGTCGAAGCGGCCGCGCTTGCCGTGGACGCGCTTGACGCCGCGGTCGTGGAACTCGCGGTCGAAGCGGAAGTCGTGCGGGCCGCGGCCCTCCGACCACTCGTTGCGCCAGCCGGTCAGCGCCCGCGCCAGCTCGCGCACGTCGCGCTCGCTGTAGCCGCGGCCGGCGCCGAGCGTGAACAGCTCCATCAGCTCGCGCGCGTAGTTCTCGTTGACGTCCCACTTGCTGTTGGCGGTGCCGTTGAGCCACAGCAGCATCGCCGGGTCGCGCGTGACGGCGAGCGCGAGCTGCTCGAACGAGCCGAGCGCATGGCGACGCAGCGTCGCGTTCTGGCGCAGCATGAGCACCGTCGGCGCGGCGTCCTTGCTGGTGGCGAACCAGTCGTGCCAGACGAGCGTCATGCGCTCGACGAGCGGCGCCTGCGTGCGCACCATGCGGTCCAGCCACCAGCAGTGGTCGTGGCTCCAGGCGTCGCGCGGCGCGAGCGGCCGGCCGTCCTCGTCGCGTGGCCGGGGCCCCCTCAACCGCTGCGAGCGCGGATGCGTGAGCGAGTGCACGGCCGCGTCGAGCCCGCGCCTGGCGAGCTTCTCCGCCTCGCCGGGCTTGGGGCCGAAGCCGGCGCGCCACAGCAGGCGGCGGGCTTCATCAGGGCCGAAGTGGCCGCGATATCTCGGGACGCGGGACACGCAGGTCTAGTCGTCGGCATTTCGCGCGGTGCCCTGCAGTCAGTTGCCGGGCGAGAGGACGTCCGTCCTCGAGCAATGACCCACCGCGTCGAACCAGTGCTTCGCGTGCAACCCTGCCCGCAGGTCGCAGTCTGCCACGAGCACGGCCTCCGCGTCGTAGACCAGGCCCGCGATGACCTCGGACGCGATCGGCGGGCGGGGCGAACTGCGGCTGGGTAGGGCGGCCGAGGCATCGGCCGGGCCGCGAGGACCGGCGTTTGGTCGTTTTGGGGCTCTATACGCCCAATAGTGACCAAACCCGCCGATCCACCAACCTCCCCGCCCGGGCCGCCGTTGACGTTCGTCAACCGCGCCGCAGCGCGCGCACGACCGCGCGCAGCACGAACGCGAACGACCGGCGCTGGAGCCGGTCGGGCGTGTCGCACGAGGTGTGGCGGCAGGGGTTGTCGAGCACGCCGAGCTTGACGGCGCGCAGGCCCGCGAGCTCGAACTCGCGGTGGTCGGAGTTGCCGGTGCTGTCGTCGCGCTGCCAGTCGATCCGCTTCGACATCAGCTCGCGCTCGACACGCCGCCGCGGGTGCGCGGCCGGCGAGCGCAGGCGGAAGCGGCTGCCGCGGCCGACCTCGTCGAGCGACAGCGCGTAGCGCAGCCGCCGGCGCGGGACGATCTTCGCCAGCGCGAGCGCGCCGAGGTGGTCGGGCGAGCCGGTGTAGATGCGCTCCTCGGCGCCGGTGGCGACGAGCCAGACCGTGCACGGCGGGTCGATTGCGTCCAGCCGCCGGGCCAGCTCGGCGAGCGCGCCGAGGCCGGACGCGTTGTCGTCGCCGCCCGGCGACGGCGGGACGGTGTCCGAGTGCGCCATCACCACGCGCAGGCAGCGGCCCGCGCGCCGCACGCCGATGACGTTGCGCGAGCGCCCGCGCGGCGTCGAGAACCGCTGCACGCGCACGGCCAGCCCCGCGTGCCGGAAGCGCCGCTTGAGCCGCCTCTGGGCGCGCCGCTCGAGCCGGCCCGCCGCCGGCCGCGGGCCGTCACGCGCGATCGAGACCGCGACGTTGTGCGCCTGGACGCCGAGCGCCGCCGCGAGCAGCGCGGCGGCCAGCACGTCAGAACGCGCCGCGCCGCGTGATGACGGCCGGCACGGTCTTGAGCAGGATCGCGAGGTCGAGGCCGACCGACCAGCGTTCCAGGTACAGGAAGTCGAGGCGCACGAGGTCGTCGAAGTCCAGCTCGGAGCGGCCCGACACCTGCCACAGCCCGGTGATCCCCGGCAGCACCAGGTAGCGCTTCTTGTGCCACTGCTCGAGCTGGTCGAAGTCGCGCTGCGGGAGCGGGCGCGGTCCGACCAGCGACATCTGCCCGGCGACCACGTTGAACAGCTGCGCCAGCTCGTCGAGCGAGTAGCGCCGCAGGAACCGGCCGATCGACGTCAGGCGCGGGTCGTGCCGGATCTTGAACAGCGCGCCCGACGCCTCGTTGAGCGACTCGAGGTCGGCCTGCATCTGGTCGGAGTCGCTGCGCATCGTCCGGAACTTCAGGCACGGGAACGGCTCGCCGCCGATGCCGGGCCGCATCGAGCGGTAGATGACCGGGCCGCGCGAGGAGACCGCGACGGCGACCGCGAGCAGCAGCAGCAGCGGGCTGAGGAGCACGATCAGCAGCAGCGCCACGACGAAGTCGAACGAGCGCTTGACCGCGTAGTCGAAGCCGTCGAAGACGGGCGGGCGCAGCTCGAACAGCGGCACCGACGCGCCCGGGACGAACTCGGCGCGGTGCACGAGGATCTCCATCGTCGACGGCGCGATCCGCACGGTCACGCCGCGCCGGTGGCACTGGTCCACGAGGTCGACCGCCCGCTCCTGCGGGAAGTCGGGGTCGGCGATGATGACCTCCTGGACGCGATGCGCGTCGAGCACCGCCGGCAGGTCCTCGAACCGGCCGAGCGAGCGCAGCCCGTTGTTGGGCCGCGGCGTCAGGGAGATGAAGCCGACCATCTCGACCGGCGCGTGCACCTCGTCGATCAGCGCGTGCGCCACGTCCTCGATGTGCTTGCCGGAGCCGACGAGCACGGCGCGGCGCCGGTAGCCGGCGGCGCGCAGGACCAGACCCGTCAGCCACTCGTAGCCCCACCGCAGCGAGCCGATGAAGCAGATCGCGAACGCGAGCGTGCCGTAGAAGATGTAGTAGCTGGAGTAGTCCTCGCCGTTGATGAGCGCGAAGACCAGCGCCACGACCGTCACCTGGAACAGGCAGGAGACGATCTTCGCCAGGCCGGGACGCTCCGCGCGCGAGGCGTAGAGGCCGGAGCGCGCGAACAGCAGCACCGTGACCAGCGAGGCGAACGCGACGTTGCGGCGCGCCTCGTCGTAGGACGCGTGCCACGCCCAGTCGCCGTAGCGCAGCACGGCCTTGACCATCAGCGCCACGTAGATCGCGGCGAACACGCCCGCGACGTCGAGCACGAGCAGCGAGACCACGCGCAGCGCCTTGCGCAGCGTCTCCAGCCGCAGCAGGAACGCGAGCGCCGGCGGCCGCTTGCGCCGCACGTCGACGGACGGAAGCGTGATCGTCACCGCCTCAGGGGCGGTGTCGTCGCGGTGAGGACTCTGTGTGGGCGCGTCGGCCAAGATCGAAGGCTCTCGTGCAAGAACGCGCGCGGGGCGCGCGGGTAGCGGCGTTTACGTCGTCCCGATGCCTGTGAGCGCCTCGACACCGGATTGGTCGAGCGTGCGCCTCAGGCCGTCCCGAAGCTCTACCGCGGGCTCCCATCCCAGCAGCTCGCGTGCCAGCGCGATGTCCGGCTGGCGGACTTTCGGATCATCCGTGGGGAGCGCCTCGTGGACGATCTCCGATCGTGAGCCGGTCACCTCGACCACCGTCTGGGCGAGCTCGAGCAGCGTGAACTCGTTCGGGTTGCCGATGTTCACAGGCTGGTGCGCGCCCGATTCGGCGAGCCGGATGACCCCGTCCACGAGGTCCGATACGTAACAGAAGGAGCGCGTCTGCGCCCCTTCGCCGAAGACCGTGATCGGCCGGTCCTGCAGCGCCTGGCGCAGGAACGTCGGGATCGCGCGGCCGTCGTGCGGGCGCATCCGGGGCCCGTACGTGTTGAAGATCCGGACGATGCCCGTGTCGACGCCCTGCTGGCGGTGGTAGGCCATCGTCAGCGCCTCGGCGTAGCGCTTGGCCTCGTCGTACACGCCGCGGGGCCCGATCGGGTTCACGTGGCCCCAGTAGCTCTCCGGCTGCGGATGGACCTGCGGGTCTCCGTAGACCTCCGACGTCGACGCGAGCAGGAACCGCGCGCGGTGCTGCTTGGCGAGCCCGAGCGCATGATGGGTGCCGTAGGAGCCGACCTTGAGCGTGTGCAGCGGCAGGCGCAGGTAGTCGATCGGCGACGCGGGGGACGCGAAGTGGTAGACGAAGTCGACCGGCTCGTCGATGAAGAACGGGTCGATGATGTCGCGGTGCTCGTGGCGGAACTCCGGCCGCCGGATGTGCGCGATGTTGGCGAGGGACCCGGTCTCGAAGTTGTCCACGCAGATGACGCGATGGCCGCGAGCGAGCAGCTCATCGCAGAGATGCGATCCGAGGAATCCCGCACCACCCGTTACGAGGCAGGTGGCCATTGCGCCGCAGGATATCGGGCGTCAGCGCGCGCGAGCGGCCTTGAGCGTCTTCTTGCCGATGTCGAGCTCGACGAGGTAGTGCCGGCTGTCCTGCCGGACGGCGTGCCCGGCCTTCTCCAGCCGCTTGCACGTGACAGGGCAGCGCTTGCAGCGCGGCTTGGACTTGCAGCAGCGCCGCTTGGTCTTCACGCGCTTGACTCGCCGCATCGAGGGCGAGCAGGCTAGCATCGCCGCCCATGCCCGCCGAAACCTTCGTCAGCCGGCTCAACGAGCAGATCGCGAACGAGTTCGCGGCGCACCAGCAGTACGTCGCCTGCGCCGTCTACTACGACGCCGAGACGCTGCCGCAGCTGGCCCGCTTCTTCTACCGCCAGGCGCTCGAGGAGCGCGACCACGCGATGATGATGGTGCAGTACCTGATCGACGCCGACGCCGACGTGACGATCCCCGGCGTGGCCGCTCCGCAGACCGCGTTCGCGGACATCGTGGAGCCGATCACCCTGGCGCTCGAGCAGGAGAAGCGCGTCTCGGACCAGATCAACCGCCTCGCCGCGACCGCACGCGAGGCGAGCGACTTCACGAGCGAGCAGTTCACCCAGTGGGTCATCAAGGAGCAGGTCGAGGAGGTCGCGACGATGTCCGACCTGCTGCGCGTGGTCGAGCGCTCCAAGCACGACCCGATGGAGGTCGAGAACTACATGGCGCGCGAGCATTCCGCGGGCGCGGCCGCGGACCCGACCGCTCCGCATCCCGCCGGCGCCGCGTGAGCCGCTGACGCACCGCTCCGCCCTACAACAGCGGCACGTCCGTCCCGTCCTCGGGGACGAGGACGCGGCCGGTCAACCCCTCCTCGTCGAGGCGCGCGCGCAACTCGGCGCGCGTCTGGAGGCAGTGGTTGATCGCCTCCAGGTGGACCGCGATCACGCGAGCGTCGGAGGCGTACCGGGCGACCGCGACGACGTCGTCGGCCGTCATCACGAGCGGGCCGCCCTCGAGGAAGCGCGCGCCGCCGGCGTTGACGACGATCACGCCGGGCCGGTGCGCGTCGATCGCCGCGCGAGCCTCGTCGCACCAGATCGTGTCGCCGGCGAGGTAGAGCGAGCCGATCACGAAGCCGGGTGACGGCCCGAGCGGCCCGTGGACGCCGCCGGTCCGGGCGATCGGGACGCCGTCCCAGTCGAGCGTGTCCTCGACCGGACGCAGGTCGACGAAGCCGTGGTCGCGCAGCGCGCCGGCGTCGCCCGGCGCACAGAACAGCGGCCGCTCCTTCGGCAGCAGGCGGATCGCCGTGGCGTCCAGGTGGTCCTGGTGCAGGTGCGTGACGAGCACCGCGTCGCTCCCCGCCACGACCGCCTCCGCCGGCTCCGGGAGGTCGACGAGCGGGTTGGGCCGCGGGCTCGGCGTGTCCGGCACCGGCGGGCGCGCGCCCGCCGCATCGAGCATCGGATCCACGAGCAGCGTCCCCGCGCCGGTCGAG
>DASSUW010000015.1:0-8366 GCA_035706585.1 Solirubrobacteraceae bacterium | reverse complement strand
GCGCAGGCGAGCGGCGAGTATGAGCGCGCCGGGCTGGACGTCGAGTTCGTGACGCCGCCGGACGCCGCCGCGCCGCTCAAGCTCGTCGAGGCGGGCCGGGTCGATCTCGCGATCAGCTACGAGCCGGACGTCATGCTCGCGCGCGACGAGGGAGCCGACGTCGTCGCCGTCGGGGCGCTCGTCCAGAAGCCGCTCACGTCGCTGATGTCGCTCGGCGACAAGGCGATCACCGACCCCAAGCAGCTGGCCGGCAAGACCGTCGGCACGGCGGGCATCCCGTACCAGTCGGCCTACCTGAGGACGATCCTCGACACGGCGGGGGTGAACCCCGACTCGGTCAAGGAGGTCAACGTCGGCTTCAAGCTCACGCAGGCAATGCTGTCCAAGAAGGTCGACGCGACGATCGGCGCGTTCTGGAACGTCGAAGGCGTCCAGCTCGAGCAGGCGGGCCGCAAGCCCCACATCCTCAAGATGGAGGACCTCGGCGTCCCCACCTACGACGAGCTCGTGCTGGCCGCGGCGCGCGACTCGCTGAACGAGACGACCGGCTCCAAGGTGCGCCGCTTCCTGCAGGCGACGGCGCGCGGCTACGAGCTCGTGAAGGCGGATCCGAGCAAGGGCGTCGACGCGCTGCTGGCCGCCAACCCCGACCTCGACCGCAAGCTGACGGAGCGGTCGGTCACGGCGACCGTGCCGGTGTTCTTCCCCGAGGACTCAGAGCGCCCGTTCGGCTGGCAGGAGCCGGCCGAGTGGGCCGCGTACGAGAAGTGGATGCGCGCGAACGACCTGCTCAAGCCGCCCGTGCAGGGCGAGCGGGCGCCGCTGACCAACGAGTTCCTGCCCGGCGAAGGGCTGGACCAGGGGACCAGCGGGCTGGAGTGAGGCCGCGGGCGGCGGCGTGCATGAGGTGCACGCCGGCGAGCCCCTTCCATTCCCCGTAGGGCGCGAAGAACTCGCGCACCTGCGCCTCGTCCGCCCGCGCCCGCGGGTTGCCGCTGAGCAGCCGCCCGACGATCTTCAGGAACCCGAGGTCGCCCGCCGGCACGACGTCCATCCGCCCCTGCCCGTGCAGGCCGAGCATCTCGACCGTCCAGGGGCCGATGTCGCGGATCGCCAGCAGGCGCCGGACGTCGTGGCTGGACAGGTCGACGCGCCCCGCCGCGACCTCGGCGGCGACGCGCCGCAGCGCGATCGCCCGCTTGGGGGCGAGGTCGAAGGCCACGAGCTGCGCCGGCGCGACGGCGGCGATCGCCGCCGGCGTGGGTGCGTCGCGCAGCCCGGACCGCGGGCAGCGGTAGCCGAACGCGGCGATCATCCGCCGCTGGATCGCCGTCGCCCGCTCGAGCTCGATCAGCTGCTCGGTGATCGCGCCGAGCAGAGTCTCCCACGGCAGCGGCTGGCGCCGGACGCGCAGCGTCGGGTTCGAGCGCACCGAGCGCCCGATCACCGGGTCGCCCGCGAAGCGGTCGTAGAACGCCCGCAGGTCGTCGTCGACGCCGGTGGCGAAGCGCATCCGCTCGATCGCCTCCCGCGCGGCGTCGTCCGACGCGGCGCGCGCCGCGAACAGCACCCGGTCGGCGGCCGGCTGCACGACCCCGACGAGCACCGGATCGCCGTCGATCCGCAGCAGCCGCTGCAGCGCGGCTCCGCGGCGGCGCAGCAGGCCGTCCATCGATCCGCCGCCGAGCCGGAACGGCCACGGCGGGCGGACCTCGACCCTGACCTCGGCCACTACCTCTTCAGCAGATGGACGTCGACCAGGAACGAGTTCGACGCGACGATCTCACCCAGCCCGCCGGCCTTGCGACGCCGCCGGCGCGGGACGCGGGCGCGCCGGCGCTGGACGACGGCGACGGTGGCGGCGCCGGCGACGAAGCCGGTCGCGGCCAGCGCGGCGGCCTGGCGTGCAGGCACGAGCGGGCGTGCGGCGGGCTCGACGACCTGCGGCTCTGCCACCACCGGCAGGCCGTCGACGATCTCGATGTCCTCTTCCTCGAACTGACTCACGAACCCGACAGCATGAAGACTTCCCCGGACGGGTGCCTTCAGCTCACCTCGCCGCGCCCGCGCGAGAACGTCCGGAAGACCATGTCCCAGTAGGGAGCGCTGATGCCGAAGCCCTTCTCGTCGTCCTGGAAGTGATGCCGCATGTGCAGCTCGCGCAGCCGCTTGCCGAGCCGGCTCTTGGGCACGTGGTGGTGCAGGGCGTAGTGGACCTCGTCGTAGACGATGTAGCCGATCAGGAAGCCGGCGGCGATCGCCGGTCCGTGCACCGAGCCGGCCGCGACCCAGATCCCGCCGACGACCAGGACCGCGAGCGGGATGCTCGCCGCCGGCGGCATGACCAGCCGCAGCGGATCGTTCGGGTGGTCGTGGTGGACGCCGTGAATCATCCAGTGCAGGCGAGCGCCGATGCCGTGCTCGGGCTCGAAGTGGAAGACGAGCCGGTGCAGCCAGTACTCGAAGAGCGTCCAGAGGAGGTATCCGAAGAGGACGAGCCCGGCCGTGTCCCACCACCCGTCCCGGCCCACGGCCAGCACGAGCATGACGACGATGACGGGCGCGTAGATGAGCACGGGCACCACCGGGTGCACGCGGGTGAAGCGATCGAGCAGCCTCGACTCGAACATCGGGGGCGAGGCCTTCAGGTAGTCCGTGCGCCGCATGGACAAACCGTACCTCTTAGGGGCGCCTAAGTGGAAGCCAGTGTCCGCTCGTAGACGCGGAACCGCCGCACGACCCGGCCGCCCATGGCCTCCATCGCGCGGTTCATGTTGTGGTTCGTCTCCAGGATCCACCCCATCTCGCCCCACGTCTGCGGCGTCACGGCGGCCATGTCGAAGTGTTCGATGTACATCTTCGCCGCGATGCCGGTGTGCTGGAACTCGGGCTTGACGCCGAGGAAGCCGACCCGGACGCGATCGATGATCTTGCCCTTGCGCAGGAAGTGCCACCAACCCAGCGGCAGCAGGCGGCCGTTCATGCGCTTGAGGACCTGGTTGATGTCGGGGACCGTGATGGCGGCGCCGACGGTCTCGCCCGCGGCGGTCTCGGCGATCATGAACCAGTGCGGGTCGAAGACCAGGTGGAGCTCCTGGGTGTAGGCGTCCAGGTCCTCCTTCGCGTACGGCACGAAGCCCCAGTTCTCGCTCCAGGCCGAGTTGTAGACGTCGGCGAAGCGGTCCATGTCTCGCCGCAATGAGCGCCGCGTCATCTTGCGCAGCCGGATCCCATGACGCGGCTCGACGTCCTCGGCGAGCTTGAAGACGACCGGCAGGATCCGCGAGCGGTCGTCGATGACGAGCTCCCACATCAGCAGGTCGATCGCCTTCTCGAGGCCCGCCTCCTCGCACCGCTGCTGGTAGTAGGGCGGGTGCCACGGCTGCTTGACGAACGGCATCCGCTCGAAGCCCTCGATCTGCACGCCCGCCTCGTCGTTCATCGTGAAGTCGAACGGCCCGATCATCCGGTCGCGCCCGTGGGCGGTCAGCCACGCCGCGGCGGCATCGAGCAGCGGCGGCAGGACCTCGGGGTCGTCCTCGAGCTCGAGGAAGCCGAACATCCCCCAGCGGTTGTCGTGGTAGTCGTTGAAGTGCTGGTCGTACTGGGCGCTGATCCGCCCCACCACGCGCCCGTCGCGCTCGGCCAGGAACAGCTGCGCGTCGCCGTGCTTGAAGAACGCGTTGAAGCGACGGTTGAGGAAGAGCCGGCGCTCGAGCCGCAGCGGGGGTACCCAGACCTGCGAAGTAGAGTGCAGCCGGAAGGGGAGCTCGACGAACTCCCGCATGTCCCGCCGACCCTGGACGGGACGCACGACGATCACAGCCCGGCAAACTACACAGAACGGCACAGCGACTTCCTCATGCCTGACGTCTCCGCCAGTCCGCGGACGGCCTCCGTCGACGTGTTCGCCAAGGTCCGGGGGCACGAGCGCGCCGAGCAGCTGCGCGCCGCCCGCGAGACCGACCTGCTGCCCTACTTCCGCACGGTCGAGTCGTCCGCGGCGCCCGTCATGGAGATGGAGGGCGCCGAGCGCATCATGCTCGGCTCCAACAACTACCTCGGCCTGACCGGCGATCCGCGCGTGATCGCCGGCGCCCGCGAGGCGCTCGACCGCTACGGGACGGGCCTGACCGGCTCTCGCCTGCTCAACGGCACGACCGAGCTGCACCTGACGCTCGAGCGCGAGATCGCCGAGTGGATGGGCACCGAGGAGGCGATCGTCTTCACGACGGGTCATCAGGCCAACGTCGGCACGCTCGGGACGATCCTCTCCCCCGGCGACACCGTGATCGCCGACTCGGCCGACCACGCGTCGATCCTCGACGGCTGCATCCTCTCGCGCGCCAAGCTGCGCCCGTTCCGCCACGGCCGGCTCGACAAGCTCGAGAAGATGCTCGAGCGCGCGGCCGACGACGGGGGCGGCGTGCTCGTCGTCGTCGACGGCGTGTTCTCGATGGAGGGCGACGTCGCCGACCTGCCGCGGATCGTCGCGCTGTGCAAGGCGCACGGAGCGCGGCTGATGGTCGACGAGGCGCATGCTGCCGGCGTCCTCGGCGCGCGCGGCGCCGGCACCAGCGAGCACTTCGGCCTCGAGTCCGACGTCGACCTGCGGATGGGCACGTTCTCCAAGTCGCTCGCCAGCTGCGGCGGCTTCATCGCCGGCTCGCACGAGGTCGTCGACTTCCTGCGCATCGGCTCGCGCGCGTTCCTGTTCACGGCGTCGGCCGTGCCGGCGGCGATCGGCGCGGCGCTGGCGGCGCTGCGCATCATCCGCTCCGACGAGGGGCCGCAGCTGTTCGCCCGCGTGCTCGACAACGCGCGCTACCTGCGCGACGGGCTCCGCGACCTCGGCTTCGAGGTCCACGACGTCGGGCCGCCCGTGACGACGCCGGTGATCCCCGTCGTGGTCGGCGACGACTGGAAGGCCGTGCTGCTCTGGCGCGCCCTCTACGACGCCGGCGTGTACGTCAACGTGGCGCTGCATCCGGCCGTCCCGCCGGCGGGCGCGCTGCTGCGGACCAGCGTGATG
This sequence comes from Solirubrobacteraceae bacterium, assembly GCA_035706585.1. Classification (GTDB taxonomy): domain Bacteria; phylum Actinomycetota; class Thermoleophilia; order Solirubrobacterales; family Solirubrobacteraceae; genus DASSUW01. The sequence continues at coordinate 3,334 of DASSUW010000015.1, read as the reverse complement.
GCGACGCACGAGCGCGCGACGCTGGACCGGGCGCTCCACGTATTCGAAACGGTCAAGACCGCTTTCGAGGCCGAACACGGCCCGCTCCCGCCCAACGCGCGCACATAGCACATTTTCCGCTCTGCCGCGTGATTTCCCGGCGTCTAGAAATCACGCGCTTCTTGCGAATTTTCGGGTCGGTTCGCAGTTGACCATTCACCCGGTGGATGTCTAGCCTGCGGCCTCGGTCGTTCGAGCTGTGGGCCGGACGGGAGAGAGAGGGATCGAACATCGTGGGGCTCTGGACGCGCCGGTGAGCCGCCGGCGTGGAGCTCCTGTTCGTCCGTCCCGGCGCGGCGATCGGTCGGTGTCAATTCAAATCGGGGCACTCACGCCACGGAGGCGTGCGTTGTCCTGCGGGGAGGTTTCATGAGCGCAACTGCGACAGCTCCTGCCGCGCAGCACATGCGGGCGCTTGCGCAGGCGAACCGAGTGCGGCTCGCACGGGCCGAGCTCAAGCGGCAGGTGGCAGAGGGTGAGACGTCGGTGGCCGACGTCGTGCTGTCGTGCCCGTGGGAGGCCGAGAGCATGACGATCAGCGACCTGCTGATGAGCCAGCACCGTTGGGGGCGTACTCGCTGCCGCAGGTTCCTCGCGTCGATCCCCATGTCCGAGACGAAGACCGTCGGCTCGATGACCGACCGCCAGCGCAACGCCCTCGCGGGCATGCTGGCGGGCGATCCGGTCTACAGCGTCTCCGAACTGAGCTGGGGTGGCCGCGGCTGAGCGTGAGCCGCGAGTTCCTCGGAGCGTTCGCGCACCGCGAGCGCTCCGCGGAACTCGCAAGGTTCGCGGCCCCTAGGCCGCGAACCCCGGGCCACGGGTCGCGATCTCCACGATGTGGCCGTCAGGGTCGCGCAGGTAGATCGAGCGGAACGCGCCGCGATCGAACACGTCGGTGCACTCCACGCCCTGCCGGCGCAGGTAGTCGCGCCACGCCGCGTGCTCGTCCGCCGAGTCGACGATCAGCGCGAAGTGGTGCGTCGAGCCCGTCCCGACCACACCCTTCGGCAGGTCGGGATAGTGCAGGAAGCTGATCAGCATCCCGGGCTCGCCATCGAGCGCCCCGAACCACACGTGCCGCGTGCCGGGATCGTCGTCGGACGGACCGTCCTGCACGATCGCCAGACCCAGCAGGTCGCGGTAGAACGCGATCGTGCGATCGATATCTGAGGAGATCAGCGTCAGGTGATGCAGACCGCGGATCTGCATGCGCTTCTGCTCGGCCACGGCGGGCAGCCTAGTGGTATCGCCGCCAGAGCAGGCCGAACGCGCCGGCGAACGCGACGACCGCGCCGAGCGTCACGACCGGCCACGGGACCTGCGCGAAGTACAGGGCGGCGGCGACCGCCACCGCCGGCACGCCCGCGAGCACGGTCGCGTGCGACCGGTAGCCGGAGAAGTGCTCGCGCGCGGCCGTGTCGAGCCCGCCGAGCGACCCGAGCGCGAGCCCGACGACGAGCATCGTCTTCCCTCGCCGGCTGTCGAAGTCGATGAGCCCGAGGACGAGCAGGACGATCCCGGCGAGCACGCACAGCTCGACGAGCGGGAACGGATGCCAGGGTGCCTTGGGCCGCTCGTCGGGGGCAGCTATGGGCACCCGCCGGAGACGACGACCTGCCACCACCCCATCAGCATGCCGAGCAGGCCGGCGCGCGGGCGGACGTGGTACGTCGTGCATCCCGGCCGGCCGAGATCGGCGTTGCTGATCCGCTCCCACTTGTGGGCCGGCGGGTCGGCGAGCATCCGCTCGAGCTCGCGCCGGGCCACGGCCCGGTGAGCGGCCCGGACCTCGGCGGCCGCGTGCAGCGTGGCCAGCCGGGCGGCGAGCGCGTCACGCACGCGCTCGAGCTCGCCGAGCGACAGCAGCCGCGGCCCGGCGAACGACGGGACCGGCGGCCCGAGATCGACGCGCGCGGCGATCACGACGGTGGAGATCTCGCGCTCGAGGCGGGCGATCTGCGCCCGCAACGTGGCGCGCGCGGCGCGCTCGGAGGTCGCGCCACCGGCAAGGCGGATCTCGTCGATCACGACGCGAGGCAGCGTACCACCGGAATCGAGTCCCCTATCCTCGCCTGACCCGATGCCGCGCAACGACCCGACCGACACCGGCGGCCTGTTCATCGGCCGCCGCCCGGGCACCGGGCCACTGCACTATCGCGGTGCTCCGGAACGCGGCGGTCCCGGACGCCGGCGGGCCGACGCGGCGCTCGCCGCCGCGGTGCTCGCGCTCGAGGTGCTGCTGTGCCTGACGCTGTGGGGACCGCAGCCGGTGGCGTGGCTGTGGGTCGGCTCGCAGGTCGACTACCACTCGGGCTCGGTCACGCTCGGGATCGCGATCGCGTTCGCCGGCATGATCGCCACGCTGATGCTCACGCTGGCGGCCGCCACGCGGCTCGACCGCGCGTGGCGGATCCTGCGCCGCGCGGCCGGCCACGAGCAGCGCGAGGGGATGCTCGTGCGGATCTTCGCCGCGACCGCCGTCGTCGCCGGGGTCGCCTTCCTGGTCTGGTTCGTGATCCTCGAGGGCCCGGCTCCGAGCCTCGCGCCGCAGTGATCCGCAAGCTGCGCGACTACTACCGCCAGTTCGAGGAGCTCTCGCCCGAGGAGATCTCCCGTGAGCTTGTGGAGCGGCGGCACGCGGAGCGCGCGCAGGCGCTCACCGAGGTCCCGCCGCTCGACCTCGCCACGCCCGCGTGGCACGAGCCGCCGGACGCCGAAGCGGTCAACGCCGCCACCTACGCCCTGCGGCGCGCGATCAACGCCTATCCCGACCCCGCGGCGCTGCACGAGGCGATCGCCGCGCGCCACGGGGTCGCGACGGATCGCGTGGTCGCCGGTCACGGCGCCGGCGATCTGCTGCGGTCCGCGTTCCTGGCCGTCCGCGGCGCCGAGGTGGCCGTGGCGTGGCCCGGCTGGGGCTACCTGCCGCGGCTGCTGACCGAGGCGGGCGCGACGCCGGTGGCCGTCGATCCCGACGTCGACGCGCTCGCGGCCGCGCCCGCACAGGCCGTGGTCGTCTGCAGCCCGAACGACCCGACCGGCGAGCTGATCGACGTGCGCGCGCTCGCGGACCGGCTCGACCCGGCGGTGCTGCTGATCGTGGACGCGGCGCTGGCCGAGTTCGCACCGCCGGCGGGCGGAGACGTGCCCGGGGGCGCCGCAGAGCTGCTCGGCGCGCGCGAGCGCGTGATCGTCGTGCGGTCGTTCTCCAAGGCCCACGCGATGGCCGGCCTGCGCGGCGGCTACGCGCTCGGCAACGACGTCGCGGCGCTGGCGCCGATCGCCGGCGCGT
>DASSUW010000014.1:0-11488 GCA_035706585.1 Solirubrobacteraceae bacterium | reverse complement strand
GGTCGCCGCCGTGGGCGTGGCCCGCCCCGTCGCTGTCCGCGGCGGCGGCCGGCGCGCGCATCAACGCCTCGTAGGCGGCGCGGGTCGCGGCCGACGGCGCCACGCCGAGATCGCGCTCGAGTGTCGCGGCACAGGCGTGATAGGCGCGCAGGGCTCCGATCGGTTCGCCGCGCGCGTCGTGCAGCCGCATGAGGACGCGGTAGCTCTGCTCGCGCAGCGGGTCCGCGCGCACGAGCCGCTCCGCGTAGTCGACCGCGCCCGGGCCGCCGGCCGTCGCCAGTTGCTCGAGCGCCGCCAGGTAGAGGCCCTTGAGCCGCTCGCGCTCATCCCGCACCCAGGCGTCGTCGCTGCCCTCGAGCAGGTCGCCCGCGTAGACCGCCACGGCGGCCTCGCCGTCGCCCAGCGCCAGCGCGCCCTCGAACGCCGCGACGTCGAGCTCGACCGGCCCGGTCCAGCGCAGCGTCCTCGCCGTCACCTCGAGGCAGCGCTCGGCCTCCGGGAGCGCGTGCCGCAGCGTATGCAGGACGTGCCGCAGGTTGGTACGCGCCTGCGCCTCGCTGGAGTCCGGCCACAGCAGCCCGGCGATCCGCGCCCGCGGCTGCGCCGCGTCGCGGTGGAGCAGCAGGTAGGCGAGCAGCGACTCGGCGCGCGCCGACTCCAGCGGCGCCAGCGGCGTCGCGCCGAGATGCAGGCTCAGCTCCCCGAGGAGCGCAACGCGGAGGGCGGGCGGCTCCACGGGGTGAGTGTCGAAGCTGCGTGGCTCCGGCGTCAACTCTCACGCACCGGGAGTGACCCGGATCGGCGTCCGTCCCGTACAGACAGGTAGATGCCGGGTCCTGACAACACCGCGGTCGCGTTCGCGCTCGGCCGGATCGCGTTCGGCGTGGGGCTGCTCGCCGCGCCCCGGAACGTCGCATCGGGCTGGCTCGCCGCGGACGCGCAGCGGCCGGGCACCCAGGTCGCAGTCCGCGGGCTCGGGGCGCGTGACATCGCGCTCGCCGCGGGTGTCGTGTTCGCGGCGCGGCAACGCGCCGCGCTGCGGCCGTGGCTGGTCGGTTGCCTCGCCTGCGATCTCGCCGACATCGCGGCCACGCTCGCCGCGGGATCGGAGCTGCCCGGCCGCGCGCGCTGGGGGACCGTCGCGCTGGCGGGGACGGCCGCGATCACCGGAGCTGCGCTGACGGCGCGCGTCGAGCGGTGAGGGTCGCGATCGTCGGGGCCGGCGTCTCCGGCCTCACCTGCGCTCACGTGCTCCACCGCCGCCACGAGATCACGCTGTTCGAGGCCGAGCGCCGGCTCGGCGGACATACCAACACGGTGCGCGTGGATCTCGCCGACGAGACGCACCATGTCGACACCGGGTTCATCGTCCACAACGACCGCAACTACCCGCGCTTCACGCGCCTGCTGCGGGAGCTCGGGATCGCCACGCAGCCGTCCGAGATGAGCTTCTCGGTGAGCGACGGCGGGACGTTCGAGTACAACGGCGCGTCGCCGAACGGGCTGTTCGCATGCCGGTCGCACCTCGTCCGCCCGTCCTTCCACCGCATGCTGCGCGACCTGCTGCGCTTCAATCGCGAGGCGCCGGCGCTGGTCGCCGTCGGCGGCAGCGGACCGTCGCTCGGCGCGTTCCTCGACGCCGGGGGCTACTCGCGCGAGTTCGTCGACCGCCTGATCGTTCCGCAGGCGTCCGCGGTCTGGTCGGCCGACCCGGCGCAGATGTGGGATCTGCCCGCGCGCTTCCTGGCCGAGTTCTTCGACAATCACGGCATGTTCGCCCTGCGCGGGCGGCCGCGCTGGCGCACGATCACGGGCGGCGCCAAGACGTACGTCGACGCGCTCGTCGCGCCGTTCGCCGATCGGATCCGGACGGCGACGCCGATCCGCGCGATCCGGCGTAAGGACGACGCGGTCGAGCTCGTCCCCGAGCGCGGCGAGGCCGAGTGCTTCGACGCCGTCGTGATCGCCACGCACTCCGACCAGGCGCTTGCGCTGCTCGCCGACGCGACGACGCGCGAGCGCGAGATCCTCGGCGCGATCCCCTACCAGCCGAACGCGGCCGTGCTGCACACCGACCGCCGCCAGCTCCCGCGCCGCCGCCGCGCGTGGGCGAGCTGGAACTTCCACCTCGAGGACGAGCCGGCCGACCGCACGACCGTCACGTACCACATGAACCGCCTGCAGTCGCTGCGCTCGCGCCGCGAGCTGTGCGTCACGCTCAACCGCACGGACCGGATCGACCCGGCGTCGGTGATCGCCACGATCCCCTACGCGCACCCGGTGTTCACCCGGGCCGGCGTGGCCGCGCAGCGGCGCTGGCACGAGATCAGCCGCGATCGCACCCACTACTGCGGCGCGTACTGGGGCTTCGGCTTCCACGAGGACGGCGTCGCGAGCGCGCTGAAGGTGTGTGAGGCGTTGTGACCGTCGCGAGCTGCGTGTACGAGGGCTGGGTCCGGCACCGGCGCTGGGAGCCGGTCAGGCACACGTTCCGCTACCCGCTCTACCTGCTGTATCTCGACCTCGACGAGCTGCCGGACGTGCTCGACCGGTCGCGGCTGTGGACGCGGATCGCGCGCTTCGACCGCGCCGACCACCTCGGCGACCCCGAGCGGCCGCTGCGGACGGAGGTGCTCGACCTCGTCGCGGCCCAGAGCGGGCGCCGGCCGGACGGGCCCGTGCGCGTGCTGACGCAGCTGCGTCACTACGGCATCGCGTTCAACCCGGTGTCGTTCTACTACTGCTTCGATGCCGGCGACCGGCTCGCCGCCGTCGCCGCGCAGGTCACCAACACGCCGTGGGGTGAGCGCCACGCGTACGTGCTCGGCGAGCGCGTCGGCAAGCAGCTGCATGTGTCGCCGTTCCTGGGGATGGACGGCGAGTACGCGTGCCGCTTCGGCGAGCCGGGCCGGACGCTGCAGGTGCACATCGAGTCGCGCCCGGCGTTCGACGCCACGCTGTCGCTGCTGCGCCGCGAGATCGACGGGCGGCTGCTGCGGCGCCTGCTCGTGCGCTATCCCGCGCCGCCGGCCGCGGTGCTCGCGCGGATCTACCTGCAGGCGCTGCGGCTGAAGCTGCGCGGCGTCCCCTACCACCCGCACCCGGCACGATGAGCCTGGCACGCGCGATCGTCCTCGGGGCGCTGCGCTCGATCCGCGGCGGCCGCGTCGAGCTGGTCGAACGCGGCGCCGTGCACGTGTTCGGGGCGGCCGATGCCGACCTCTCGGTGACGATCCACGTCCACGATCCGAGCGTGTGGCGCCGCTGCCTGCGCGGCTCGCACGGCGTGGCCGACGCGTACCTGGACGGCGCGTGGGACTGCGACGACCTGGTCGCCCTCGTACGCATCGGCGCGCGCGAGATCCCGCGGCTGGACTCGCTGCGGCGCGCGCTCCTGCCGCTGCGGCGCGTGCTCGAGCGCGTACCGCGCAACACCGTGCGGGCGGCGCCGCGGCACATCGGCGCGCACTACGACCTCGGCAACGACCTGTTCGCCGCGTTCCTGGACGAGACGCTGAGCTACTCGTGCGCGCGGTTCGAGGAGCCCGACATGACGCTGCGCGCCGCCCAGGAGGCGAAGCTCGAGCGCATCTGCCGCGCGCTCGAGCTGGCGCCGGACGATCACCTGCTCGAGATCGGCAGCGGATGGGGCGGCCTCGCGATCCACGCCGCGACGCATCACGGCTGCCGCGTGACGACGACCACGATCTCACGCGAGCAGCGCGACCTCGCCCGCAGCCGCGTGCGCGCCGCCGGGCTCGCCGACCGCGTGACGGTGCTGGCGCAGGACTACCGCGACCTGCGCGGGCGCTACGACAAGCTCGTCTCGGTCGAGATGATCGAGGCGGTCGGCTGGCAGTACTTCGACGCGTTCTTCGGTCGCTGCGCCGCGCTGCTCGTGCCCGACGGGCTGATGCTGCTGCAGGCGATCACGATCGACGATCGCTTCTACGAGCTCGAGAAGGCGGCGCGCAGCTTCGCCAACACGCAGGTGTTCCCGTCCGGCTGCCTCCCGTCGCTGCCGGTGATCCGCCGCTGCGCGGCGCGCGCCGGGCTGGCCGAGCTGGCCGCGGAGGACATCACCGACAGCTATCCGCTGACACTCCGCCACTGGCGCGAGAACTTCCGGTCCTCGCGCGCCCGGCTCGGGGCGCTCGGCTACGACGAGCGGTTCCGGCGCCTATGGGAGCTCTACCTGTGCTGGAGCGAGGGCGGCTTCCGCGAGCGCCGGATCGAGGACCATCAGCTCCTGTTCCGGCGCGTGAAGATGCGGTCGGACACCACGTCGAGCAGCCAGGCCGGGCCGCGCGACGCGAGCTTGGCCAGCGCCAGCCTGCCCCCTGGGCCGAGCACGGCATCGTCGGACCGGATCGCCGTGACCACCTTGCCGGCCCACTCGGACGCCGGCTGAAGCTCCCATGCGCTCGTGTCCATGTGCCGGCCCCAGATCTCCAGCGTGGAGTCGCCCATGCCGGTCTTCACGCCCGGCGTGACGAGATGCAGGACGCTCACGCCGGTCCCGTCGAGCTCCCGGCGGAGCGCCTCACTGAACGCGACGACCCCGGCCTTCGCCGCTGCGTAGGTCGTCGTCGCCGGGAAGTAGGCATAGCCCGAGATGCTCGAGTTGTTGACGATCTTGCCGTGGCCGCGCCGGATCATCCCCGGTAGCACGGCCCGGGTCAGATGGGTCACCGCGACGAGGTTGACCTGGAACATCGCGTAGATGTCGTCGAGGTCCTGCTCCTCGAGCAGGCCGCCGGTGAGGCGGCCGGCGTTGTTGACGAGCAGATCGATGGCGGGCAGCGCGGCGCTGCCGCGCTCGATCGTCGCGCGCGACGACAGGTCGATCTCGACCGGGCGGATCTCCCGCGCCCCGCCCGGCGGCGCCGTGATCGGGTCCATCTCGCCGGGCGCCCGCGTGCCGGCGAGCAGCAGGGCCAGCGGCTCGCGCGCCAGCGCCTGCGCGATCGCGCGCCCGATCCCGCGGTTGGCGCCCGTGACGAGCGCGGTCTTCCCCTGCAGGTCCATACGAGGCGTACGGGGGCGGAACTGACCCCGGATCACCCGGGCGCCGTACTCGAGATGTGAAGGCACTCGTGACAGGAGCGACCGGGTTCGTCGGCCGGCGGCTGGCCGACGCTCTCGCCGCCGACGGCGTGGCGGTGCGCTGTCTCGTCCGCAACCGCGCCCGGGCCGGGCACCTGCGCCACGAGCTGCACGAGGGCGACGCGCTCGACGAGGCGAGCCTGCGGGGAGCGGGGCGCGGCGTGTCGGTCGCGTACTACCTGATCCACGCGATGGGCCGCGGCGGCGACCCGGAGTTCGCGGCGCGCGAGCGGCGGGCCGCCCGCAACTTCGCTCGGATGGCCCGTGCCGAGGGCGTCGACCGGGTCGTCTACCTCGGCGGCCTCGGCGAGCCGCGGTCGCGGCACCTGCGCTCCCGGCACGAGACGGCGCTCGCGCTCGCGGCCGAGGGGCCGCCGCTGACGTACTTCCGTGCGGCGATGGTGGTCGGCGCGCGCAGCGAGTCGTTCCTGACGCTCTACCACCTCGTCAGGCGCCTGCCGGTGATGGTCGCCCCGGCGTGGCTGCGCACGCTGAGCCAGCCGATCGGCATCGACGACGTGGTCGCCTATCTGAGCGCCGCGCCGCGCGAGGAGCCCGGCGAGGTGCAGATCGGAGGGCCGGAGGTGCTGTCCTACGGTGCGATGCTGGATACGGTGGCGGGCGAGCTGGGACGGCGCGAACCGGTGCGGATCCCGGTGCCGCTGCTCACGCCGAAGCTCTCGTCGCTGTGGATCGGGCTGGTGACGCCGGTCGATGCCGGCGTGGCGCGGCCGCTGATCGAGGGGCTGAGCACCGAGACCGTGGTCACCGAGCCGGTGGCGGCCCGCAGGTTCGGCGTCGAGCCGCAGCCGTTCGCCGCGACCGTGCAGGCCGCTCTGCGGGAGCTCGCGGCGTGATGGTCCACCTGCTCGAGCGCCGCGAGCGCCTGCCCGTGTCCGCCGAGCGCGCATTCGGGTTCTTCTCCGACGCCCGCAACCTGGAGGCGATCACGCCCCCGTGGCTGCGGTTCCGCGTGCTGACGCCGGGCGTGATCGAGATGCGCCCCGGTGCGCTGATCGACTACCGCCTGCGGCTGCACGGGATACCGCTCACGTGGCTGACCCGGATCGAGGTGTGGGAGCCGCCGCACCGGTTCGTCGACGTCCAGCTGCGCGGGCCGTACGCGTTGTGGGAGCACACGCACACGTTCGAGCCGGCGGGCGAGGACGCGGTCGTGATCGCGGACCGCGTCCGCTACGCGCTCCCGTTCGGGCGGCTCGGGGAGCTGGCGCGGAGGCTGGTCGTGCGGCGTGACCTCGAGCGCATCTTCGACCACCGCACGCGGGCGATCGCGAGCCTGCTCCCGTGACGGCGCTGCTGTGGCTCACGCGTGACCTGCGCGTACACGACCAGCCGGCGCTGCGGGCGGCGCTCGACGCCGGCGCCGGCGTCGTGCCGGTGTTCTGCTTCGACGACCGGCTGCTGCGCGGACGGCACGCGTCCGGGCCCCGGACCCAGTTCCTGCTCGAATGCCTCGCCGACCTCGACGAGCGGACCGGCGGGCTGCTCGTCGTCCGGCATGGGCCGCCGGAGCGCGAGCTGCCGGCGCTGGCGCGGGAGGCGAACGCCACCGCGCTGCACTTCACGGCCGACGCCGGGCCGTTCGCGCGGCGGAGGATCGAGCGCGTCGTCAGCGCGCTGGACATCGACTGCGTCGGCCACCCCGGCCTGCACGCGGTCGACGACCTCGACGCGGTCCGGACGCAGACACGCGATCCGTACACCGTGTTCTCGCCGTTCCACCGCCGCTGGCGGCAGGAGCCGCGGCGCGCGCCGATCGGGCGGCCGCGGGCGTTCGGGTCGCTGCCCGCCGGCGTCCGCAAGGGCGCGCTGCCGACGCTGCGCCAGCTCGGACTCGAGCAGGAGGTCAGCGAGCCGCTGCCCGGGGGCGAGACGGCCGCGCGCGATCGGCTGGCGCAGTTCCTGCGCGACGGCGTCGGCACGTACGCGGACGACCACGACGCGCTCGGCCGCGACCGCACGTCGCGGCTGTCGCCGTACCTGCACTTCGGCTGCCTGTCGCCGCGCGAGATCGAGCAGCGCCTGCCACGCGGCGACGGGCCGGAGGCATTCCGCCGCCAGCTGGCGTGGCGCGACTTCTACCACCACGTGCTCCTGCACTTCCCGCGCAACGCGCGCTCGGAGTTCCAGCCGCGCTACCGGGGCACGCTCGCCTGGAGCCGCGCCGAGCGGCGTTTTGCGGCCTGGCAGGAGGGCAACACCGGATATCCGCTCGTGGACGCGGGCATGCGCCAGCTGCGGCGCGAGGGCTGGATGCACAACCGCGCGCGGCTGGTGGTGGGCTCGTTCCTGACCAAGCACCTCGGGATCGACTGGCGCTGGGGCGAGCGGCACTTCATGCGGCTGCTGATCGACGGCGACGAGGCGAACAACAACGGCAACTGGCAGTGGATCGCGTCGGTCGGCGTCGATCCGCAGCCGCCGTTCCGGCGCATCTACAACCCGGCGCGGCAGATGGAGCGCCACGATCCGGACGGCCGCTACGTCCGCCGCTATGTCCCCGAGCTGCGCGCCGTCCCCGCTCGCCACCTCGCCGAGCCGTGGACGATGCCCGCGGCCGTGCAGCGGGCGTGCGGGTGCGTGATCGGTCGCGACTACCCGGAGCCGATCGTCGACCACGCCGCGGCCCGGCGCGCGGCCCTCGAGCGCTACGCGGCGGCCAGGTAGGCGATCATCCGCGCCGTCAGCGCCTCCGCGCGCCGCAGCTCGTCGCCGGAGTGCGCCACCGGCTCGGCGAGCCGCTCCGCCAGCGGCGTGACGATGGCGCCCGCCTCCGGCCCGGCGAGGTCGCAGCAGATCCGCGCCGCCGCACGCGCGGTCTCGCGGTCGGCGGTCCAGATCACCTCGAAGCGCCGGTCGCGGTCGGCCGCGCGCTCCTGCCCCGGCGGCTCCCAGCCCACCATGCACGCGGCGCGGTCGTCGCTGTCGCAGACGACGGCCCATTCGCGCGCGAGCGGATCGCGGGCAGCGATCGGGATCTCGATCGGCATGCCGGGACGGCGCCGCAGCGCGGCGAAGTCGGCGAACGCGCACGCCAGCTCGCACGCGCGCGCGAGCTCGCGCCAGCGCCGCTCGCTCGCGCGGTAGTGACGCTCGCGCTGGAAGGCGCCGAACAGCAGCAGGTCGCGCGCGCCGTAGGCGCTCTCGTCCTCGATCGCGCGGCTGATCGCGATCAGGCTGCGCTTCGGGAGCACGCTGACCTGGAGCTCGGGCCGCTGCCGGCGCAGCTCGGCGTAGATCGATCCCGGCGCTGCGTCGGCCTCGCGCCGCGCCCGCTCGATCGCGTCCTTGACCGGCACGCCGCCGTCGCGCAGCCGGACCGCCTGGCGGATGACCTCGACGTCGCGCTCCTCGTAGCGGCGGTGGCCGCTCGCGAGCCGGTGCGGCGCGGGAAACCCGTAGCGGCTCTCCCACGCGCGCAGCGTCGCCTCCCCGACCCCGGTCCGGTCGACGATGTCGCGCATCCGCAGGCCCGCGCTCATGCGGCTCGCAGCTTCGCGAGCCCGAGCCGCACGCGGCTCTTGGCGGTGCCCTGCGGCACGCCGAGCGTCGCCGCGATCTCGGCAGCGCTCATGTCCGCGCCGTAGGCGAGCAGCACCGCCTCGCGCTGCGGCCGCGGCAGGCGCTCGACGACGCTCGTCGCCCACGCCGCCCGCTCGCGCGCGATCGCGTGCTCGGCGGCGCTGCGCTCGTGCCCGTCGGACGTCTCGAACCGCAGCCGCTCGACGGCCGAGTCGTGGACCGCCTGGCTGCGCCAGCGGTCGATCGCCCGGCTGCGCGCGAGCATCGTGATGTACGAGCGTAACGATCCGCGGCGCTCGTCGAAGCTGCGCGGCCGGCGCCACAGCTGGACGAACACCTCCTGCACCACGTCCTCGGCCGCGGCGTGGTCGTGCAGCACGCGCTGAGCGGCCGCCAGAGCGGCGGCGCGGTACTCGCGGTAGGCGCGAGCAAACGTATGGGAGTCGTCTAGAAAAATCTAGACAAACTATACAGATTCTGTGGATGGGCCTCATGCACGGTCCGCGACGGGCAGGGCAGGGCTCGACTCCGAGTACGGCCGTCGCCGACCGGGAAGCCCGACAGGCATGACTCCCCAGGACCCCACGCACGCGATGCCGACCCCGCCGTTTCCCGAGCAGGAGCAGGACCCGCCGGGCCGCGAGGACCAGATGCGGCCGCCGGCCGACCACGGCGAGGAGACGTACGTCGGCAGCGGGCGGCTGAAGGACCGCGTCGCGCTGATCACCGGCGGCGACTCGGGCATCGGCCGGGCGGTCGCGATCGCGTTCGCGCGCGAGGGGGCCGACGTGCTGTGCTCGTACCTGAGCGAGGACGAGGACGCCGCCGAGACGCGACGGCTCGTCGAGGGGGCCGGCCGCCGCTGCGTCACCGTCGCCGGCGACATCGGCGACCGCGAGCACTGCGGGGCGCTGGTCGACCGCGCGGTCGGCGAGCTCGGGCGGCTCGACGTGCTGGTCAACAACGCGGGCTACCAGATGGCCTACGAGTCGTTCCTGGACATCCCGCCCGAGGAGATCGACTTCGTGTTCCGCACGAACGTGATCGCGATGTTCCATCTCTGCCAGGCCGCGGTGCCGCACATGCAGCCCGGCTCGACGATCATCAACACGACCTCGATCCAGGCGGCGCAGCCGAGCCCGCAGCTCCTGCACTACTCGGCCACCAAGGGCGCGATCAGCACGTTCACCAAGGGCTTGGCCCAGGAGGTCGCCGAGCGCGGGATCCGCGTCAACGCGGTCGCTCCCGGGCCGATCTGGACGCCGCTCGTGGTCATGAGCTTCCCCGGTTCCAAGAACGCCGGGTTCGGCGCCGACACGCCGCTCGGGCGTCCGGGGCAGCCGGGCGAGCTCGCGCCCCTGTACGTGTTTCTGGCAACCGACGATTCGCGCTACATCAGCGGCGAGGTCATCGGCGCGACCGGCGGCAAGCCGCTGCACTGAGACGCCGGAGCCGTGCGCGCCCAGCAGGTCAGCCGCCGCAGCGTCGCCCGCACGCGCCGGGCCGGCGCAAGCCGGACGACGGTCTTGCTGGCGCTTGCCGCCAACGCGGTGATTGCCGTGACCAAGCTCGGCGGCGGGCTCGTGAGCGGCTCGACGGCGCTGCTCGCCGAGGCCGCCCACTCCGTCGCCGACACCACGAACCAGGCGTTCCTGCTCGCCTCGATCGCGCTCGCCAAGCGCGAGCCGGACGAGGACCAGCCGTTCGGCCACGGCCGCGAGCGGTACCTGTGGACGTTCCTGGCGGCCGTCGGCATGTTCGTCGCCGGCGCGGTGTTCGCCGTCGGCTACGGCGTCATGGAGCTGCTCAAGGGCGCCGAGAGCGAGGGTGGCTTCCTCATCGCCTGGATCACGCTGGCGATCGCGCTGCTCGCCGAGGGCGCGTCATGGCTGCGCGCGCTGCACCAGACCCGCCGCGAGGCTCGCGAAGCGGGCAAGCCGCTCCGGCAGTACATCCGCGAGAGCCGCGACCCGAGCGTGAAGATGGTCCTGTTCGAGGACAGCGCCGCGCTGATCGGCGTCGCGATCGCGGCCACCGGCATCGGCCTGCACCAGGTCACCGGCCGGTCGTTCTGGGATCCGCTCGCGTCCCTGCTGATCGGCGTGCTGCTGATCACGGTGGCCGTCTCGATGGCGCGCGACACCGGGCACCTGCTGGTCGGCGCCGCCGCGCGGCCCGACGAGCGCGCAGCGATCGAGCGCGTGATCGAGGAGCACACGGACGTGGACCAGGTCTTCGAGCTGCTCACGATGGTGCTCGGCCCGAACGCGCTGCTCGTCGCCGCGCGCGTCGACATCGCCGACGGCATCGACGCCGACCGCGTCGAGCAGTCGATCTCCGATGTCGACGGCGCGATTCGCGAGGCGGTGCCCGACGTGACGGAGGTCTTCATCGACGCGACGCCGAGCCGCGCGCGGCGTCAGTGAAGCGCGGCCGCGGCCTCGGCGAGCGCCGCGTCCGCCGCATCGAGGTGTCCGCCGGACGGCGGCGGGGCGGCGGTCTCGGCCGCGCGCGCGAGACCCTGCGCGGCGGCCCGGAGCTCGGTCGCGGCGGCCCGCAGCGACGCGCCCGCGGGTGCCGTGAACTCGAGCTTGCGGCGTAGCTCGACGTCGCTGCGCACGGCCCGCTGCCACAACCGGACGGCGTGCGTGCGGGTCGCCTGATCGCTGTCGGGCAGCACTTCGGCGACGCCGGCGAGCTGGCGGTCGATGTCGCGCAGCTCGTGCTCGAAGGCGGTCGCCACCGCGTCCGGCGGCGCCCGGTCGGTGGTGCCGCAGCCGGCCAGCGCCAAGGCCGCCAGCGCCGTCGCGACGGCCGCGCGGCTCATCGCTGCCCCACC
>DASSUW010000013.1:0-2859 GCA_035706585.1 Solirubrobacteraceae bacterium | reverse complement strand
GCTGCTCGCCGCGCGCCTCGTGGTATGCGCGGGTGAGCAGCACGCCCGCGAGCTCGCCCTGCGAGCCCGCCGCCGGCTGCAGCGACACGTGCGGCAGCCCGGCGATCTCGGCCAGCGCCACCTGCAGCTCCCACATCAGCTGCAGCGCGCCCTGTGCGCGTTTGGGCGCCTGCAGCGGGTGCAGCCGCGCGTGCCCGGGCAGCGCCGCGACGCGCTCGTGCAGCTTCGGGTTGTGCTTCATCGTGCACGACCCGAGCGGATAGAAGCCCTTGTCGACGTGGAAGTTCTTCGTGGAGAGCCTCGTGAAGTGGCGAACGATCTCGGGCTCGGAGATCTCGGGCAGCTTCGGCGGCTCGGCGCGGCGGAACTTCGAGGGCAGCGCGTCGTCGTCGCGCGGCACGTCGAGCGCGGGCGCGACGAACGCGCGCCGGCCCTCGACCGACTTCTCGAAGATCGTCTCCACGCTCACGCGTGCACCGCCTCGCGCTCGGCGGCCACGGCTGCGCCCAGGACCTCGGCGAGCCGGTCGATGTCGGCCTTCGAGCGCTGCTCGGTGAGCGCCACAAGCAGGCCGTCCTCGAACTCGGCGTAGTCGGCGCCGAGCGGATACCCCGGGTTGACGCCGGCCGCGGCGCAGCGCTCGATCACGCGGTCGACCGGCGCCGCGATGCGGACCGCGAACTCGCGCACCACGGGCTGCTCGTGCAGCAGCTCGACGCCGTCGAGCGCGGCCAGCGCCCGGCGCGCGTACGCGGTGCGGTGCAGCAGCAGGTCGCCGAGCTCGACGATCCCGCGCCGCCCGAGCCACGACAGGTAGACGATGCCGGCCAGCGCGTTGAGCGTCTGCGCGGTCGTGATGTTGTGCGTGGCCTTCTCGCGGCGGATGTGCTGCTCGCGCGTCTGCAGCGTCAGCACGAAGCCGCGCTTGCCGTCGACGTCAATCGTCTCGCCGGCGATCCGGCCCGGCATCCGTCGCAGGTACGCCTCCTGGGCGGCGAAGAAGCCGAACGACGGGCCGCCGTAGTCGAGCCGGTTGCCGAGCGACTGGCCCTCCCCCACCGCGATGTCGACCTCGAACTCGCCGGGCGGGCGCAGCACCCCGAGCGTGATCGGATCGCACTGGACGACGACCAGGGCACCGCGCTCCTTGGCCATCGGCACCAGCGCCTCCAGGTCCTCGAGCGCGCCGAGGAAGTTCGGCTGCTGGAAGAATACGGCCGACACGTCGTCGTCGGCCTCGAATGCCTCGGTGACGCCGTTGGCCAGCGGGATCTCCTCCACCGCGGTGCCATAGCCGTGCGCCGTCGTGGCGAGCGCCTCGCGCGAATGCGGATGCAGGCCGCGCGACACCAGGAAGCGCCCGCGGCGGTTGTGCAGCCGCGCCAGCCAGCCCGCCGACGCCACCGCCGACGGCGCCTCGTACAGCGTCGCGTTCGAGACCGGCAGGCCGGTCAGCTCGCTGATCGCCGTCTGGTACTCGAACATCACCTGGAGCGTCCCCTGCGAGACCTCCGGCTGGTACGGCGTGTATGGCGTCAGGAACTCGGACCGCGCCAGCAGCGCGTCGACCACCGCCGGCACGTAGTGGTCGTACATCCCGGCGCCGAGGAACGAGATCTCGTCGTCGGTCGAGACGTTGCGGCGCGCGAGGTCGCGCAGGTACGCGTACACCTCCTGCTCCGGCTTGCCCGGCGGCAGGTCGATCGCCCGGTCCAGCCGCACGCTCGCGGGGATGTCGGCGAACAGCTCGTCGATCGAGCCGGCGCCGATCGCCGCGAGCATCGCCTGCCGGTCGGCATCGGTGGCGGAGGTGTAGCGACTCAAGTCAGGCTGCCCTCGTAGGCCTCGCGGTCCAGCAGCTCCTCGACCTCTGTCGGGTCGGACAGCCGCACCTTGACGAGCCAGCCGTCGCCGTACGGGTCGTCGTTGATCTTCTCCGGCGCGTCGCCGAGCAGCTCGTTGACCTCGACGATCTCGCCCGACAGCGGCGCGACGACGTCGGAGACCGCCTTGACGGACTCGATCTCCGCGTACGGCTCGTCCTTGCTCACGTTCTTGCCGACCTCCGGGGGATCGACGAACACCACCTCGCCGAGCTGGTCCTGGGCGTACCAGGTGATCCCGAAGGTCGCGACGTCGCCGTCGATGCGGGCCCAGTCGTGCTCGGGGTGGTAGCGGAGGTCGTCGGGGTAGCTCGCGTCGGCCACGTTCAGCGCTCCTTGGAGTACAGCGGCTTGGTTGCGATCTCGGCAGCTCGAAGCTTGCCGCGGACGTCGATCTCGATCGGCGTGCCCGGCGCGGCGTCGGCGACCGGCACGTAGGCCATGCCGATGCCGATGCCCAGGCACGGGGACATGGTGCCGGACGTCACCTCGCCGCCGCCCCGGACCGGGTTGCCCTGGCGCGCGATGCCGGGTCCGGTCATCTTGAACGGCGCGAGCGTCTCGGCCGGCCCGGCCTCGCGCACGGCGCGGACGGCGTCGGACCCGATGAAGCCCGTGTCCTCCTTGCAGCACCAGCCGAGGCCGGCCTCGATCGGTCCGCGCTCCTCCATCAGGTCGTTGCCGTAGAGGTGGAAGCAGACCTCCAGCCGCAGCGTGTCGCGGGCGCCGAGCCCCGCCGGCGTGGCGCCGGCCTCGACGAGCGCGTCCCACACCGCGGGCGCGTGCTCGGGAGCGATCAGGAGCTCGACCCCGTCCTCGCCGGTGTAGCCGGTGCCGCAGACGAGCGTGCCGGCCGCGCCCGCGACCGTGCGGCGCGCGGTGCGAAAGCGCTTGGGGAGCTCGCCGTCGGTGAGCCGCGCGACGAGCGCACGGGCGTCGGGGCCCTGGACCGCGACCATCGCGTAGTCGTGCAGCC
>DASSUW010000012.1:0-18103 GCA_035706585.1 Solirubrobacteraceae bacterium | reverse complement strand
GCGCGGCAGTCACGGCCTCGGCCGCCGCCACCTCGCAGCCCCCGGCGAACACGCCAAGGGCCGTGAACGCGGCGCGCTGGTGGTCGCTGAGGAGTTCGAAGCTCCAGTCGAGCGTCGCCCGCAGCGTGCGGTGGCGCTCCGGAGCGTCCGCTGCGCCGCGGCTGAGCAGGCCGAGCGCGTCGGACAATCGCGCGGCGAGCTCACGCGGAGTCAGCACGCCGAGGCGCGCCGCTGCGAGCTCGATCGCGAGCGGCAGCCCGCCGACCCGCGTGCAGATGTCGGCGACAGCGTCCGCGTCATCCACCGGCGCGAACCTCGCCCCGACGCGGTCGGTGAACAGTGCGACGGCGTCGTTCACGGCCAGCGGAGCGACGGCGTAGACGCGCTCGGCACTCAGGTGAAGCGGCCGGCGGCTGGTCGCCAGCACGGCCACGGCCGGCGCGCGCTCGAGCAGCCCGGCGACGACCGCCGCCGCACCTGGCATGTGCTCGAGGTTGTCGAGCACGAGCAGTACCGGCGCACCGGCCAGCGCACGGGCAACGACGTCGGTCGCGGCTTCGCCGGCCGTCCCACGGATGCCGAGTGCGTCGCACACAGCATCGGGGATCCGGGCGGCGTCGGCGATCGCGGCAAGCGGCACGAACCGCCCGCCCGCCGCCCGCGCGACCTCGATCGCCAGGCGCGTCTTGCCCACGCCGCCGGGACCGGTGAGCGTGAGCAGCCGCGTCGACGCGAGCGCCGCGAGCAGTGCCGTCACGTCCGCGTCGCGTCCGAACGTCGGCGTCGGCGGCGGCGCGGGCATGCCGGTCGATGCGGCACGAAGTGCCGGGTCGTGCATGAGGATCTGCTGCTCGAGCGCGCGCAGCTCGGGCCCCGGCTCGAGTCCCAACTCGGCGTCGAGCGCGTCGCGTGCGCTCCGGAACGCCGCGAGCGCGTCGGCGTGGCGGCCCGAGCGGTAGAGGGCAAGCATCTGCTGGCGGCGCAGGCGCTCCCGCCGTGGATGTTCGGTGACCAGCGCCTCGAGCTCGCCGACGAGCCGCGTGTGATCGCCGAGCGCGAGCTCGGCCTCGACGCGCTCCTCGATCGCCGCGGCGCGCAGGTCCTCCAGCCGGCGAATCTCGCCCTGCGCCCACGGCTGGTAGCGCACGTCGGCCAGCGCCGGGCCGCGCCACAGGGCGAGCGCCTCGCCCAGCGCCGTCGCCGCCTCGGCGGGCGCCGATGTCCGGGCGCGGTCGTACGCCTGCTCGAACACGTCGGTGTCGACCTCGCCCGGCTCGACCTTCAGGCGGTAGCCACCGCCCACGGTCTCGACCCTGTCGCCGGCCGGGCCGAGCGCGGCGCGCAGTCGCGAGACCGTGACCCGGAGCGCCTGCGGGGCGCTCGGCGGCGCCTCGTCACCCCACAGCATCTGGGCCAGGGCGTCCGCGGGGACCGGCTCGCCGGCGTGCAGCAGCAGCGCCACCAGCAACGACCGCTGCCTGGGGCCGCCGAGGTCCGCCTCGCGTCCTTCGACCCGGACGTCCAGCGGACCGAGGACGCCGAACCGGATCACGCTGCGAGCCTATCCGAGCCCGCCGGAACGGCTGACGACCCGGCGCGGCCGGGCGGCCGCGCCGGGTCGATGACCTCGTCTCTACGCGTGCGTGGGAGGCGACGAACGCAGGTGGGACGCGGCTGCGCCGAGCATCACGATGACGACGAGGGTCGGGACGATGAAGACGAGCGGCGACGGGCTGCCATCGTCGGCGGCCGGCGCGGGCGTCGTCTGCTTGACCGGCGGCGAGGGCTTGCCGGCGTCGAGCGGCATCGCGGTCGCCACGGGGGCGGACAGCGCGAGCGCGACGAGCGTGACGGTGATGATGCGGGTGAAGGTGGAGGTCATGCGCGGCAGCGTCCGAGACGCGCGTAACAGCCGCGTTTCAATCCGATAACAGGCGCCTCAGCGCAGGTGTTGCGCGCCGAGCTCGGCGGCACCGCCCGCGCCGCAGGCCCAGACGGCGACGCGCAGCTGCCGCACCAGCGTGGCCGCGGTCTCGGACGCCGTGCCCGCCCGCGCGGCGAGCAGGAACGGGCGGGCGAGGCCGGCGGCGCTCGCGCCGAGCGCGAGCGCCTTGGCGGCGTCGACGCCGTCGCGCAGGCCGCCGGAGGCGATCAGGGGGAGCTCGGGAGCGGCGGCGTGGGCGTCGGCGAGCGCGGCGGCGGTCGGGACGCCCCAGTCGGCGAACGCGGCCGCGACGTCGCCCGCGCGCTCGTCGCGCCGGCCCTCCACGAGCGCCCAGTTGGTGCCGCCGGCGCCGGCGACGTCGATCGCCGCGACGCCCGCGTCGCGCAGCAGCGCCACATCCGCGGCGTCCATCCCGAAGCCGACCTCCTTGACCACGACCGGGCGCGGCGCCAGGTGCGCGACGATCGCCGCGATGCCGGCCGCGACGCCCGCGAAGCGCGGCTCGCCCTCGGGCTGCACGGCCTCCTGGATCGGGTTGAGGTGGATGCTCAGGCCGTCGGCGTCGAGCAGCTCGACCAGCCGCTCGGCGCGCGCGGGCGCGTCGTCGCGGACCACCTGGGCCGCACCGAGATTGCCGAGCAGCAGCGGCGGGCGGTCGGCGCTGCGGTAGGTCTCCAGCAGCCCCGGGTCCTCGAGCAGCGCGCGGCCGGACCCGAGCACGAGCGCGAGGCCGTGCTCGCACGCCGCCCGTGCCAGGTCGGCGTTGATGCGGCCGGCCTCGTCGGTCCCGCCGGTCATCGCCGACACGACCAGCGGCGCGCCCAGCCGCGCGCCCAGCAGCGCGGTCTCGAGCGACACCTCGTCCAGGTCGCGCTCGGGCAGGGCGCGGTGGCGCAGCCGCACGTGCTCGAAGCCGGTGCCGCCCGCGTGGCCCACGTCGGGGCCCGCGGCGATGCGC
This sequence comes from Solirubrobacteraceae bacterium, assembly GCA_035706585.1. GTDB lineage: Bacteria > Actinomycetota > Thermoleophilia > Solirubrobacterales > Solirubrobacteraceae > DASSUW01. The sequence goes on along the minus strand of DASSUW010000012.1, from coordinate 15,200 downwards.
AGGTGGTCGGCCTTGCGGCCGACCGTCGTCATCGCGCCGCCGCCTCCCGGACGGGCACGCCGAGGTGCCGCAGGATCAGGTCGTGCACATCGGTGGCGGCGACCTCGCCGTCGCCCACCAGGTCCGCCTGCCGCGTGATCAGCAGCGGGCCCTTCGACGGATCCTCGACGACCCGGCCGTGCGACCCGCGGATCAGCGACGGGTCGAGCGGGATCACGTCGAGCAGCGTGCGGAAGCCGAGCTTGCGGCGCACGATCCGCGAGCCGATCGCCAGCGGGGGCACGCGGATCGCCGGGTCGAGGAACAGCTCGACCGGGTCGTAGCCGGGCTTGCGGTGGATGTCGACCGTGCGCGCGTAGTCGGGCGCCTTGGCGTCGTCCTCCCAGTAGTAGTAGGTGAACCACGAGTCGGGCGCGGCGAGCAGCACCACGTCGCCCGCCCGGTCGTGATCGAGCCCGTGGTCGCGCTTGCCGGTCTCGTCGAGCACGTCGCCGATGCCCGGGACGCCCTCGAACAGCGCCCGCACCTCGGGCACCCGCGCCGGGTCGCGCACGTACACGTGCGCGATCTGGTGGTCGGCCATCGCGAACGCCTCCGACCCGCCGATGTCGATCACCTCGCGCTCGAGCTCCATCCTGTAGGCCACCAGGCCGGCCGCGCGCAGGATCCGGTTCGGATGCACCGGCCGCGAGACCGGGACGATCCCGTACTCGGACAGCACGATCACGCGCGCGTCGCGTGCCTCGTAGAAGTCGATCAGGTCACCCGCCACGGCGTCGAGCTCGCCGAGCACGCCGCGGTTGTCCTCCAGCCCCGGACCCTTCTTCTGGAGGTCGTAGTCGAGGTGGGGGAGGTAGATCAGCGACAGCGTCGGGTCGAACTGGGCGTCGACGATCTTGGCCGCGTCGGCGATCCACTGCGTCGACTCGATCGACGAAGCGGGTCCCCAGAACTTGAACAGCGGGAACTGGCCGAGCTCGGCCTGCAGGCGGTCGCGGAGGTCGACGGGCTTCGTGTAGCAATCCGGGATCTTGCGCCCGTCGGCGGGGTACATCGGGCGCGGCGTCACCGTGACGTCCGCGGACGCGTACATCGCGAACCACCAGCACAGGTTGGCGCAGGTGATCCCAGGTGCCGCCTCCCACACCTTCGGCGCCTGCACGAGCCGGTTCGACTGCTGCCACAGCCGGACCTCCATCGTGTCCTTGTACAGCCAGCCGTTGCCGACGACGCCGTGGTCGCGCGGCAGCTTGCCGGTCAGGTACGTGCTCTGCACGGCGGCGGTGACGGCCGGCGTGACGCCGCCGATCGGCACCGTCGCGCCGCCGTCGGCGAACGCCTTCAGCCGCGGCGTCGCGTCCCCGAGCAGCTCGGGGGTCAGCGCGACGGTGCACAGGACAACGGTCTTCTCAGGCATGTGATTCAGGTCCCCGCGATCTTGGTCTGGAGAGCGATCGTGACAGCGAAGGCGGCCAGGCACACCGCGAGCGCGACGGCGCCGCCGTCGGCGCTCGCCACCGCCACCGCGTCGAACAGCGAGACGCCCGCGATCATCGCGCCGACCGCCGGACCGATCCGCTTCGAGCGCACCATCCGCAGGGCCCACAGCACCCAGGCCGCGAACGCCGCGAGCACGACGAAGCCGAGCGGAGGCAGCAGGAACGCCCAGAACACCACCGGCGCGAGCACGGCGGCGGTCGGCCAGGCCGACGAGCGGCCGGTCGCCTCGGCCTTGGCCACCTGCGTGAGGCCGACGATGTAGAGGAGCAGCACCGCGGCGCCGGCCCACAGCTCCCACGGCAGCGAGTCGGCCACCGCGAATCCGGCGACGACGTACACGAGGGCGCGGCAGCCGCCCATGAGCACCGGGGAGACGACGTTGCCCTTGTGCCAGGCGTCGTAGAGGACGATCAGGGCGATCAGCGCCAGGCCGACGAGCGCCGGCTCCCAGTCCAGCGCCCCGAGCAGGATCTCGCCGACCGCGAACAACGCGATCGCGGCGAACAGCGCCGCGCCCGCGGAGATGCGGCCCGACGGCAGCGGGCGCTCGGGGCGCTCGCGCCGGTCGATCTCGATGTCCAGCACGTCGTTGAGCACCATGCCCGCGGTGTAGAACAGCGCCATCGCGACGGCGACGACGGCGACCGTGCCGCCGTCCGGCGACGCGACCGCGAGCGCCGCGCCCGCGACGCTGTTGGACACGACGGTCGGCGTGTTGGAGATCCGCGCGAGCTGGAGCCAGTCGCGCCACGCCGGCACGCTGACGGCGGTCAGGTCAGCCGAGGACACCGAGCACCCATTCGTATTCGCGCGCGATCGAGTCGACCGACGAGGCCTTCAGGTCGGCCGGCAGCACGTCCCAGGTGTAGGTCTCGATCTCCAGGTGCGCCGTCTCGACGCGCTCGATGCAGCGCCGCAGGTGGTCCTGCGTGGACTCGAGCGCCCCGTAGCGCTCGACGAAGATCGGCACGTGGAAGTGCACGCGCCACTCCTCTGACCCGTCGGCCGACAGCGCCTCCGGCAGGTCGGGCCACGTGCGCAGCGACCCGCGCTCGGTGACCTGGTGCAGGTAGATCGGATCGGCGAACGCCCGCAGCTGGTCGTGCGCGTCGCCGGGCACGGTCAGCGCGGCCGACAGCTGCGCCTTGCCGACGCGGATGCCGGCCGCGTCGAGCGCGTCGAGCGCCGCGTCCGGCTCCTCGTAGGCGACCGCCGAGTGGCAGGCGTCGAAGCACACGGTGGCATTGAGCTCGTCGGGCCACCACCGGATCAGCTCGTCGACCGTCGCCAGCGCGCCGTCGGCCTCCGGCTCGATCGCCAGCGCGATCCGCGTGCCGCGCAGCTCGTCGCCCACGCGCACGATGTTCCGCGTGGCGAGCGCCCAGCCGCCGTCGTCGAGCCACGGCGCGTACGACAGCGGGTTCGTCGAGATCGTGCCGTCGACGCCGTCGGGGAGCAGCGCGTCGAGGATCTCCACCAGCCGCAGCGTGTAGTCCACGCGCTCCTGCGAGCGCCAGTCGGGCGCGTGCACGTCCGCCTTGACCGGCGCGCCGTGGAACGTGCCGTGCGGGAAGCCGTTGATCGTGAACACGTACAGGCCCTCGCGGTCGAGCCACGCCTTGAACTCGGCGAGCCGCGTGCCCTGCAGCAGCTCCGAGCTCTCGGCCCCCGACAGCCGCAGGCCGATCCCGAACGGCGCGCCCGGCGACAGCCGCGCCTTCAGCGCCGGCGCGTGCGCCCGCAGCGACTCGAGCACGGCATCCCAGCCGACGGCCGGATGGATGTTCGTGCAGTAGGTGAGGTGGAGGCCGTCGCCGACCCGCACTACACCGTCACTGCGCCTTCACGGTCCGGCAGATGGAACTTGGGCGACTGGCCGAGGAACTCGATCGGGTTCTCGTACACGACCCGGCGGATCAGCGAGTCGGGATGCCCGCGCCGGCGCATCTCCATGATGAACTCGGGCACGGCCAGCGGCCGGCTCTCGCCCCAGTCGCACGCCGCGGCGACGCAGATGCGCTCCGGCCCGCGGATCTCGAGCACGTCGACCGCCCGCGCGGGGGAGACCTTCGTGACCGGGTACAGCGTCAGGCCGGTCCAGAACCCGTTGTCGAGGATCATGTCGACGGTGTGCTCCTCCGCGTGGTCGACCATCACGCGGTGCGGGTCGATCCGCTGGTCAGCCGCCAGCGTCTCCACGATCACCTTCGTGCCCTTCCACTTGTCCTCGAGATGGGGCGTGTGGATGTGGATGAGCTGCTCGTGCTCCATCGCGAGGTCCACGTGGTCCTTGAAGCCGGCGAGCTCGTTCTTGGTCACGCGGTTGAGGCCGATCTCGCCGATACCGAGGACCGTCGGCATCTCCAGGTAACGGGGGATGACCTCGAGGACCTGGCGGGTGAGCTCGCGGTCCTCGGCCTCCTTCGGGTTCAGGCACATCCACGTGAAGTGCTCGATGCCGTAGGTGGCGGCGCGCTTGGGCTCGAAATCCGTGAGCCGGTTGAAGTAGTCGATGAACGCGTCGACGCCGGGGCGGTCGTAGCCGGCCCAGAACGCCGGCTCGGTGACCGCGACGCAGCCGCTCATGGCCATGGCCCGGTAGTCGTCGGTCGTGCGCGACACCATGTGGGCGTGGAGATCGATGTACTCCATGACTAGGCCTCCGGGTCGTAGGCGCCCTTGGCGCTCTTCTGATCAAGCTCGTCCAGCAGCTCGCTGCGCGGGTCGCTGAAGATCATCTGCACGCGCTGCACGCGGTTGCCTTGCCCATCGACCAGCGTCTTGAGCGCGTCCTGCACCGACCGCATCCGGAAGTCGTCCTCGCCGTCGAGCTCGCGCGCGCGGTCGAGGCGGTCGAGGAATGCGGCGAGCTCGAGCACCTGCACGCGGTGCTCCATGAAGTACTCGGCGATCATCTCCCGCTGCGTCAGCGGGCTAGTGCCGGCGTGGGCTCCCATCCTTCGCGCTCCTCTCCTCCTTCGACGCGGCGCCGCAGGAGATCGGACGCCTCCAGGAGCACCGCCTCGTCCAGTTCATGTACCTCGAAGCCCGAGCCGATGCGCTCGAGCAGCATGATCGTCAGCCGCCCTCCCAGATGCTCACGGAACTCCTCCAGGCCGGCGAGCACGGCCGGCCTCCCTCCGCTGCCCGGCGTCGCCATGTCCGGATGCCAGATCGGCAGCTGCACCGCCTCGAACAGCTCGATGATCCGGCGCCAGTCGGCGTGCGGCAGGCTGCCGGTCAGGTAGCTGTAGGTCGAGTCCAGCGCGATGCCGACCGCGACCGCCTCGCCGTGGCGCAGCTCGTGGTGCGAGAGCTGCTCGAGCTTGTGCGCGGCCCAGTGGCCGAAGTCGAGCGGGCGCGACGAGCCGAGCTCGAACGGGTCGCCGCTGGTGGCGATGTGGTTGAGGTGCAGCTCGGCGCTGCGGTGCACCAGATGCGCCATCGCCGGCACCGAGCGCTCGACCAGGTCGCGCGCGTGGTGCTCGATCCAGGCGAAGAACGCCGCGTCCTTGAGCAGCGCGACCTTCATCGCCTCCGAGATTCCGGCGCGCCAGTCGCGGTCGGTCAGCGTGCACAGCAGGTCGAAGTCGTTGAGCACCGCGTGCGGCGGGGCGAACGAGCCGACGAAGTTCTTCTTGCCGAACGCGTTGATGCCATTCTTGACGCCGACGGCCGAGTCGTCCTGCGACAGGACCGTGGTGGGGACGCGGATGAGCCGGACGCCGCGATGGGCGGTCGCCGCCGCGTAGCCGACGGCGTCGAGCACCGCGCCGCCGCCGATCGCCACCACGTACGAGTGGCGGTCGACGCCGTGGATGTCGATCGCCGCGCGGATCTCGTCGACCGGCCCGGCCTGGTTCTTGATCGCCTCGCCGCCGGGGACCACGAGCGGCGCCGCCGGCAGCTCGAGCGTCTCGGAGTGCGCCGTGCAGTAGATCTGGATGTCGTCGACCATCGTGGGATGCGCCCGGGCGACGCCCTCGTCGATCACGACGAGCAGCCGGGCGCGGTCCTCCGCCTGCACGACGTCGCGCAACGTCGTGTTCCGCGGGTTGAACAGCCCTTGCGTGAACCGCACCGCATAGCGGAACGTGACCCCGACCTCCTGGTCGACCCCCGCGAGCGCACGTGGCTCGATGCCTGCCGATGCCGCGTCGTTCCCCATCCCGAGCAGGAGTGTAGGCCACGCCCGGGGATTCGGCCACCGATTGGCGTAACTCCTGTCATCTCTGAACGAAAGTCCGGGAGCCGCGCGGTCTCTATACTTCCGCGGCCGAATGCCGAAGATGAAGTCGCACTCCGGCGCGAAGAAGCGCTTCAAGAAGACCGGGACCGGGAAGCTCAAGGCCCGGCACGCGTTCTCGAGCCACATCCTCGAGAAGAAGTCGCCCAAGCGCAAGCGCTCGTTCGGCCTGGACCGCGACATCTCCAAGGCCGATCGCAAGGTCGTGACCAAGCTCCTGGGAGGCAACGGGCGATGACCCGCGTCAAGCGCTCCGTCAACGCTCGCAAGAAGCGCCGCGCCGTCCTCGAGCGCGCCAAGGGGTACCGCGGCGAGGCGCACTCGTCGTACAAGCGCGCGAAGGAAGCCGTCATGAAGGCGGACTCCTACGCGTACCGCGACCGCCGCAACCGCAAGCGCGACTTCCGGCGCCTGTGGATCACCCGCATCAACGCCGCGGCGCGCCAGAACGGCATGAGCTACGCGACGTTCATGCACGGCCTCAAGCTGGCCGGCATCGAGCTGGACCGCAAGGTCCTGGCCGACATCGCCGTGCGCGACCCCGAGACGTTCCGCCGATTCGCCGAGAGCGCCCGCGAGGCGTCGGCGGCCTGAGTCCGCGGACACCCTCTCAACCGGGCGCCCCTCCCTTCGGAGCGGCGCCCTTTTCGTTTTAAGTGATCACCAGCCCCCACAACGAACAGCTCAAGGAGATCCGCAAGCTCGCGGGCCGCAAGTGGCGCGACAAGCTGCGCGAGTTCGTGGCCGAGGGCGAGGACCTGCTCGAGGCGGCGGACGCCGCCGGCTGGGAGCCGCTCGCGCGGCTCGTGGCCGACGGATCCGGGCTGGAGGGCGAGGAGGTCGCGCCGCACCTGCTCGCGCAGGTGTCCCAGCTCGGCTCGGGCACGCGGGCGCTGGCCGTGTACGCGCAGCGCTGGGCGCCGGCGCCGGCCGGGCCGCTGTGCCTGGCGCTGTGGGGCGTCAACGACCCCGGCAACGTCGGCACGGCGCTGCGCGGCGCGCTGGCGTTCGGCGCGAGCAGCGTCGCGCTCGGACCGGGCACCGCCGACCCGTACGGACCCAAGGCCGTGCGGGCGTCGATGGGCGCGCTGTTCGACGTGCCCCTGGCCGGCGTCCGCGCGGTCCACGACCTCCCGGGCCGCAAGATCGCGCTCGTCGCGCACGGGGGCGCGCCGCTCGCTGCGGCCGGCGCAACGCTGCGCGTCGGAGCCGAACCCCTCTCGTCACCCGGCGAGGACGTGACGATCGTCGTCGGCGCCGAGCGCGCCGGTCTCGCCCCCGACGTCGTCGCCGACTGCGACGCGGCGGCGACGATTCCCGTCGCGGCAGAGTCTTTGAACGCCGCGATGGCGGCAACCGTCGCCTTGTACGAGTGCAACCGTAGGATGGCCGCCCCATGAACGAGAGGATCAGCGAGCTGCGCGCCGCCGGGGAGGCGGCGATCGCCCAAGCGCCGGACACGACCGAGCTCGAGGACGTGCGCGTCCGCTTCCTGGGCCGCAAGGCCGAGCTGCCGAACCTGCTGCGCGGCGTCGCCCAGCTGCCGGCGGAGGAGCGCGGCACCGTCGGCCGCGCCGCCAACGAGGCGCGCAAGGCGCTCGAGGCGGCGATCGACGCCCGCGCCGCCGAGCTCGCCGCGGCCGAGCTGGACAGCCGGTTGGCCGCCGACGTCGTCGACGTCACGCTGCCCGGCTCGCCGCGGGTCGCGCCCGGCCGGATCCACCTGATCACCCAGGCCCGGCGCGAGATCGAGGACATCTTCCTCGGCCTCGGCTTCCGCGTGATGGAGGGCCCCGAGACCGAGCTCGCCTACTACAACTTCGACGCGCTGAACTTCGACGAGACGCATCCGTCGCGGCAGGAGACGGACACGTTCTACATCTCCGACGAGGTGCTGCTCCGCGTCCACACGTCGCCGATGCAGACGCGCGCGATGGAGCAGCATCCGCCGCCGCTGTACGTCGTCGTGCCCGGCCGCACCTACCGGCGCGACAACGACGCCACGCACACGCCGCAGTTCAACCAGGTCGAGGGTCTGGCCGTCGACGAGGACGTCACGCTCGGCGATCTGCAGGGCACGCTGCTCGCGTTCGCGCGCGCGTACTTCGGCGACGACCGCCGCGTGCGCCTGCGCCCGCACTTCTTCCCGTTCACCGAGCCGAGCGTCGAGTGCGACGTCTCGTGCTTCAACTGCAACGACGGCTTCCTGCGCGACGGCTCGCGCTGCCCGCTGTGCAAGGGCGAGGGGTGGATCGAGATCCTCGGCGCCGGCGAGGTCGACCCGAACGTCTTCGAGTACGTGCGCGAGTACGGCTACGACCCGGAGCGCCATCAGGGCTTCGCGTTCGGTCTGGGCATCGAGCGCGTCGCGATGCTGCGCCACGGCGTCAGCGACCTGCGCCTGTTCTACGACAACGACCTGCGGTTCCTGGAGCAGTTCGGATGAGAGTTCCGGTCTTCTGGCTGCACGACTACTGCGACCCGAAAATCGGGATCACCGAGCTCGAGCACCGGCTCACGATGACCGGCACGAAGGTCGAGGCCGTCCACGCGCACGGCGTCGGCGCGCTCGAGCACTTCATGGTCGGCCGCGTCCTGACCGCCGATCGGCACCCGGACGCCGATCGGCTGACGGTCTGCACGGTCGACGTCGGCAGCGGGGACGCGCGCACGATCGTCTGCGGCGCGCCGAACGTGGCGGCCGGCCAGATCGTGGCGGTCGCCGAGCCGGGCGCGGTCATGCCCGACGGCACGAAGCTGGGGCGCGCGAAGCTGCGCGGCGTGGAGTCGGCCGGGATGATCCTCGCCGAGGACGAGGTCGCGATCGGTCCCGACCACGACGGGATCATGGTGCTGGACGCCGAGCTGCGGCCGGGCACGCCGCTGATCGACGTGCTGCCGATCGCGGGCGAGGTGCTCGAGCTCGAGATCACGCCGAACCGGCCCGACTGCCTGAGCATCTACGGCGTCGCGCGCGAGGTGCACGCCGCCACCGGCGCGCCGCTCGCCCCGCCCCCGTGGACGAACGATCCCGGCGGTCCGGGCGAGGTCCCCGGCGTGACGATCGAGGTCCAGGACCCCGACCTGTGCCCGCGCTTCACGGCGCGGCTGTACGAGGACGTCGAGCTCGGCCCGTCCCCGGAGTGGCTGAAGGCGCGGCTGACCGCCGCCGGGATGCGGCCGATCAACAATGTCGTCGACATCACGAACTTCGTGATGCTCGCGACCGGGCAGCCGATGCACGCGTTCGACCGCGACCTGATCGCCGGCGGCCGGCTGGTCGTCCGGCGCGCGCTCGCCGGCGAGACGATGACCACGCTGGACGACGTCGAGCGCACGTTCGACGCCGACATGGTGATCATCTGCGACGACGAGGGCCCGACCTCGATCGGCGGGATCATGGGCGGCCAGCGCTCGGAGGTGCAAGACACCACGACGAGCGTGGTGATGGAGGCGGCGACCTGGAACGGCCCGAACATCCAGCGCACGTCGACGCGGCTGGCGCTGCGCTCGGAGGCGTCCGGCCGGTTCGAGAAGGGCCTGCAGCCCGAGCAGACGATGGACGGCCAGGCGCTGGCGACGATCCTGATGACCGAGCTGGCGGGCGCGCGGCTCGTCGGCGGCACGATCGACGTCGGTGGTCCTGGTCCGGAGACGCCCGTGATCCGGCTGCGCGACGAGCGGATGGCGCGGCTGCTCGGCACCGCGATCCCGCGCGCCGAGGCGGCGCAGATCCTGCGCGCGCTCGAGTTCGCCGTGAGCGAGGCCGACGACGGGCTCGACGCCAAGGTGCCCGCGTTCCGGCGCTCCGACGTGACCCGTGAGGCCGACCTCGTCGAGGAGGTCGCGCGGCTGTGGGGGCTGGAGAAGCTCCCCGCCACGCTGCCGTCGCGGCGCGGCGCCGCCGGCGTGCTCGCGCCCCAGCAGCGCCTGCGGCGCCGGGCCGAGGACGCGCTCGCCGCCGCCGGCCTGTCGGAGGTCTGCGGCTGGGTCTTCACCACGCCCGATCTCGTGGACCGCCTGCGCCTCACGGACGACGACCCGCGGCATGCCGCCGTCGTGCTGCGCAACCCGATGTCGGAGGACCAGTCGGTGCTGCGCACGACGCTGCTCGGCTCGCTGCTCGACGTTGCGAGGCGCAACCGCGCACGGGGAATGTCCGACCTGCGGCTGTACGAGCTCGGCGCGATCTTCCTCGCGCAGCCGCGCGCGGGCGAGCGCACCGCCGCCGAGGAGCGCAGCGAGCCGCTGCCCGAGGAGCGCCCGCACATCGGCGCGCTGCTGACCGGCGCGATGCGCCCGCCGTCGTGGCGCGAGGGCGACCCGCCGCGGGCCGATTTCTTCGCCGTCAAGGGCGTGCTCGCGGCGCTGCTCGACACGCTGCGCGTGCCGTGGACCGTTGCGCGCCTGCGCGAGCCGTTCCTGCATCCCGGCCGTGCGGCGCGCGTGCTGATCGGCGGCCGCGACGCCGGCTGGCTCGGCGAGGTCCATCCCGCTGTCGCGGCGGCCTGGGACCTCGAGCACGCGGCCGGGTTCGAGCTCGACCTCGGCCTGATCGAGGACGCGGCGCTGCACCACCCGCGCTACGAGGACCTCACGTCGTTCCCCGCCGTGCTGCAGGACCGTGCCTGGTGGTTCGCGCCCGACGTGGCGGCGGCCGACGTGCTCGCCACCGTGCGCGAGTCCGGCGGCCCGCTCCTGCGCGCGGCCGAGATCTTCGACGTCTATCCCGCCGAGGGTCGCGTGTCGCTGGCGCTGCGGCTGCAGTTCCGCGCCGACGACCGCACGCTCACCGACGAGGAGGTCGCGCAGCGGCGCGCGAAGATCGACGCCGCCGTGGCCGAGCGCCTCGGGGGCGAGCCGCGTGGGTGAGAGCGTCGCGGTACTCGGCGCGGCGGGCTACGCGGGCGCGGTGGCGAGCGCGCTGCTGCACCGCCACCCGCACTTCGAGCTCACCCACGTCACCGCGCGGTCGGATGCCGGCGAGCGGCTCGACGCGGTGCACCCGCGCTCGCGCGTGCCGCTCGTGCTCGAGCAGTACGACCGCGACCGCCATGCCGCCGTCGACGCCGCCGTCGTCGCCTACCCGCACGGCGCCGCCGCGCCGGTCGTGGCCGAGCTGCGCGAGCGCGGCGTCCGGGTCGTCGATCTGTCGGCCGACTTCCGGCTGCGCTCGCGCGCCGTCTACGAGGAGTGGTACGGCGACCACGCGGCCCCCGGGCTGATCGGCGACGCCGTGTACGGGCTGCCCGAGCTGCACCGGGACGCGATCGCCGGCGCCGACCTGGTGGCGAATCCCGGCTGCTACCCGACCGCCGCGATCCTCGCCCTCGCCCCGCTCGCCCGGGCCGGCCTGCTCGGCGACGTGGTGATCGACGCGAAGTCAGGCGTGAGCGGTGCCGGGCGCGAGCCGACCGCGAGCAAGCACTTCGTGGCCGTCGACGAGACCGTGACGCCGTACAAGGTCGGCCGCCATCGGCACACGCCGGAGATCGAGCAGGAGCTCGGCGACGGCGTGCGCGTGACGTTCACGCCGCATCTCGTGCCGCTCGCGTACGGCGAGCTCGTCTCCTGCTACGTCACGCCCACCCGCGACGAGGACTTCGCCGCGCTCTACGCGCGCGCCTACGACGACGAGCCCTGGGTCGAGGTCGTCGCAGGCCCGCCCGGGATGCAGGAGGTCCGCGAGACCAACTACTGCCGCATCTCGCTCCACGGCGACGAGCGGACCGGCCGCCTGATCGTGTTCGCGACGATCGACAACCTGTGGAAGGGCACGTCGTCGCAGGCGGTGCAGAACCTGAACCTGATGTTCGGGCGGGACGAGGGCGAGGGGCTGTGAAGTCGCGCTGGGTCCAGGCGCCCGACCATGTCACCGAGCTCGACGGCGGACTGCCCGCGGGCTTCCGCGCCGCGGGCGTCGCGTGCGGCCTCAAGCCGTCAGGTTCGCGCGACCTCGGCCTGCTCGTCTCGGACGCTCCGGAGACCGTCAGCGCCGCGCGCTTCACGCGCTCGGGCGTGCTCGCCGCGCCGGTGCTGCTGACGCAGGAGCGCTGCGAGCTCGCCGGCATCCGCGCCGTCGTCGTCAACTCCGGCAACGCCAACGCCGCCACCGGGCGCCGCGGCCTCGAGGACGCGGCCCGCATGCAGGGCGCCGGGGCGATGGTCGCGGGCGTGCCCGAGGACCGCGTGGCGATCGCGTCGACGGGGGTGATCGGCGTGCACCTGGACACCGAGAAGGTCATCCGCGGCCTCTCGGCCGCGCGCACCGAGCTGGCGCCGGACGCCGACGCCGCGTTCACCGAGGCGATCTCGACGACCGACCGGTTCGAGAAGCGCGCGGCGCTGAGCGTCGAGCTGCCGTCGGGCACGGTGGCGCTGTGCGCGCAGGCCAAGGGCGCCGGGATGATCTCGCCCGCGTTCGCGACGATGCTGTGCTTCGTGGAGACCGACGCGGCGCTCGCGCCCGCGACCGCCGACCTGCTGCTCGGCGTGTGCGTGAAGCGCTCGTTCGACCGCGCGTCGGTCGACGGGCAGCTCTCCACGAACGACACCGTGATCCTGATGGCGTCGGGCGCGAGCGGCGTGCGCATCGAGCCCGAGTCCGAGGACGAGCTGCGCTTCGGCGAGGCGCTCGACGCGCTGCTGCGGCGGCTGGCGCTGCTGATCGTGCGCGACGGCGAGGGCGCGCGGCGGGTCGGCCGCATCGTCGTCCACGGCGGCCACGACGAGACGGTCGCGCGCGCGGCGCGCGCGGTCGCGAACTCGCCGCTCGTCAAGGCGGCGCTGCACGGCGGCGACCCCAACTGGGGCCGGATCGCGCAGGCCGTCGGCGCGGCGGTCCACGACAGCGCGCCGCTGCCGCTCGACATCTGGATCGAGGACGTCCAGGTCTGCCGCGCGGGGACGGCGCTGCCGTTCGATCAGCCGGCGCTCGCGGGCGCCGTCGCGGGCGACGAGGTCGAGTACACGGTCGCCCTGCCCGGCGAGGGCGCCGAGGCCGAGGTGTTCTTCTCCGACCTCTCGCACGAGTACGTGACGATCAACGCGGAGTACACGACGTGATGCGCGACGTCGGGACGCTGCTCGAGGCGCTCCCCTACATCCGCGAGTTCCACGGCCGCACGGTCGTGATCAAGTACGGCGGCGCGGCGATGAACGACCCGGAGTTGCGCGAGGACTTCGCGCGCGACGTGGTGCTGCTCAAGTACGTCGGGATGAACCCGATCGTGGTCCACGGCGGCGGGCCGGAGATCACCGCCTACATGGAGCGGCTCGACCTGCCGGTGGAGTTTGTCGGCGGCCTGCGGGTCAGCGACGAGGCCACCGTCGAGGTGGCCAAGATGGTGCTCGTCGGCAAGGTCAACAAGGACATCGTGCTGCGCATCAACCGCCACGGCCAGCCGGCCGTCGGGCTGTGCGGCGACGACGGCCTGCTGTTCCGGGTCGACACGATGGAGGGTCCGGGCGGCGAGGACATCGGGTACGTCGGCAAGATCGAGAAGGTCAACATCGGCGTCATCACGCACATCGCCGAGGACTACATCCCGGTGATCGCCTCGATCGGCGCCGACCGCGCGGGCCGCTCCCACAACGTCAACGCCGACGAGGCGGCCGCCGCCGTGGCGCGCGCGCTCGGCGCCTACAAGCTGATGTTCCTCACCGACGTGCCGGGCTGGCTGAGCGATCCCGACGACCCGGCGTCGGTGGTGTCGGAGACCGGCGCCGACGAGGTCGAGGCCGCGCTCGAACGGACGGGCGGTGGGATGCGGCCGAAGCTGCAGGCGTGCCTGGACGCGATCCACGGCGGCGTCAGCTACGCGCACATCGTCGACGGCCGCGTGCCGCACTCGGTGCTGCTCGAGCTGTTCACCGACGCCGGGCAGGGGACCAAGATCAGGCCGGCGTCGTGAGCGCGCTGGCACCGACATACGCGCGCTATCCGGTGGAGTTCGCGTCCGGGTCCGGCTGCCTGCTCGTCGATGCGGACGGCAACGAGTACCTGGACTTCCTGGCCGGCATCTCCGTCTGCAACACCGGCCACTGCCACCCGCACGTCGTGGCGGCGATCCGTGAGCAGGCGGGCCGGCTGATGCACGTCAGCAACCTGTACTGGAACGCCCCGATGGTGCGGCTCGCGGACCGTCTCACCGCCTCGTCGCTGGGCGGCGTGGTGTTCTTCACGAACTCCGGCGCGGAGGCCAACGAGGCGGCGATCAAGCTCGTGCGCAAGGCGCGCCCGCGCGGCGACATCGTGGTGTTCCACGACGCGTTCCACGGCCGCACGTACGGGGCCCTGTCGGCGACGCCGCAGGAGTCCAAGCAGGCGCCGTTCGCGCCGCTGGTGCCGGGCTTCAAGGCGATCGCGCGCGCTCCCGAGGCGGTCCGCGCCGCGGTCGATTCCGGCACCGCCGCCGTGCTGATGGAGCCGGTGCTCGGCGAGTCCGGCGTGCATCCGATGGGCGAGGAGCTGATGCACGCCGCCCGCGAGGCGTGCGACGCGGTCGGCGCCGCCCTCGTGTTCGACGAGATCCAGACCGGCATGGGGAGGACCGGGACGCTGTGGGCGTACGAGCAGAGCGGCGTCGTGCCGGACGCCATGACCGTGGCGAAGTCGCTCGGCGGCGGCGTGCCGATCGGGGCGCTCGTGATCGGGCCGCGGCTGGCCGACGTGTTCGCGCCGGGCGACCACGGGTCGACGTTCGCGGGCGGGCCGCTCGCCTGCGCGGCGGCCAACGCGGCGTTCGACGTGCTCGACGACGCCGCGCTCCTTGCGCGCGTGCGCGAGCTCGGCGAGCGGCTGGCGGAGGGGCTGCGCGAGCTGCCGCGGGTCGTCGACGTCCGCGGCGTCGGGCTGATGGTCGCCGCCGACATCGACGGCGACGCGCCCGACGTGGCGCGCCGCGCGCTGCTCGAGCAACGGCTCGTGATCAACGCGACCGGCCCGCGCACGCTGCGCTTCCTGCCGCCGCTGGTGGTCGACGCCGCCCAGATCGACGACGCGCTTTCGCGGCTCGGCCGCCTGCTCGCCTAGGGACGCCCGCTCGTCGGGCCGGCCTCCCCGGCCGCGGTCGCGGGCGACCGGGTTCGTCCGAAAACGACCCCTGCCGGTTTGAGCGGCGCTTCGTCCCGGTATCCGGTGCAGTGAGATGAGGATGCGGGTGGCACTGCTGGTGGCGGTGGCGGCTGTTCTGCTGGTCCCGGTCGCCGCGTGGGCCCAGGTCCCGCCGCTCCCGGAGCCTCCGCAGCTTCCGGTGCCCGTACCGACGGTGCCGTCCGTCCCGGTGCCGACGCCCCCGCCGGCGCCCGATCTGCCTCCGGCCCCGGTGCCGGCTCCGGTGCCCGAGCCGCCGTCCCTGCCCGATCTGCCGAACCCGACGTCGCCGCCGGCGTCCGGTGGCGGCGGCTCCGGGGGCGGGTCGAGCGCGGCGCCGAGCGGCGGCGGTGGTGGCTC
>DASSUW010000011.1:0-7036 GCA_035706585.1 Solirubrobacteraceae bacterium | reverse complement strand
ACGTTCTCGCCGTAGGCGCACGGCAGCGTCGCGACACGCAGGTCGATCGGCTTGCCACTGACCTCGAGCGAGATGCGGCCGTCCTGCGGGATGCGGCGCTCGGCGATGTCGAGGTCGGAGAGGATCTTGACGCGCGACACCACGGCGGGGACGGCGCTGCCGGGGATCACGGCGGCCTCCTGGAGCACGCCGTCGATGCGGTAGCGGACGCGCATGTCCTCGTCGCCGGGCTCGAAGTGGATGTCGGACGAGCCGCGCTCGACGGCCTCCTTGATGACCCGGTGCACGAGCTGGATGACGGAGGCGTCCTCGCCGGAGGCGCCGAAGTTGATCGGCGTGTTGTCGCGCAGGTCGTACAGCGGGCCGGAGGGCGCGGCCGGCGCGGGCGGCCCGGCGGCCTCGGCCTCCTCGTCGACCCCGTCCTCGAGCGGTGCCGTCGCGCCGTTGCCGAAGTCGGGGTCCTCCATGCGGTCGACCAGTGCCTCGATGTCCGGCGGCGACGCGACCGCGGGTCGCACCTCGTACCCGGTCATGACCGCGATGTCGTCCTGCGCCAGCACGTTCGCCGGATCCGACATGGCGACGAGCAGCGTCCGCTCGCCGGCGAACGACACGGGAACCGCCTGGTAGCGCCGGGCGGCCGCGGGCGTGACGAGCTTGGCGGCGTCGGGGTCGACGCGGTAGATGCCCAGGTCGATGTGGTCGAGCCCGAAGCGCTCGGCCACCGCGCGCGCGAGCTGCTCCTCGCTGAGTGCGCCGTCGGCGACCAGCAGCCGCTCGGGCAGCGAGCCGTTGTCGTTCGCACGTTCGACCGCCAGATCGACCGCAGCCTGCTCGACGAAGCCGAGGTCGACGATGACGTCCGTCAGCACGCGGCCGGACCCACCCCGCCGTGACGGCGTGGTGACTCCGTTCCCCTTTTTCTTGGCGGGTGCCCCTGTCTGTGCTGGCGGTTTCATGTATCGGCGATGGTGGTGGCGGCCACCCGCATCGCCTCACGAGGGGCCTCCAAGCCGGTCCAGCGCTCGAATGACGCAGCACCCTGGTTGACCAATATCTCCAGACCGTCGACCACGCCCGCCCCCCGTGTTCTTGCCGCTTCGAGGAGATGCGTCCCGCCGGCCCGGTACACCATGTCAACCACAAGGCTTCCGGCACCCAGTTCATCGGCCTGGACAGGAAGTGCCTTGAACGTGGCGGCGGGGTCCGCCAGGCCGACGGACGTGCAATTGATCACGATGTCGGCCCGCTGCGGGCGGGTCACGGCCCGCACGCCGAGGTCGGCGGCGAGCGCCAGCGCCCGCTCGCCGTCGCGGTTCCAGACCGCCACGTCGGCCGCGCCGGCCGCCTTCATCGCCCACGCGGCGGCCCGTCCGGCGCCGCCCGCGCCGAGGATCAGCACGGTCCGCCCGGCCGGCGGCTCGGGCAGCGAGTCGAGCAGGCCCGGGGCGTCGGTGTTGTCGGCGAGGATCGCCCCGTCCTCGAACGTCAGCGTGTTCGCCGCGCCGATCGCGCGCGCGGCGTCGGACGCCCGGTCGGCGAGCGCGAGCGCCGCCTGCTTGTGCGGGATCGTGACGTTGACGCCGCGGAAGCCCGCGGCCGGCAGCGCCCGCACGGTCTCGGCGAACAGCTCCGGCGGCAGCGGCAGCCGCAGGTACCGCCAGTCGTCGAGCCCGACGGCCGCGAGCGCGGCATTGTGCATCTGCGGCGAGCGCGAGTGCGCGACCGGCCAGCCGCAGACGCCGAGGTAGATCAAGGACCGCCGCGCGACTCTTGGTAGCGCGCGACGTCCTGCTGGAACTCCGCGTCCGTCTCCGAGAACGCGTGCTCGCCGGACTTGCCGGGCTTGCGGACGAAGAAGAAGTAGTCGGTGCGCGCGGGGTGCGCCGCGGCCTGGAGCGACTTCAGGCCCGGGTTGCCGATCGGCGTCGGCGGCAGGTCGCGCCGCGTGCGCGTGTTGTACGGCGTGTCGCGCTCGAGCTCGGAGACGCGCAGCGGGCGGTCCCACATGTTCAGCTCGTAGCGCAGCGTCGCGTCAATCCCCAGCGGCGTGCCCGCCTTGAGCCGGTTGTAGATCACCGAGGCGATCAGCGGCCGCTCGCGGTCGAGCTGCGCCTCGCGCTCGATCAGCGAGGCGATGATCAGCACGTCGTAGCGCGTGAGGTTGCGGCGCTTGGCGTAGCCCATGCCGACCTTGCCGAAGTTCTCGCGGAACGCGGCGAGCTGCTTGTCGACGAGGCTCTTGACCGGCCCGCCTTCGACCACCGTGTAGGTGGCCGGGAACATGTAGCCCTCGGCCGTCTTGGTGCCCTTGGGCGCGCCGAGCTTGCGGACCGCCCGCAGCACCCGGCGCGAGCTCGCCTCCTTGGCGTAGCTGCCGGTCAGCGACGTCTTGTCGATCTTCGGCGCCTCCTCCTTGATCGACGGGCCCTCGGGGATCGTGATGTCGGTGGTCTTGACCACCTTGACCTTCGGCCCCTTGGTCAGCGCATCGATCGCCTCGCCGTTGGTCATCCCCTGCCGCAGCGTGTAGCTGCCCGGCCGCAGGCCGCCGCGACGGCCGGTCACCGTCGCATTGAGCGTGAAGAACGTGCCGCTGTCGACGACGCCCTTCGCGGCCAGGAGATCGCCGATCTCGCCGGCGTCGGCGCCCTCGGGGACGCGCACGCGGACGCTTCCGGAGCCGTCGCCGTGGAACGGCTGGAACGTGGCGTTGATCGCGTACAGGGCGACGCCGATCGCGACCAGCGCGAGCACCGCGATGATCCGGCGGCCCCAGTGGCGCGTGCGCGGCGCCCGGGCGGGGCGGCGCGGCGGCGGCCGGCGGCGTGACGGCACGCGGCGCGGCGACTCGAGGGGCGGCGGAGCCTCCTCCACGGGCGGATCATCCACGATTTGACCCCCGCCCAGCCGGCCAGCACGCCGGGCGTCGCGCTCGGCGCGAGCGCGCTCGCGGTCCTCTTCCGACCGCCCCATCAGCCGGTGTGCCGGTCCTCAGCTTCCAGCAGCAGGTGAAGCGGGCGCCCGTCCTCTCCGGGGACCGCCTTCAGGATGCCCACGACCGGGACCATCAGGCCCTGGCCATGCATATACGTGCTCTGCACTTCCACGGATTCGATCTCCCCCGAGGCAAGCTGACGCAACTGCTCCTGTTGCTGCTGGTACGCGGCACGGTCGTGCGGCGACGGCCAGGCCGCCTTCGCGAACGCGTGCTCCTGGTACCCCACCAGTCTTGCAAACGCGGGGTTCAGCTCGCGGAAATGCCCGTCGAGGCTCAGGACGGCGAGCGGCTGCGTGACGTCGTCGAACCCGTGACGCGGCTCGCGGTTGGAGGCCTCGCTCTTGCGGCGCAAGTCCTGCGCGGGCGTATTCGGGCGCCCGAGCCTCGCGCCCTCGGCGGGCACGCCCCCGCGCGCGGCGGCGAGCAGCTGCTGGAAGACCTCTTGGACGCCCGAGTTGTCCTGCGAGGAGGTCTGCTGGGCGGCGCGCTTGGCCTGCTCGGCCTCGCGGCGCGCGATCACGGCGGCCTGCCCGGCCGACGTCAGCCCGGCCTTGACGTCCTCGAGCGTCTTCAGCGCATAGGTCAGCTCGGCCTGCATCGCCTCGACGCGGCGCTCGCCGGCCTCGGCGGCGGTGCGGGCGCCGGCGGCGTCCTCGCTCACGCTCTTGGACTGCTCGCGGACCGTCTCGATGTCGCCGCGCAGGGCCTCCAGCCCCTCGCGCGCCTCCTCGGCGACGCGACGGACGGCCGCGAGCTCGGCCCGCAGCTCGCTGCCCTGGGACTCGAGCGCGGCCGAAGCGGCCTGGCCGGCCTCCACGACATCCTTGCCCAACCGCTCGACGCGGCCGCCGATCGCCTCCAGGCGCTCGGTCGACGCGGTGATCTCGGTGCGCAGCGACTGGGACCTGGTCTCGATCTCGGTGAGCCGCTCGGCGGTACGCTCGCCGGCCGTCTTGGCGGCCGCGGCGTCGGCAGCGGCGGCGGCGGCGTCCTCGGCGGCCGCGCTGGCGGTGTCGGTGGCCTTCTCGACGTCGGTGCTCAGCGCGCTCAGCCGCTCGGTGCCGACCTCGACCTGGCGGCGGACGGCGCCGGCCTCGTCGCGCGCCCTCTCGGCGTCGTCGCGAGCGGCGGTGGCGGCCTCGCCGGCGGCGGCGGCCTGCTCGCGCGCTCCGAGCGCCTCCTGACGGGCATGCTCGACCTGCGACCTGGCGGCCTCGACCTCGCCGGTCAGGCGAGCGATCGTGCCCCGCAGCTCCTCGCTGTCGGCGCGGCCGGTCGCGACGGCCTCCTGGGCGGCGTGGGCGACGCCGGAGAGCTCGTCGAGCCGGTCGCGCAGCGCCCGGACGTCGGCGAGCA
Organism: Solirubrobacteraceae bacterium; assembly: GCA_035706585.1. Lineage (GTDB taxonomy): Bacteria > Actinomycetota > Thermoleophilia > Solirubrobacterales > Solirubrobacteraceae > DASSUW01. The sequence goes on along the minus strand of DASSUW010000011.1, from coordinate 2,679 downwards.
CGCTGCCGGCGCCGCGGTCGACCTCGTCGAGGCGCTCCTTGACGTCGTCGATCGCGGCGGCGTCCTGCGCCGCGGCGGCGGCCTGGGCGGCGACCTCGGTGAGCTTGTGGTCGGTGGCCTCGCCGGCGGCGGCGAGCTCGTCGACGCGGACGGCCAGCTCGGCGCCCGCGGCGGCGGCGGTCTCGGCACGCGCGGCGGCGGCAGCGGCCTCGTCGGCGCGCGCGGCCGCCGTGTCGACCCGCGCGGCGACCTCGTCGGCGGTCGTGGCGCTGGCGACGATCTCGTCGGCGCGATCGGCGAGGCGCACGATCGCGTCGGCGCGATCGGCGAGCGGCGCGATCGCCTCGGCGCGATCGGCGAGCCGCGCGAGGTCCTCGGCGCGATCCGTGAACTGCGCGATCTCCGCTGCGCGATCGGCGAGCTGCTCGATCTGCGCGGCGCGGTCCGCGAGCGGGGCGATGTCGTCGGCGCGCTCCGCGAGCCGCGCGATCTCGGCCGCGCGGTCGGCAAGAGGGGCGATGTCGTCGGCGCGCTCCGCGAGCCGCGCGATGTCGGCGGCGCGGTCGGCGAGCGGCGCGATGTCTCCGGCGCGGGCGGCGAGCCCGTCGAGGCCGGCGGTGCGGCCGGCGATGTCGTCGACGCGCTCGGCCAGGGAGTCGACCTTCGCGGCACGGGCCGCGATGTCGTCGACGCGGCCGGCGAGGCCGTCGACCTCGGCGATGCGGACGGCGGCGCTCTCGGCCGTCTCGGCGGCGCGGCGGACCTCGCCGCGCAGGTCCTCGGCGGCGGCATGTGCGCGCTCGGCCTCGCTGCGGGCGCTCTCGCCCGCGGCGGCCAGTTCGTCGATGCGGCGGGCGATCGCGTCGCCGGCCTGTGACAGCTCGTCGATGCGGCGCGTCGTCGCGTCGGCGGACGCGGCGATGTCGGCCATCCGCATGCGCAGCGCCTGCTCGGCGGTGCGCAGCAGGTCGACCTGGCTGCCCATCTCGTCGACGACCCCGCGCTCGACGGCGTGGGCGGCGGGGACGGTCGGCTCGGAGTCGCGCTCCTCGAGCGACCGGCGGAGCTCCTCGACCTGGGCGGTCGTGCGCTCACCGGCGGCGCGGAACTCGTCGCGCTCGCGGCGCGCCTCGTCGAGCCAGGTGCGGACCTGCTCCTGCTGGCGGCGCAGCTCGTCGAGCCGCTCGCTCGGGGCCGCGGTCTCGCGCAGCTCCGCGAGCTCGGCCCGCAGGGTCTGGACGTCGGCGGCGCCGGTGCGCAGTGCGGCGACGTCCTGGCGCAGGGCCGAGACATCGGCCGCGCTCTCGCGCAGCGTGGCGATCTCGGCCCGCAGCGTCGCCAGCTCGGATGCGCTCTCGCGCAGCGTCGCGATGTCGGTGCGCAGCGTGGCCAGCTCGGCGGCGCCGTCGCGCAGCGTGCCGATCTCGGCGCGCAGCGTCGCCAGCTCGGCGGCGCCCTCGCGCAGGCTCGCGAGCTCGCCGCGCAGCGCCTCGACGTCGCCGGACGTCGTCGCGGCGTCGAGCTGCGCCTCGAGCGCCTCCAGGCGGCTGCCGGTCGTCTGCAGCGCGTCGACGCGGCCCGCGAGCGCGCTGACGTCGGCGGCGGTCGCCTGCAGGGCGTCGAGCCGCGCGCCGAGCGCGGTGGCGTCGGCAGCGGCGTCCTGGAGGGCGTCGAGCCGCGCGCCGAGGGCGGCGACGTCGGCGGCGACCGGGGCGATGTCGGGCACGCCGCCGCGCAGCGCGGCGACCTGCTCGCGCAGGCCGGAGAGGTCGGCGAGCTCAGTGCGGACGGTGGCGAGGTCGGCGAGCTCGGCGCGCACGGTCGCCAGCTCGGCCAGCTCGGCGCGGACGGCCTCGAGGTCGGCGCTCGCGGTCTGCGGCGCCTCCAGCTCGGCACGCAGGGCGGCGACCTCGGTGCGGAGCGTCTCGATCGGGGCGACCTCGGCGCGCAGCGCGTCCATGCGGGCGCGGAACGCGTCGGCGTCGCGGGCCAGCTCCTCCAGCCGGCGGCGGTCCTCGCCGGCCTCGGCGCGCTCGACGGTGACGGCGGTCAGCTGCTCGCGCAGGGCGTCCGCCTCGCGCTGGACGGTCTCGACGCGCTGGAGCGCGGCGGCGAGCTCCGCGCGCGAGGCCTCGGCCTCGCGGGCGCGGTCGCGCTCGAGGCGCTCGATCGTCGCGGCGAGCTCGGTCTTGGCGGCCTGGGCGGCCTCCTCGTGCTCGGCGCGGACCTGCTCGAGCTGGGCGACGAGCTCTGACGCGGCGACGTCGCCGGACGCGGTGCGGGTCTTCTCGGCCTCGGCGAGCCGCGTCTCGATCAGCGAGCGGGCCTCGTCGGCGCGGCGCGCGGCCTCGGCGACGGCCTCCTCGGCGCGGCGCTGGGCCTCGGCGACGGCGGTGGCCAGGCGGGCGTCGGCCGCCGCGGAGGACTCGGCGCGCTGGCGCTCCAGGCGGTCGAGCCGTGCGACGAGCTCGGCGCGCGCGGACTCCGCGGCGTCGAGCGCGCGCGAACGGTCCTGGGCGGCCTGCTCGGCGTCGAGCTTGGCGCGCTCGAGGCGCTCCAGGCGGGCGAGCAGCTCGCGGTGCTCGCCCTCGTCGACGCCGCCGGTCGGCGCCGTCGCGAGGACACGGTTCATCTCCTGGCGCAGCGACTGGGCCTCGCGCTCGGCGGCCTCGGCGCGGC
>DASSUW010000010.1:0-11957 GCA_035706585.1 Solirubrobacteraceae bacterium | reverse complement strand
AGATGCAGGGCATCGTGATCGTCGAGGACGTCGGCGGCACGCCGACACCGACGCCGACTCCGACTCCGACGCCGACGCCCACGCCGACGCCGACGCCCACGCCGACTCCGACGCCGACTCCGACGCCCACGCCGACGCCGCAGCCGGGCGGAGGCGACCATCCGGACGTCCCGCCGCCGAGCGTCGACGCCGGCGCCGACACCACCAGGCCGGCGATCCGCCGGGTCCGGCTCAAGGCGCTGCGCCACCGCCGCATCCGGGTGCGGTTCTCGCTGTCCGAGCGGTCGACCGTCACCCTGCGGTTCAAGCGCCGCGGCCGCGTCATCCGCCGGGCGCGCGCGCTCGCGCACGACGGCCGGAACACGGTCACCGTGCACAGCCGCCGCTTCCGGCCGCGCCGCGGCTATGTCGTCAAGCTGCGGGCGCGCGACGCGGTCGGCAACCGGTCGGCCGGCGCGCGGCGGAAGCTCACGATCCGCCGGGGCCGCTAGCGATGGCCGCCACGGATCCGCGCTGGCGTCCACCCGCCGACGCCTGGACGCGGCGCGACGCGCTGCGCAACGGCTTCGGCTCGTTCGTCGCGCTCGCCGGGCTCGGTGCGCTGCCCCGTCAGGCCGGCTCGAGCACCGTCACGTCGGCCGCCGTGCGCGCGCGGGCGCGGTCGCCGTTCACGCCGTTCCGCCGCGACCTGCCGCTGCCGGCGACGCTCGTGCCGACCCGCCGCACGCGCCATGCCGACATCTACGAGCGCACGGTCACCGAGGGGCTCACGGAGATCCTGCCGGGCTTCCAGACGCCGATCTACGGCTACGACGGCGTCTACCCGGGCGCGACGATCCGCGCCCGCAGCGGGCGCACCGTCATCGTCGACCAGCACAACGGGCTCGGCTTCCACACCAACGTGCACCTGCACGGCGGCCATCAGCCCCCGCGTTTCGACGGACACCCGATGGACCTGATCGACCCGGGCGCGACGTTCAGGTACCGGTACCCGAACGACCAGGCGGGCGCGACGCTCTGGTACCACGATCACGCCCACGGGATCCTGCACAAGACGATCTACTACGGGCTCGCGGGCCTGTACCTGCTCGAGGACGACCTCGAGCGCGGGCTCGACCTCCCGCGGGACGAGTACGACGTGCCGCTGCTGATCCAGGACCGCGCGTTCAACCGCGACGGCTCGCTGCGCTACGAGGAGAACATCGACGCCGGGTTCCTCGGCGACACGATCCTCGTCAACGGCGCGGTCGCCCCGCGGATGCGGGTCCAGCGGCGGCTCTACCGGCTGCGGCTGCTCAACGGATCCAACGCGCGCCACTACGAGCTGCGGTTCGGCCGCGGCCACCGCGTGCACCAGATCGGCGGCGACGGCGGGCTGCTCGAGCGGCCGATCACGCGCCGGACCCTGTCGCTGTCCGCCGGCGAGCGGCTCGACGTGCTCGTCGACTTCAGCGACTTCAAGCCCGGGACGCAGGTCATCCTCCGCAACATCGCCGGCGAGGGCAGCACCGTCGCGGTCATGCGGTTCGACGTCGAGCGCGGCGGCGGTCGCGACCCGGCAAGGATCCCGCGCCGGATGGCCCACTTCGATCCGGTGCCGGCGCCGCAGGCGCAGCGCAACTGGGTGCTGACGTTCGAGCCGAGCGCGCGCCAGTGGCAGATCAACGGCAAGGTCTGGGACGCCACGCGGGTGGACTGCCGCCCGCGGCTCGGAACGTCCGAGCTGTGGCAGTGGATCAACCGCTCCCACATGATGCATCCGATGCACATCCACGGCTGCCAGTTCCGCGTGGTGGCGCGGAGCGGCAGCAAGCTGCTGCGCGGCGACCACGGGTGGAAGGACATCGTCCGCGTCGACGCCGGCGAGCGGGTGACGGTGCAGCCGTACATCACGTCCCACACCGGGCTGTACGTCTTCCACTGTCACATGCTCGAGCACAGCTCGATCGCGGGGATGATGCTGCAGATGGAGGTGACGTCATGAGGCGCCGGCTCACCCTGCCGGCGCTGGCGGTGCTCGCGGCGCTCGTCCCGGCGGGGACCGCGCTGGCCGCCGACGCGACGGTGCACGCTGTCGACGGCACGGCGGCGAACGGCTACCAGAACCTGTGGAACCCCGACGGCGTCAGCGTCGAGGTCGGCGACACCGTCACGTGGAGCTTCGCGGGGACGCAGGCCGTGCACAACGTCGCGTCCGACAGCGACAACTGGCAGCTCGCGAGCGAACCCGGCGTCGCTCGAGCGCCCGTGTCGCACGTCTTCACCACCCCCGGCGTCTACACGTTCGTCTGCCAGATCCACCCGACGACGATGCGCGGCACGGTGGTCGTGTCCGAGCCGGGCGAGGAGCCGCCGACGGAACCGCCGCCGGACACCGGTCCGGAGCCGTGGCCGAACCCGACGCAGGCGCCGGACTGGTCGGTCCGCCGCGACAGCGAGCGGCCGCGGCTGACGCGCGTGCGCGCCCGAAGCCGGCGCAACGGCGCGACCGTGCGGTTCCGGGTGTCCGAGCGGGCACGCGTGACCGTGCGCCTGGTGCGGCGCGGGCGGACGGTGCGGCTGGTGCGGCACGGGCGGACCGTGCGCCGGGCGCGGCACTGGTACCGCGCGGGCACGCACCGCATGCGGGTCCGCAGCCGCCGGTGGCGCAGCGGCCGCTATCTCGTCGTCGTGACCGCGCGCGACGGCGCCGGCAACCGCGCCCGTCCCCGGCTGAGGCGGCTGGTCGTGCTGCGGTTCTAGCCCGAACGGTCCGCGCCCCGCGGGGGGGCGCGGACCGCTCGTGCGACGACGTCAGCCGTGGACGTCGTACGTCATGTGGTAGTCGGCGTGCGTCTTCGCGTTGAAGAACGCGGTCAGCGTGCCGAGGCCGGCCTGCGAGTCGGTGATCGTGACGGTCCCGAGATCGTCGTCCTTGCCGGCGTCCTCCTCGATCAGCGTCACCTTCACCGAGCCGGTGAAGTCCTGGCGGGCGTTGAGCGTGATGTCGTCGCCCTTGCCGAGGGCGTGCGGACCGGAGATCTTGGTGCCGTCGACGCGCAGGGTGGCCTCGTCCTTCCCGACCGGATCGTGCTTCTTCACGCACTTGAGCGTCTTGATGTGCAGCTCGGCCATGGCCGATACCTCCTGGGGAGTTCGCGGAGCGATAGAGCGCGGCGATGCTCCCGGCCGGCGCTTGGACGAACCTTGCGCCGACCTTGGCGAGCGCGCGAAATCGCGGTTCCTCACGAACGGGTGCGCCAGGCACCCGTCGGGCACGTGGCGACTCTTGACTCGCCTCTGCGATCGTAATACAAAGGCTTTTATTGCTGCCCCAGTGAGGAGGGAAAGTGATGATCGGGTTCGGACGGGCGCTCGTTGCCGCGCTTGCAGTCGGGTTGGTGCTCGTCGCGGCCGGATGTGGGGACGACAGCTCGAGTTCGAGCGCGTCTGACGGCGGGGGAAGCGGGAGCGGGTCCAAGAACGGCCTCAAGGTCGGTTTCGTCTACGTCTCCCCGCTGCCGGGCTCCGCGTGGTCGACGGCCTGGGACGAGACGCGCAAGGATCTGGAGGAGAAGTTCGGCGCACAGACGACCGTCGTGCAGCCGATCCCCGAGAACCCCGATGTCGTCTCGACGTTCCAGGACCTCATCCGCAAGGGCAACAAGCTCATCTTCGCGACCGCATTCGGCTACCAGCCGTTCGTGGCCCAGGTGGCCAAGCAGAACCCGGACGTGAACTTCGTCGTCACCGGCCCGTGGGCGCAGAAGGAGGACCGCCCGAAGAACGTGTCGAGCGTGTACGCGAACCTCTGGGAGGTCCGCTACCTCACCGGCATCGTCGCCGCGTCGATGAGCAAGACGAAGACGCTGGGCTTCGTGTCGGCGTTCTCGATCCCGTCCGTCGTGGCCGGCATCAACGGGTTCCAGCAGGGCGTGAAGTCGGTCGACCCGAACATCAAGACCCGGGTCGTCCTCACGAGCAACTGGTACAACCCGCCGCAGTCCACGCAGGCGGCCGAGACGCTCGCCAAGAGCGGCGCCGACGTGATCGCCAAGCACGAGGACTCGATCGGTCCGCTGCTCGGCGCCAAGGCGGCGGACGTCTGGGGCATCGGCTCGGAGGCCGACACGAGCGCCCAGACGCCCGAGACCTATCTGACGGGATCCGTCTACGACTGGACCCAGTACTCCGAGGAGAAGTACCAGCAGACCCAGGACGGCAACTTCACGAACGACGAGGTCAACGGCGACCTCAAGGGCGGGATGGTCAAGCTGGGGCCGCTCAACGACAAGGTCCCCGCGGACGTCAAGGCCAAGGTCGAGAAGGCCCAGAGCGACATCGAGTCGGGCAAGCTCGTCGTCTTCTCCGGGCCGATCAAGTCCAACACCGGCGAGACGAAGCTGCAGGCCGGGCAGGAGTGGAAGACGCCGGCCGACGTCTACGCGAACATGACGTTCTTCGAGGAGGGCGTCATCGGAAAGGTCCAAGGCTAGGTTTGCCGGCCGGCTCGCCACCCGGTCCCTCGTCGGCGACAGCACACGCACATGAGATCCCGGGCGAGGGCGCGATCGCGCTCTCGGCCCGCGGGATCACCAAGGTCTTCGACGGCAAGCCGGCCAACGACGACGTGGACTTCACCGTCCGCTGCGGCGAGATCCACGCATTGCTGGGCGAGAACGGAGCGGGCAAGACCACGCTCATCTCCGTGCTCTGCGGGCAGTACCGGCCCGACGCCGGCAGCGTCGAGGTCGCCGGCGAGCCGCGCCGGTTCTCGTCGCCGCGCGACGCGCTGCGCGCCGGGGTGGGCGTGGTGCACCAGGACCTGCGGCAGGTCGGGCGGTTCTCGGTCGTCGAGAACGTCGTCCTCGGGACCCGCGACCGCGTCACGCGCGCAGCCGAGCAGCGGGTCGCCGAGATCTCCCGCGATCTGGGCTTCCATCTCGACCCGCGCGCGATCGTCTCCGGCCTCACGGTCGGCGAGCGCCAGCAGCTCGAGATCGTGAAGCTGCTCTACCGCGGCATGTCGATCCTGATCCTCGACGAGCCGACCGCGGTGCTCGCGCCCCAGCAGAGCGATCAGCTGTTCCGCGCGCTCAGGCAGCTCGCGAGCGCCGGCAAGGCGGTGGTGTTCATCACGCACCGGCTGCCCGAGGTGATCGCGGCCGCCGATGTCGTCACCGTGCTGCGGCACGGCCGCGTGGTCGCGCACCGCCCGGTCGCGGGCGCCCGGCCGGACGACCTCGCGTCGCTGATGGTCGGCGACGACGCCGGCGAGGCGGTCGTGGCGGCGCCCGGCAGCGCCGGCGACCCCGTGCTGGAGCTCCAGGACGCCGCCTGCGGCAGCGGCCGCCGGGCACTGAACGGCTTGAGCCTGACCGTCCGCCGCGGCGAGATCGTCGGCGTCGCCGGGGTCAGCGGAAACGGCCAGGTCGAGCTCGCCGAGGTCGCCGCGGGCATGCTCGCGCCGAGCCGCGGCACCCGCGCCGTGCACGGCGAGGTGGTGGCGTTCATCCCCGAGGACCGTCTCGCCACCGGGCTCGTGGGCGGCATGTCGATCGGGGAGAACCTCGCGTTCCGCCGCTTCGGACGGGCGCCGATGAGCCGCCGCGGCTGGTTGCACCGCGGGAGGATCCGCGAGTACGCGCACCAGCTGATGGAGCGGTTCCGCATCCCCGCGAGCGACCATCGCCTGCAGGTCGCCAAGCTCTCGGGCGGCGGGCTCCAGCGCGTGATCGTCGCGCGCGAGATCACCGAGTCGCCCGACCTGCTGGTGGCCGCCCAGCCCACGCGCGGGCTCGACATCGTGTCGGCGGACGCGGTGCGCGCCCAGATCGTCGAGGCGCGCGAGCGCGGGGCGGGAGTGCTGCTGGTCAGCGAGGACCTCGACGAGCTGATGGCGCTCGCGGACCGCGTGCTCGTCATGCTCGGCGGCCGCGCCGTCGCCGAGTTCGGCCGCGGTCAGGCCACGCGCGCGGAGATCGGCCGCAGCATGACGGGAGCGCGCCGCGAGGAGCAGCCCGCGCCGTGACCGGGCGGTTCGAGAAGCGCACGGAGCCAACGCTCGCAGTCCGGGTCGCCGTGCCGCTGCTCGCGATCGCCGGCGGTCTCGTCTTCGGCGCGCTGGTACTCGTGCTCGGCGGCCATGACGTCGGCGACGCCTACAGCGCCATGTGGGACGCATCGTTCGGGACGACAACCGGGTTCGAGCAGACGCTCGTGCGCGCGACGCCGCTCATCCTGACCGGCCTGGCGGTCACGGCCGCGCTGCGGATGAACGTCTGGAACATCGGCGCCGAGGGGCAGATGGCGCTGGGCGCGATCGGCGCGACGTTCGTCGCGTTCCAGGCCGGTGACCTGGCGACGTTCCCGCTGCTGCTGCTGATGTTCGCCGGCGGCGCGGTCGCGGCGGGCGGCTGGGCGCTGATCGCGGCCGTGCCGCGCGCCGCCGTCGGCCTGAACGAGATCATCACGACGCTGTTCCTCAACTACATCGGGCTCCTGCTGCTGAGCGCGCTCATCAACGGGCCGTGGAAGGACCCGACCGTCATCGGCTTCGCGTACTCGCGGCCGCTGCCGGCGCAGGCGGCGCTGCCGATGATCGGGACCACCGGCGTGTCGATCGGGATCTACATCGCGCTCGGTGTCGCGGTCGTGCTGTGGTGGCTGCTCGACCGCACGCGGCTCGGGTTCTCGCTCAGCATCGCCGGTGGCAACGTGCGCGCCGCGCAGTACCTGCGCATCGGCGTGGGACGCCGGATCATCGGCGTCCTGGTGCTGTCGGGCTGCATCGCCGGGATCGCCGGCGTCATCCAGCTCACGGCCGCGAGCGGGCGGCTCCAGGAGGGGCTCACCGGCGGCTACGGCTACACCGGCATCCTCGTGGCGTTCCTGGCGCGCCAGCGCGTCCCGGCCACGGTGCTCGTCGCGGTGCTGTTCGCGGGTCTGCTCAACGGCGGCGCCGCGCTGCAGTCGACCGGCATCCCGAGCTCGATCGCGCAGGTCGTGCAGGCCGTGATCATCATCTTCGTCCTGGCGGGCGAGGTGCTCGGCGGGTACCGGCTGCGTTCGCGCGTCGCGCGCGCGCCGACCGTGCCGCCCACGCCGGCGGAGGCCGCGCCGTGAACTTCTGGATCGACGCGCTCAGCACGGGCGTCGTGCTGGGAACGCCGCTCGCGTTCGCCGCGGTCGGCGAGCTGATCGCCGAGCGCGCCGGCGTGATCAACCTCGGCGTCGAGGGCATGATGCTCGTCGGCGCCGTCGTCGCCTTCGTCGTCGGCGTCAGGAGCGACAGCATCCCGCTGGCGTTCGTCGCGGGCGCGCTGGCCGGCGGCGCGCTGGCACTCGTGCACGCGGTCATGACGATCGGGCTGCGGGTGAACCAGATCGTCATGGGCCTCACGCTGACGATCCTCGGCACCGGCCTGTCCTCCTACATCGGCGCCGACTACGGGGACGTCCCGCTCGGCCACGAGCTGGGCATCGTCGAGATCCCGCTCCTGGCCGACATCCCGGGGATCGGCAAGATCTTCTTCCAGCACGACGTGATCGTGTACCTGGCGGGAGCGCTGATGGTGGCGGTCGCGGTCGCGATGGCGCGGACGCGCCCCGGGCTGTGGCTGCGCGCGACCGGAGAGTCGCCCGCGGCGGCGGACGCGGCCGGCGTCCCGATCTTCGCGGTCCGGTACGTGGCCGTCTGGCTCGGCGGCGTGCTCGCCGGGATCGCCGGTGCCTACCTGTCGGTCGTCTACGTCCGGTCGTGGTCGGACCAGCTGACCGCCGGCCGCGGCTGGATCGCGATCGCGCTCGTGATCTTCGCGTCATGGCGGCCGTTGCTGCTGCTGCCGGGCGCGCTGCTGTTCGGCTTCATCGACGCGCTCAACTTCCAGCTGCAGGCCAAGGGCGTGTCGATCCCGAGCCAGTACCTGGCGATGATGCCCTACGTCTTCACACTTGTCGTGCTGACCGTGGTCTGGACCCGTCAGCGAAGCCGCAACTGGGGGATGCCGCACGCGCTGGGCATCCCGTACGAGAGGGAGGGACGCTCGTGAGCTCGCACGTGAAACTCGGCCTCGTGCAACCGCGCACGTACTGGGGCGACGAGGAGCCCCGCAACCTCGACGAGGCGATCCGCTACGTCGGGCAGGCCGCCGCGCTCGGCGTCGACCTGCTGGCCTATCCCGAGAACTACCCGGGCCCGTACCGCTCCGAGAACCGCTTCGAGGTCGTCGAGCCCATGCGCGCGGCGGCCGCCGAGCACGGTGTCGCGCTGGCGATCGGCACGTCGTTCGAGCTCGAGCCGGGATCGGGCCGTTGCAACATCGCCACGGTGCTGATCGACAAGGACGGCTCGATCGCGGGCATCACCCGGCGTACGCACCCGCGCGGGCCCTACATCTACCCCGGCGGCGACCTGTGGGACTTCCACTACGAGGAGGCCGACGAGTTCCCGGTCGTCGACATGGGCTGGGGGAAGGTCGGCGTCGTCACCTGCAGCGAGGTGTTCGTCCCCGAGGTGGCGCGCGTGCTCGCGTTGAAGGGCGCCGAGCTGTGCCTGTTCCCGACCGGCCTGCTGATCGACGAGCTGGGCTACACCGACAACTGGCGCACGCTCGTCCGCGCGCGCGCGATCGAGAATCTCATGTACACCGGGGTCACGGTGAACCTGTTCCCGCCCCGGTTCGCCGATCCGTACCGCCAGGCGCCGCTGGAGGAGGCGCCGAGCGCGTCGGGCCTCACGCGCGGGATCGCGATGATCGCCTCGCCCGAGCGCGTGCTGGCCGCCAGCGAGTCGCCGGGCCTGCTCACCGCCGACCTCGATCTCGAGCGCGTGCGGCGGCTCCGCGAGACCGAGGAGGAGCTCATCGTGCCCGCCCCGTACCGCACGATCCCGGGCATTCTCTCGTGGCGGCGACCCGAGGTGCTCGGCGCCCTCACCGAGGCCGCGAAGACCGAGGTGGTCAGGTGAGGTGACGGCGCGGCGCCTTCTCGAGCCGGCCGATCTCGGTCCGGTCCACGTTCGCAACCGGATCATCCGCGCCGGCACGTCCGAGTCAATGGCGCTCGGCGACGGCGCGGTGTCGGACGCGCTGATCGCGCTGTACGCGACGCTCGCGCGCAACCTCGTCGGCACGATCTTCACCGGCCACCTGTTCTGCCACGAGCGCGGCCGCTATGCGCGCAACCAGACCGGCATCGCGCGCGACGCCATGATCCCGGGCCTGCGGCGGCTCGTGGACGCGGTCCACGCGGAGGGCGGCGCGATCCTCGCGCAGGTCGCGCATGCCGGCAGCCAGTCGCGTGCCGCCCAGATCGCGCCGCTGGCTCCGTCCGCGGTTCCGAACGCGCTCACCGGCCGCCCCGTCCCGGCGGCGGCGGACGCCGAGATCGAGGAGGCGATCGATGCCTTCGCGGCGGGCGCGCGGCGCGCGATCGAGGCCGGCTTCGACGGCGTCCACATCCACGGGGCCAACGGCTACCTGATCAGCGAGTTCCTGTCGCCGCTGGCCAACCGCCGCGACGACACGTGGGGCGGAGACGCCGAGCGGCGCAGCCGCTTTGCCGTCGAGGTCGTGCGCGCCGTGCGGGCACAGGTCCCGCGCGACAAGGCGCTGACGATGAAGCTCGGCGTCGTCGACGCGCCCGCCGGCGGCCTCACGCTCGACGCGGCGGTGAGCGTCGCTCGCGCCGTCGCGGCCGAGGGCCTCGACGCGCTCGAGATCTCGTGCGGCGTGATGCAGGCCGCCAGCGACTCGGCGCGCCAGTACGTCGCGGTCGACAGCCGCCGCGCGGCGGAGGATCTGCTGCTCCACCGGCTGCTGTCGGCGCCCGCCGGCGAGGCCTACTTCGTGCCCTGGATGCGGCGCGTGCGCGAGGACGTCGGCGTCGCCATGGTGGCGGTCGGCGGGATGCGCCGCACCGAGACGATGGAACGGCTGGTCGCCTCCGGTGACGCGGACTTCGTGGCGATGGCGCGGCCGTTCATCCGCGAGCCGGACATCGCCCGGCAGATCGTCGAGGGACGGACGGGACTCGTCGACTGCACGTCGTGCAACCTGTGCCTGACGCACGAGGGCCATCACTCGCTGCGGTGCTGGCGCGTGCCCCGGCGGCGGCTCGCCCAGCACGCCGCGTACCGGTTCTCCGGCGGCCTCCGGCGCGCGGTGAGGTGACGACGGCCGGCGCGCGGCTCAGCGCGCGCCGGCGGACCGGTCGAGCGGCTCGGCGTCCATGCCGGTGATGCCGCGAGCGAGCGACCGCGGGTCCCGCCGGCTCCAGGCGCCGGCCGCGACGGCGCCGAGGAAGTCCTCGACGACGCGGTTGAACGCGGCCGGGTCCTCGAGGTTCGCCGTGTGGCCGGTCCGCGGCAGGACCGCGAGCCCGGCCGTCGGGATCGTCCGCTTGAGCATGAGCGAGGTCTCGAGGCAGCCGTCGTCCTCGTCCCCGACAAGGATGAGCGCCGGCACGGCGAGCCGGCCGAGCTCGTCGGTGAGCGCGTAGAGCGACGGTCGCTCCCGCTGCACGCCGAGCATCGTCAGCGCGGCGCCCTCCTCCGAGTGCTCGGCGAGCTGGGCCGCGAACGTCCGCCAACCCGCGGGGTTCTTGTTCTGGAACTGCACGCGCGCCGGTCCGACGGCGTAGCGCTCGGCGAAGGTGGGCATCCCCTCGGACCTGATCGCGTCGGCGATCGCCTGGCACTCGCCCCGGAACTGGTCGCGCGCGTCCGGCGCCGCGCCGTAGCCGGTGCCGCCGACCACGACCGACAGCGTCCGCTCCGGGTGGCGCAGCGCGAGGTGGAGAGCGGCGAAGCCGCCCATCGAGAGCCCCACCACGTGCGCCTGCTCGACGCCGAGGCCGTCGAGCACCGCCACCGCGTCGGCCACCGCGTGATCCTGTGAGTACGCCGCGAGATCGCTCGGAACGTCGGACGGCGGGAACCCGCGCGCGGCGTAGGCGATGCAGCGGTAGCGCGCGCGGAAGTGGTCGACCTGCGGCTGCCAGCTGCGATGGTCGCCCGCGAACTCGTGGATGAAGAGGAGCGGCGGCCCCTCGCCGGAGATCTCGACGTGCAGGCGGACGCCGTCGGGAGTGGTCACCTCGCTCGTAGTCATATGGATAACGTATGCTAAACGGACGCCGTGCCCGAGAGCGAGCCAGATCCTCCGCTTCGCACCGAGCGCCTCGGTGACGGCGTCGGCGCGTTCTGGCTCGACCGGCCGCACAAGCGCAACGCGCTCGACGCGGCGCTCGTGGAGGCGCTGATCGACGCGTTCTCGGCTGAGCCGTGGCGCGCCGTCGTGCTCGGGACGACCGACACGCGAGCATTCTGCGGTGGCGCCGACCTGTCGCTCGCCGATGCCGCGCGAGCGCGCGTGAGCCTGCGCCTGTACGACCTGTACCGGCTGATGATCGCGCTGCCGGCGCCGATCGTCGCGGCCGTCCAGGGTCCCGCGGTCGGCGGCGGCGCCCAGCTCGCGATCGCGGCCGACCTGCGGATCGGCGACGCGCGGGCGGTCTTCCGCTTTCCCGGGCCGGGCCACGGCCTCGCCGTCGGTGCGTGGGGGCTCCCGTCGCTGGTCGGGCGCGGCCGCGCGATCGACCTCTGCCTCACGTCGCGCGACGTCGACGCCGACGAGGCCCTCCGCATCGGGCTGCTCGACCGCGTCGTCGACGACGCGCCCGCCGCGGCGCGCGAGCTCGCCGAGCAGTTCGCCGGGCTCGACGCGGGCGCCGTCGGGCGGGTCAAGCGCGTCGTCCGCGGCGCCGCCGGGCTCGACGCGGCGCTCGCACGCGAGGCCGCCGGGAACGCGAGCTGGGAGGGCGCGATCCCGTGACGATCGACGCCGCGGAGGCGAGCCGCCGGGCAGCGGATGCCTGGCGCGTGCATCTCGGCCACGCCGCCCCCGCCGACGCGCTCCGGCGCGAGCTCGGCGAGGGGTCGCTCGCGGCGGCGTTCCACGCGACCGCCGCGCGCCATC
>DASSUW010000009.1:0-2970 GCA_035706585.1 Solirubrobacteraceae bacterium | reverse complement strand
CCGCCGGCCGACGCGCTCCACGCCCAACACTTCCGCCCAGACCGCCGCGAGCGCTTCCTCGGCCGCGCCGGCAGGAGCCTCGTACGCGCGTGCCGCGTGGGCGTCGCCGTCAGGCGCAGGGAGCGCGGCGCGGTCGAGCTTCCCGCTCGGCGTCATCGGCAGCCGCGCCAGCCGCACGAACGCGGCCGGCACCATGTAGTCCGGCAGCCGCTCGGCCAGATACGCGCGGAGCACGCCCGGCCCGCTGGCAGCGATGTCCGATGCCTCGTCGCCTAACGCGGCGCCGTCGGTCGCCGGCTGCGGTACCCAGTACGCGACGAGGCGCGTGTCGCCAGGGATGTCCTCGCGCGCGATGACGACGGCGTCGCGCACCGCCGCGTGCTCCACGAGCCGCGCCTCGATCTCCCCCGGCTCGACGCGGAAGCCGCGCACCTTGACCTGGAAGTCGACGCGGCCGAGGAACTCCAGCCGTCCGTCGCCGCGCCAGCGCGCCCGGTCGCCGGTGCGATAGAGGCGTGCGCCCGGCTCCCCCGAGAATGGATCCGGCACGAACCGTTCGGCCGTCAGCGCGGGGCGGTTCAGGTAGCCGCGTCCCACGCCCGCGCCACCGACGTGGAGCTCCCCCGCCACTCCTACGGGTGCCGGCCTCCCTGCGCCGTCCAACACGTACGTCCGCGCGTTCACGACCGGGCCACCGATCGGGGGTGCCCCCGGCTCGTCGCCGCACTCGTGCACCGTAGCCCAGACGGTCACCTCCGTCGGCCCGTAGGCGTTGAGCAGTCGTCGCCCGGCGCGCCACCGGCGCACGACGGCCTCGCTCACCGCATCCCCTCCGACGAGCATCGTCTTCACGGCACCCAGCGCGCCCGATGCCCCCGGGGCGGCCTCCCCCGGCAGGGTGGCCAGCACGATCGGCGGTAGCAGAACGTGCGTCACGCCGGCCGCGGCCACTGTGCGCGTCAGCGCCTCGCCCGCCAGTCCCTCACCACTCGGCGGCAGGCAGAGCGTGGCTCCCCGCATCAACGCCATGCACGCCTCGAACACCGACGCATCGAAGCTCGGCGACGCGAACTGCAGGACGCGACTCCCCTCGTCGAGGCCACACGCCGCGTCCTGCGTTGCCACGAGATTGCAGACGCCGCGATGCTCGAGCATGACGCCCTTCGGCTGGCCCGTCGAGCCCGAGGTGTAGATCACGTACGCCAGATCCCCGGGCGTCAGCCCCGCACGCGGCGGCGTGGTGGCCGGATAGTCCGCCCAGGGCGCAGCCGCCGCCTCCCCATCCAGTCGCACGACAGGCGCTGAGCTGGCGCGGCCGCCGCCGGCAGACGCTCCGCGCGGCAGCGCAGCGGCGGCGGCCGCGGTGCACAGCACGAGCGTCGGCGCGCAGTCGGCGAGCAGCCAGCTCAGCCGCGCCGTGGGCGTGGTGGGATCGAGCGGCACGTAGGCGCCCCCGGCCTTCCACACCGCCAGCACGGCGACCCAGAGCTCCGCCGCACGGCCCGCACAGAGCGCAACGCGCGTCCCCGGCCCGACGCCGCGGGCCCGCAGGTAGTGGGCGAGCCGGTTCGCCCGCGCGTTCACCGCGCCGTAGCTCAGCGCGTGGCGTCCGTCGGTGAGCGCGATCGCGTCCGGCGTCCGCGCCACCTGTGCCTCGAACAGCTCGTGCGCACAGCGCTCGTGCGGGTACGCGCCACCCGTGCCGTTCCAGGCCCCGACGACCCGCGCTCGCTCCTCGGGCGGGAGGATGTCGAGGGCGCCTAACGATACGTCGGGGCGGTGCTCGAGCGCGTCGACGAGCTGGGCGAGGGCCGTGTGCATGAAGCGGCAGATCCGCGCCGGCTCGATCGTCGCGCTCGAGATCTGGGCGGTGAGCCAGAGCTCCTCGCCGAGCTGATCGACGGTCAGCACGAGCGGATAGTTGGAGCGTTCCTCCCCGTGGAGGATCTCGATCCCCTCGGCGCCTCGGGCGGGTCGATCGCCGGGGGGCGCTGCCCGGCGCTCGCCGTGCCGGTAGTTGAACAGCGAGGAAAAGAGCGGGGCCGGCGCCGGGACGCGGCTGCAGCGCTGTGCCGCCGCCAGCGACGCCTGTTCGTGGCCGATCAGCTCGACGAGCGCGGCGTGCATCCGCTCGACGCCCACCCGCGCCGCGACGCGACCGACGGCGAGGCGAACCGGCAGCGTGTTGATGAACGGGCCGAGGATGCGGCCGCCGCCGGTGCCGCTCTGCATGCGCCCGAGCAGCACGGTGCCGAAGACCACGTCGTCGCGATCGGAGGTCCGCGCGAGCACGAGGGCCCACGCCGCGTGACACACCGCCGCCGCGCTCACGCCGAGCCGCCGCGCTGCCGCGCCGACGCGCCTAACGAGCGACGCATCGACGGGCATCCGTCCCTGGGCGACCCGCGATCCATCCCCGAGCACCTCGCACAGACCGAACGGCGCCGTCGGCTCATCGATGTCGCCGAGGACGCTCCGGAAGTACTCGGCGTCCGCTTCCTGCATCCGCCGGTCGAGTGCTCTGGCGACCAGCGTCCGATATGGCAGCGGCGTCGGGAGCCGGTGCCCTTCGCCGCGGAGGTACGCATCGACCTCGGCACGGACCACGTCCAACGTCACGTGGTCGCTCGCCACGTGGTGCCACATCCAGAGGAGCAGCCAGCGATCGTCGCCCGGATCGCGCGCGACGCGACATGCCATGAGCGGCGCCTGGCGGACATCCATGCGGTGTCCGTGTGCGTGGAACGACGCACGAAGCTGGTCGCCCACGTCTCCCTGCCGCGGGTCGACGTCGATCTCCTCGACGAGCAGCCGCGCCTTGCGCCAGACGACCTGCACCGGCTCGCGGAGACCTTCCCACGCCAGCGCCGTGCGCAGGATGTCGTGGCGGTCGATCACGCGCTGCAGCGCCGCGAGGTAGCGGTCCAACAGCTCCCGGCGGTCGAAGCGCATCAGCAACGCCGACCGATA
>DASSUW010000008.1:0-24991 GCA_035706585.1 Solirubrobacteraceae bacterium | reverse complement strand
GCGCCCGCGGCCTCGCGCCGCGGTGCGGCGGGCGATACTGCGGCGCGTGCTCACCGTCGTTGCCGTGTTCGGGCCCACCGGGGTGGGGAAGACCGCCGTGGCGATCGCGCTGGCCGAGCGGCTGCGGGCCGAGGGCGAGGATCCGGTCGCCGTGTCGGCCGACGCGCTGCAGGTCTACGAGGGGCTCGAGATCCTCACGGGTGCGGCGAGCGCGCACGACCGGGAGCGGCTCGAGCACCGCCTGCTCGGCGTCATTCCGGTGGATCGGTCGTTCAGCGCGGGCGAGTTCGCGCGGCTCGCTCATCGCGAGATCGACGAGCTGCTCGCCGCGGGGCGGCGGCCGATCGTCGTCGGCGGCACCGGCCTGTACCTGCGTGCCGCGCTCGCCGATCTCGACCTGCGCCCGCCCGTCCCGGCCGCGATTCGCGCCCGCCGCCGCCGCCAGCTCGAGCAGCGCGGCGCTCCCGCCCTGCACGCCGAGCTGGCCGCCAAGGCGCCGCAGGCGGCGGCCGCGATCGAGCCGACCGACGCCCAGCGGGTGACACGCGCGCTCGAGCTCCTGGACGCCGGGCACGAACCGCCGGCCGGTCCCCAGCTGTGGACGCGCGACACCCGCCACCCGACCCTGCTCGCCGGCCTGGTCATGGACCGCGAGAAGCTCGGCGCGACGATCGACGAGCGCGTGCGGCAGATGGTCGCCGCGGGCGCCGGCGACGAGGTCGCGCGCGCCGACAGGGCCGGCGCCTCGCCGACCGCCCGCAAGGCGCTGGGCTTCCAGGAGCTGCTGGACGGGGACATCGAGGGCATGCAGCGCAACACCCGCCGCTACGCCAAGCGGCAGCTCACGTGGATGCGCAAGCTGCCGGACGTCCACCTGATCGACACGACGGACCGCACCCCGCACGACGTCGCCGCCGAGCTGCACGCCATCATCCGCGCGTGCGATTCGAGAAGTGGCAGGCGCTCGGCAACGACTACGTGATCGTCGAACGCGACCGGCTGCCCGCGCCGCTGACGCCCGAGCTCGTCAGGACGCTGTGCGACCGCCACTTCGGGATCGGCGCCGACGGCGTGCTCGAGCTCGCCCCGCCGGACGAGCCGGGATTCGTCGCCCGGCTGCGGATCTTCAATCCCGACGGCAGCGAGGCGGAGCTGTCCGGCAACGGCGCCCGCGAGGCGATCATGTACCTGCGTCACCGCGGCTGGACGAGCGCCGACACGTTCTCGATCCAGACGGTCGCCGGCGAGATCCGGCCCACGATCACCGGCCCGACGACCTGCCGGGTCGACATGGGCCGCGCGCGCCTGACCTCGAAGGACTACCCGCACGGACCGGCCGACGGCACCGGGACCGTCGCCGGCTACGCGTTCCAGCACGTCTCGATCGGCAACCCGCAGTGCGCGATCCGGATCGCCGACCGCACCGAGCTCGAGCGCCTCGACCTGCGGCACGTCGGCCCGCAGATCGAGCACGCCGACCTGTTCCCCAACCGCACCAACACGTCGTTCTGGACCGAGCTGGCGGCCGACGCGATCCGCGCCCGCATCTACGAACGCGGGGTGGGGGAGACGCTCTCGTCCGGGACCGGCGCCTGCGGCGCGGCCGTCGCCCACGTGCTGCGCGGCGGCGAGTCGCCCGTCACCGTCCGGCTCGACGGCGGCGAGCTGACCGTCGACGTCGACGAGTCGCTGCACGTCGACCTCACCGGCTGGGCCGAGCACGTCTACACGGGCGAGCTGGCGTCCCGATGAAGAGCGCATGCCCCGCCGACGAGGCAGGGCTCCTCGCAGCTCGCTAGCGTGCTCGCCGTGCAAGGCGCATCCGCAAGCGGCGTCGCCACCCTGGCGGGCGACCGCGTCCTCGACGTCTACTACCCCGAGCCGCGGCTGGGCGGCGACGGTGCCGCCGGGACGCGCACGCTCGGGCCGCGCACGGCGGACGAGGCGCGCGAGGTCGACACCGTGCCGGTCGAGACGACGATCGCGTCGCTCGCCGATCCGCCCGCGGATGCCTACGACGCCTACCTGCGCCTGCACCTGCTCTCGCACCGGCTGATCCGGCCGCACGACGCCAACCTCGACGGGCTGTTCGGCGTGCTCAACAACGTCGCCTGGACGAGCCACGGCCCGGTCGACCCGGCGGCGCTGCCGGCCGTCCAGCGCCGGTTCCGCGACGCCGGCGAGCCGTTCCAGGTCTTCTCGGTCGACAAGTTCCCCCGGATGACCGACTACGTCGTGCCGTCCGGCGTGCGGATCGCCGATGCCGACCGCGTCCGGCTCGGCGCCCACCTCGCCGAGGGCACGACGGTCATGCACGAGGGATTCGTGAACTTCAACGCCGGGACGCTCGGGCACTCGATGGTCGAGGGGCGGATCAGCGCCGGCGTCGTGGTCGGCGACGGATCGGACATCGGCGGCGGCTCGTCGATCCTGGGCACGCTGTCCGGCGGCGGCACGACGGTGATCTCGATCGGCGAGCGCTGCCTGCTCGGGGCCAACGCGGGGCTGGGCATCTCGCTGGGCGACGACTGCGTGGTCGAGGCCGGCCTGTATCTCACGGCGGGCTCGCTCGTCGCCCTGCCGGACGGCGACGTGGTCAAGGCGCGCGAGCTGAGCGGCGCCAACGGGCTGCTGTTCCGGCGCCACTCGCAGTCGGGCGCGATCGAGGCGGTGCCGCGCTCGGGCACGTGGGGCGGCCTGAACGCCGCTCTACATGCGAACCAGTAGCTCGGCGGCGCGCACGCACTCGGCGAGCGTCGGCACCAGCGCGAGCCGCAGGTAGCCGGCGCCCGCGGCGCCGAAGTAGTCCCCGGGCGTGAGCACGAGGCCGTGCCGCAGCAGCTGCGCGTGGTCGCCGCCCTCCAGCCACAGGAAGAACGTGGCGTCGCCGCCCGCGTGGCGCATGCCGTAGGCCTCCAGCGCCGGGACGAGCGCGTCGCGCTTGGCGCGGTAGAGGCCGCGCACCGCGGTCACGTGCTGCTCGTCGCTCCAGGCGGCCGCGGCGGCGCGCTGGATGAACTCGGGCGGCGCGACGCCGACGTTGGGGCGGTAGCGCTTGAGCGTGGCGACGATCTCGGGGTCGCCGGCCACGAACCCGGAGCGGTAGCCGGGCATCGAGGAGCGCTTGGACAGCGTGTTGAACACCGCGACGTTCGTGAGATCGGCGACCTGCAGCGCCGAGACGGGGGCCTCGTCGCCGAAGTAGATCTCGCTGTAGGCCTCGTCGGAGGCGAGCACGAAGTCGTGCTCGCGCGCGAGCGCGGCGGCGCGCTCGTACAGCTCCAGCGGGGCGGTCGCGGCGGTCGGGTTGTTCGGGTAGTTCAGCCACAGGATCGCGGTGCGTGCCAGCACGTCGTCCGGGATCGCGCCGAGGTCGGGCAGGAAGCCGTCGGCGGCGCGCAGCGGCATCTCGACCACCTGCTTGCCCGCGAACACGGCGCCGCGCTCGTAGACCGGGTAGGCGGGCTGGGGAACGAGCACGACATCGCCGTCGAGCACCTGCGCGAGCAGGAACACGGCCTCCTTGGAGCCGAACGTCGGGATCACCGCGCGATCAGGGTCGAGCGCCACGGCGAATCGCCGCTCTGCCCAGCCCGCGATCGCCGCCCGCAGCTCGGGCAGCCCCTCCGCCTGCGGATAGGTGGAGAGCGGATCGAGCGCCTCGACGAGCGCCTCGCGGATGAACTCCGGCGTCTCCTCGCGCGGCTCGCCGATCCCGAAGTTGATGACGTCCACGCCCGCTGCGGCGAGCTCGCGCGCCGCCTGCGTGAGCGTGACGAACGGGTACGTGCGCAGTCCGGCCAGGACGGGGGAGACCCTCATGCCGCGAACGCCTCCAGCACGCGGTAGCAGCGCTCCAGCGCGGCGATCTCGATCGACTCGTCGCGGCGGTGCGCCTGCGCCGGCTCGCCGGGACCGAAGTTGACCGCGTCCAGGCCGGCGAGCCCGAACTCGGCCACCGGCGTCCACGCCTGCTTGGGCGCCACGGTCAGATGTCCGGCCGCGATCAGCGCCCGCGCGCGCGGGTTCTCCGTCGCCACCGGCCCGGACGGCGCGAGCGACTCGATCACGAGCTCGCCGCCCGGGCACAGCTCGCGCAGCCGGCGTCTCGCCTCGTCAGGGCTGCGGCCCGGCGCGAACCGGTAGTTGACGCCGCAGACGACCCGGTCGGGGATCACGTTCTGTGCGATGCCGCCGTGGATCTCGGTCACCGACGCCACCTCGTAGAACGTCAGGCCGTCGAACACGTGCTCCTCGCGCTCGCGGCCGGCGAGCTGCGCGATCCCGCGCGCGGCGGCGTGAATCGCGTTCTCGCCGTCCCACGGCCGGGCCGAGTGCGCCGAGCGGCCGCTGAACGTCCAGGTGGCGTTCACGTTCCCGACGCAGCCGGCGTGCAGCTCGTTGCTCGTGGGCTCCATCATCACGACGAGCTCGTAGCCGAGCCGCTCTCGTTCCAGCAGCGGAGACAGCGCGCTGTACTGGCTGGCGAGCTCCTCGCGGCCGAAGAACAGGCAGTCGAACGGCGCGCCGGCGCGGGCGAGCTCGATCATCACCGCGAGCGCCCCCTTCATGTCGCTGGCACCGAGCCCGTGCACGCGCTCGCCGTCGCGCCGGCCCGGGATGTTGTCCTGCGCCGGGACGGTGTCGAGGTGACCGGCGAGCAGGACCGGCGCCTTCCGGCGCACGATCAGGCACGTGTCGCCGAGGTCCTCCGCGCCGGTCAGGGCGGCGATGCGCGCAGCCAGTCGTGCCTCGTCGCCCGACTCGGACGGGATGTCGATCAGCTCGAGCGTTCGCGCTGCCAGACGATCGCCGAGCACGGACCGCACCCTACACTGGGATGCCGGTGGAGAAGTCCCGCGACGGCCGCAAGACCCAGACCCGCTACGCGCCCCCGGAGAGCCCCGGCCGCGCGAAGCAGCGTGCCTTCATGGTCGCTGCCGCGCCCCAGGCTGATGATCTTGCGGAGCTGCGCGAGCTGCTGCGCACGGCGGGCGTCGCGACGGTCGGCGCGGTCGTCCAGGTGCGCGACCGGCCGCACGCGAACCTCTACCTCGGACCGGGCAAGGTCGACGAGCTCAAGCCGCTGCTCAAGGCCGCGGACGCGAACGTCGTCGTCGCCGACGACGAGCTCACGCCGCGCCAGCAGCGCAACCTGGAGGCCGAGCTCGACCTGCCGGTCCTGGATCGCACGGCCGTGATCCTCGACATCTTCGCCGGGCACGCCCACTCGGCCGAGGGCAAGCTCCAGGTCGAGCTCGCCCAGCTGGAGTACAACATGGCCCGCATGCGCGGCCTGTGGACGCACCTCGAGCGTCTCGGCGCCGGTCGCGGCGTCGGCGGCATCGGCACGCGCGGCCCCGGCGAGTCCCAGATCGAGACCGACCGCCGGCTGGCGCGCGACCGCATCACGTCGCTGCGCCGGCGGCTCGACCACGTGCGCTCGAACCGCGCCGTGCAGCGCGCCGAGCGCGAGCGGGCGCATCTGCCGTCGGTGGCGCTGGCGGGCTACACGAACGCGGGCAAGTCGACGCTCCTGAACACGCTGACGGGCTCCGAGGTCGGCGTGCGCGACCGGCTGTTCCACACGCTCGATCCGACGACGCGCACGTTGCGGCTCGCCGGCCGCACCTACCTCGTGACCGACACGGTCGGCTTCATCCGCAAGCTGCCGCACCAGCTCGTCGACGCGTTCGCCGCGACGCTGGAGGAGACCAAGCGCGCCGATCTGCTCCTCCACGTGGTCGATGCGAGCGCGCCCGAGGAGGAGCTGGTCGCGATGACGCGGGCGGTCGAGGACGTGCTGGAGGAGATCGGCGTCGGCGACCAGCCCCGCATCCTCGTCCTCAACAAGGCCGACAAGCTCGACGACGAGCGCCGCCGCGAGCTGGCGTTCCGGCACGGCGACGCGTCGCTGGTGAGCGCGGTGACCGGTGAGGGCCTGGACGCGCTGCAGGAGCGGATCGCCGACGAGTTCGAGCGCCAGATGCGCGACGTCGAGCTGCTCGTGCCGTTCTCCGAGGGCGGCACGATCGCCGAGCTCCACGACCTCGCGGGCGACCTCGATCGCACCGACACGCCTGACGGCGCTCTGATCTCGGCGCGCCTCCCGGCCGTCCTGGCCGAGCGCTTCGACCGCTACGCGGTCAACGGGGATCGTCCCTCGTAGGCCTCAACGACGGCCCCCGGCGGTCAGGATCCCACCGTTCGCGCGCTGCGGCGCGCCTCGAGGCCCCAGCTCACGATCCGCTCCGGATGGATGCGGATGAGCGGCGTCGGCATCGCGATCGCCTCGCCGCGGCCGCGGACCTCGATCCCGCGCGGGTGCCAGGGGTCCGTGCCGGCGAGGTCGTCGATCACGATCGCAGCACGGCCCGAGCGCGCGACGTCGCGGAACTTCTTCGTGGTCTCCAGCTCCGCGCCGCCGACGTCGATCGTGTCGCGCGCCGCGTTGTAGATCCAGGCGACCGGGACCACGTGCGGCGTGCCGTCCGCTCCGACCGTGGCGATCCGCCCGAGCTGCTGCCCGCCGGCCAGGTACTGCCGCTCGACCTCGGTGAAGACGCTCATCGCCACGAATCTATGCCAGGCTCCCGGCGATGGGAGCCGTCGAGGATCGGCTGGGTGAGCTCGGGCTGGCGCTTCCGGCGCCGGTGCAGGCACCGGCGGGTGCGCGCCTGCCGTTCGATTTCGTCCGCGTGCACGGCGACCTCGCGTACGTGTCGGGGCACGGGCCGATGGACGGCGACCGCCTCCTCTTCAGCGGGCGGGTGGGGGCGGAGGTCTCGGTCGAGCAGGCCTACGAGGCCGCGCGGGCCACGGGGCTGTCGATGCTCGCCTCGCTCAAGCGCGAGCTCGGCGATCTCGACCGCGTGACCGGCTGGCTGAAGGCGCTCGGCTTCGTCGCCTGCGCCGAGGGCTTCACCGCGACGCCGGCGGCGATCAACGGATTCAGCGACCTGATCCTCGCGCTGTGGGGCGACGCCGGCCGCCACGCACGGTCGGCGATCGGCGCCGGCGAGCTGCCGTTCGGCATGCCCGTCGAGGTCGAGGCCGTCGTCACGCTGCGCTAATGCGGAGCCGGCTCGGGCGGGGCCGGCGCGGCGCGGGTCTGGATGACGATCGCGACGATCACGATCGCCCCGCCGACGAGCGTGAGCGTGCTCGGGCGCTCGTCGAGCGCGAGCCAGACCCAGAGCGGGCCGAGCACCACCTCCAGCAGCGTGATGAGACCGACCTGCACGGCCGGGATCAGCCGCGCCCCGACCGTGAGCAGCGCGAAGCCGAGCCCGATCTGACCGATGCCGAGCGCCGCCAGCCAGCCGACGTCCCCGCCGCCGATCGCGCCCGGCGTGGCGAACGGCAGGAAGATCACGACCAGCATCGCCTGCGAGAGGCACGTCGCCGGCGCCATCGAGACGTCGTGCCGCCAGCGCGTGATCACGATCATCACCGCGAACGACAGCGCACACACCAGCGACAGCCCGTCACCGGCCAGGCTGCCCTCGCTCGGCGCCCCGAGCATCACCGCGACGCCGGCCACGGCGAGCGCCATCGCGAGCATCGTCCGTTGCGTGATCGGCTCGCCGAGCGTCACCCGGGCGAGCAGCGCGGCCAGCACCGGGGCGACGGTCAACAGGAACAGCACGCGGGCCACGCTCGTGTGGTTGAGCGCGGCGATGAAGCTGCCCGACGCGGTCGCGACGCACACGGCCACCGCGACGCCCGCCAGCCCGACCGAGCGGAACGCCCGCCGCACCTCGCCGCGCTCGACGACCGCGACGTAGGCGAGCAGCGCGAGCCCCGCGAACACGGCCCGGCCCATCACCTGCGTCGCCGTGTCGAGCGTGAGCTGACGCTGCATCACGCCCGCGGTCGACCATGCGACCGCCGCAAGAGCCACATAGAGCTGCCCGCGGCGCTGGCTCCGCGAGACCTCGAGCGCCACGGTCGCAGTCGTCACCCGTGAAGTCTTACCGCGTCCGCGACCAGTTCGAGCTGGCGCGCCTCGTCACCCAGCGGCCAGACGTAGACGCGTTCGCAGCCCGCTTCGGCGTAGCGCGCGAGCAGCTCGGCGCAGTGGCCCGCCGGGCCGATGCAGACCTGCGCGCCCAGCCCGTCGGGATCACGCCGCAGGATCGGAGCGAGGACATCGCGCAGTACGCGATCGCCCTCCGCGCGGTCCTTCGACACCCACGTCCACATCGTCGCCAGCGCGTTGGGAAAGCCGGCCGGCAGCGCGCTGCGCGCCTCGGCGAAGCGGTCGGGCGTCGTGTTGTAGGCCGAGGCGATCCAGCCGTCACCGGCTCGGACCGCGCGAGCGAGACCGGCGCGGGAGCCCCAGCTGCCGATCCAGATCGGGATCTCACCGCGCCGCGGCGCCAGGACGATGTCGCCGGGCTCGCCCCGCAGGAGCGGGCGGAGCACGGCGATCGCCTCGTCCAGCCGCTTCCAGCGCTCCTCGAACGGGATGCCGACCGCGCGGTAGTCGCGCTCCGACGAGCCCGGCCCGACACCCGCGATGACCTGGCCCTCGGCGAGCACGTCGAGTGCCGTCAACGCCTTGGCGAGCGCGACCGGGCCGCGCACCACGGGGAGCGCGATCGTCGTCGCCAGCGTCATCGCGCCGGCGCGGCCGGCGATGCTCGCCAGCGCCGCCAGCCCGTCCAGCCACGGCGTCTGGAAGACGAGGTGATCGTTCGCCGTGACGGCGCTGAAGCCGCACGCTCTCGCGGCGTCGACGGTCGCCTCGAGGCGCTGCCGCGTCAGCGCGTCATCGCCGAACTGCATCAGCGGCAGATGAGCGCCGAGCTCCACCGCTACGCCGCCCTGACCGGGTGCCCGGGATCCACGACCGGCGGGTCGAGGACGTCCTGCCCGTGGCGGTTGAGCCGGCTCGGTAGCCCGATCGCGCGATGCTATGCGACTAGGCCGTCTCGCAGTCCGCAGCGATCGTGTCGGCAGCGTCGTGCAGGACCACGTCCGGCCCGGAGCCGCACGTCACCGTGTCGGCGCCGCCGTCCCGGACGTCGATCACGTCGCGGCCGGGGCCGGCGTCGATCGTGTCGGCGAGCGGTCCGCCTTCGATCGTGTCGGCACCGGTGCCGCCGATGACCATGAAGCCGCTGCCGCCGCGGGGGTCGCCGGCGTCGATCGCGATCACGTCGCTGCCGGATCCGCCGTCGAGCGTGCTTCCCGGGGCGCCGGCCGGTTGGGCGACGAGCAGGTCGGCGCCGCTGCCGCCCTCGAGGTCGGCGAGCGACGGGCCGGGGCCGGCGGCCTTGAAGGAGAGCCGGTCGCTCCCGGATCCCCCGATCGCATGGCCCGTCGCCAGGAACGGGAAGACGGTGAGGGTGTCCTCGCCGCTTCCGCCGTCGGCGGTCGCGGTCACGTCGGCCTCGGCCTCGAGAACGTCGTCGCCGCTGTCGCCCTCGAGCGTCACGTCGATCACGGCCACGGCTGTCGCCTCGTCGTCGCCGGCGCCGCCGGACACGTGGATGTTCTCGACCTGCGGGTAGCCGAGGATCGACGCGCGGTCGTCGCGGTTGCGCAGCAGCACGTCGATCAGGTCCGGATTGGCCGGGCAGACGGCGCCACCCGCGGTCGCGGTGCAGCCGGGACCGGCGGTGATCGCCGCGCCGGCGTCGGTGAACACGGTGCCGCCCGTGAAGCCGACGGTGAGGTCGTTCGCCTCGCCCGAGCGGGCGAGGTAGGTGATCGTGGCCGGGTCCGACACGCTCGAGACGGTGGCGGCGTGGGCGGCCGGAGCGATCGCGAAGGCGGTGGCGAGGACGACGACGAAGCGGAGCATGGGCCGACGCTACGCCTGCACGCACCGCGGCGACAACCCACCGGAAGTATAGGCCGATTACTCCGTGTTTCTGAGCGTCTGGTGACCACGCCGGACCCGGCCTCACGAGGACGCCGCGACGCCGGTGCGGCGGCGGACCTCCTCGCGCACGAGCGGCGCGACCTCGGTGCCGAAGCGCTCGATCGAGCGCAGGACATCGGCGTGCTCGACGGCGCCGAGGCTCATGTGCCCGAGGTAGCGGCTGTTGCCGAACAGCTCGTGCTGGAAGAGGATCTTGGCGGCGACCTCCTCCGGGTTGCCGACCGCCAGCGCGCCGCGCGGCGACTTCAGCGCGCCGTACTGCTCGTGCGTCATCGGCGGCCATCCGCGCTCGCGGCCGATGCGCCCCATCATCGCCATGTAATGGGGCGCGAACGCGCTGTCGTCGCCGACGAACGCGTGCGTGTTGATCGCGAGCTCGAGCCGGCCCGGGTCGTGGCCGGCCTCGGCGGCGGCCCGGCGGTAGAGGTCGACGAGCGGCGCGAAGCGCTCCGGCTGGCCGCCGATGATCGCGATCGTCAACGGCAGGCCCAGCACGCCCGCGCGGGCGACCGACGTGGGCGTCCCGCCGACCGCGATCCACACCGGCAGCGGGTCCTGGACCGGCCGCGGCCACACGCCCTGGTCGTCCAACGGCGCCCGCAGGCGGCCCGACCACGTCACCCGTTCGTCGGTGCGGATCTTCAGGAGCAGCACGAGCTTCTCCTCGAACAGCTCGTCGTAGTCATCGAGGTCGTAGCCGAACAGCGGGAACGACTCGGTGAACGACCCGCGGCCGGCCATGATCTCGGCCCGGCCGCCGGACAGGTTGTCGAGCTCGGAGAACTCCTCGAACACTCGCACCGGATCGTCCGAGCTCAGCACCGTCACGGCGCTGGTGAGCCGGATCCGCGCGGTCTGCGCCGCGATCGCCGCCAGCGCCACGACCGGCGCGGAGACCGCGAAGTCCGGCCGGTGGTGCTCGCCGACGCCGAACACGTCGAGCCCGACCTCGTCGGCGAGCCGCGCCTCCTCGAGCAGGTTCGCCAGCCGCTGCTGGGGCGTGAGGTTGCCCACATCGGCGAACGTGATGAGCCCGAGCTGCATGCGTTCCAGATTAGGCGCCGGCCAGGTCTCCCGGCGCTGACCGAGCGCTCGCGCCCCGCGCGCGACTCAGCGGCCTGACGAGCCGAAGCCGTTCTCGCCGCGGCCGTCGGGCGACGGCGGCAGCTCGTCCACGAGCGCCACGTCCGGCGAGAGGAACGGCACGAGCAGCAGCTGGGCGATGCGGTCACCGGCGCGCGCCTCGAAGCGCGCGTCGCCGTGGTTGATGAGGACGATCCGCAGCTCGCCGCGGTAGTTCGGGTCGATCAGCGCGGGGGAGTTGACCAGCGTGATGCCGTGCTGCGCGGCCAGCCCCGAGCGCGGGAGCACCAACCCGCCGACGCCCGGCGGCAGCGCGATCGCCACGCCGGTCGGCACCATCGCCCGCTCGCGCGGCCACAGCGAGAAGCCCTCCACGCAGCGCAGGTCGTACGCCGCGTCGCCCGGCCGGGTGCGCGCCGGGGGCGCGGCGGCGGGGTGCAGCAGCCGGACGTGGAACTGGTCGACCGCGATGTCCAATGCCATGCCTCGAACCTACTGACCGGCCCGGCGGCAGTCGCACGGTCACGGCGCAGTTTCCTAGGAACCTCTTCGGCTCCTCTTCGGTTCGCGCGGCAGTCTCGAACGCATGACCAGGGGAAAGCAGACCGCCGCTCTCGCCCTGGCCGGCGCCGTCGCGCTGGCTTCGGGCGCCTACGCACTCGGCACGCAGGCCGACGACGGCAACGCCGCCGCCGCCGCGAACGCGACCGCGACGCCGGCACCGGGCGCCGCGCCCGGCCGCGCGCCATTCGGGCACGGGCCGCGCGGGTTCCACCGCGGCGGGCCGGCTGGATTCGGGATCGGGCCGGGCTTGGACGGCCTCGCGGATCGCCTCGGCGTCTCCGCGGACAAGCTGCGCGCCGCGCTCGAGGACCTCCGGAGCGACGCGCGCGACCAGTTCGCCGACGAGCTCGCCGCCGCGCTCGGCATCGACAAGGCGAAGGTCACGGCCGCGCTCGAGAAGGCCAGGCCGGGCCGCCCGCACATGCGCCGCCATCGCGCCCCGCGCGCGTTCGCCCGCGCCCTGGCTCAGGAGCTGGGCATCAGCGCCGCCAAGGTGCGCGCCGCGCTCGCCGACCGCCGCGGCAAGCCGGGCGGCCCCGGCGACCTCGCCGACGACCTCGGGGTCACCGAGGAGCAGCTGCGCGACGCGTTCCACGCGATCATGGGCAAGCTGCGGCCGCCGCACCCGCCCGGCCGTCCCGGGCTCGGCAACCTGGCCGACGAGCTCGGCGTCACCGAGCAGCAGCTCCAGGACGCCCTGCAGAAGGTCCGCGGCGACCACGACCAGCTGCGCGAGGAGCTCGCCGGCGAGCTCGCCAAGCGGCTGGGGCTCGACGCCTCGAAGGTCCAGGAGGCCCTCGAGGCGTCGAGGCCGCGCCGCCCGTAGAGCGTCTCAGCTGCCGGCGATCAGACCGGTCTCGGTCAGGTACTCCTTCGCCACCTCGGCCGGGTCCTTCTTGTCGAGGTCCACGCGGGCGTTGAGCTCCTGCATGTTCTCGTCGGTGAGCTCCTCCTGGATCAGGTCGATGGTCTTCGCCAGGTCGGGCCCCGCCTTGTCGGCGGTCTCCTGCTTCATCACCAGCGTCGAGTTGTAGGGCGGGAACATGCCCTTGTCGTCCTCGAGCAGGACCTCCTTCTCGCGCTGGATCTGCGGATCGGTGGTGAAGACGATCGAGACGTCGGCGCGGCCTGAGGTCAGCACCTCGTGGCGGCGCGCGACGTCGACCGGCACGAACTTCTTGAACTTCAGGCCGTAGACCTGCTGCAGGCCGAGCAGGCAGTCGAGCCGCTGGCGACACTCCGGCGAGCCGTACAGCGTCAGGTCCTGCGCCTTGCCCTCGAGGTCGGAGATCGTCTTCAGGCCGAGCTTGTCGGCCGTCTCGGCCGTCACGGCGACCTCGTTGGACGACGTGAACGGCGTCGGCGGGAACGCGGTCAGGCCCTCGCTCTCGAAGCCCTGCTTGGCCTCCTCGTAGGCGGCCTGCGGGTCCTTGGGCAGCTCGTCGGCCTGCTTGCCGAAGAACGACAGCAGCGCGGTGCCGGTGTACTCCGGGTAGGCGGAGATCTGATCCGACTTCAGGGCGGCCAGCGCGGTCTTCTCGTCGCCGAGATTGAGGTCCTTGCTCACCGAGTAGCCGGCGGCCTCGAGGCCCTGGGCGTAGATCTCGCCGAGCACCTTCTGCTCGGTGAAGTTCTTGGACCCGATGGTCAGCTGGACGTTGGCGTTGTCGGGGTTCTCGGTGATCTTCCCGCCGCCGGAGTCGCTCTGGGGCGCGGGGGTCGCGGTGCTGGCGGCGTCGTCGTCGTCGCCGCAGGCGACGACGAACAGGCACAGCACGGCGAGTATCAGGATGAGTGATCGCTTCATGGGGCCGTCTGGATCCTCCTCGTGAGGGATCGGGTCGGGTCTCGTTCGAGCTTCAGTCCGGTCGGGGTGATCGCGCGCTGGGCGGCGGCGAGCAGCAGCTCGGCGGCGATGGCCATGACGGCGACCACGATCGACGCGCCGATCTGGCCGGCGCGCCCGTGGACGGTGCCGGAGATGATGGGGTCGCCGAGCGTGAGCACGCCGACGAGCGGCGCGATCGTCGCGGTGGCGATGACGTTGACGGTCGAGGTCCGGATTCCGCCGAAGATCAGCGGCAGCGCGAGCGGCAGCTCCACGCGGCGCACGACCTGGATGCCGGACATGCCCATCCCGCGGGCGGCGTCGACGGCGTCCCCGCTGACCTGCTGCACGCCCACGTAGGCGTTCGTGAGGATCGGCGGGATCGCGAGCAGCGCAAGCGCGAGCGTGACGTTCCAGAACTCCGGCGTCTGCGGGAAGAACGCGATGAAGAACGCGATCAGCGCCACGCTCGGGACCGCGCGGCCGGTGTTGGACACCGAGATCGTCGCGAACGCGCCGCGCCCGCTGTGGCCGAGCGCGAGCCCGACCGGCAGCGCGACCGCGATCGCGATCGCCATCGCGATCAGCGTGAGCTTGAGGTGGGTCCAGATCAGCGGCAGCAGCTCCGCGCCGCCGACCTTGGCGCCGCCCGCCTGGGACTCGCGCGCATGGAAGATGTAGTCGAACGCGTCGCCGAAGTCGCCGAGGAACGCCAGCGTGCTCATGCGCTCACCGCCCGCGTCCACGGCGTGATCGCCTTCTGGATCCCGAGCACGAGCAGGTCGAGCACGACGGCCAGCAGCAGCGCCAGCCCGCCCGCCACCAGGACGTTCGAGCGGAAGTTGATCTGGTCGAACAGCGCCTCGCCGAGGCCGCCGGCACCGGCCAGGAACGCCAGCGACGCGAGCCCGACCGTCGTCGTGAGCGCGATCCGCAGCCCGGCCATGATCTCCGGCAGCGCGAGCGGGAGCTCGACCCGCCACAGCAGCTGGCGGTCGGTGAGCCCCATCCCGCGGCCGGCGTCGCGCGTCTCGAACGGCACGTTCTCGAAGCCGGCGATGAAGTTGCGGAACAGGATCAGCAGCGAGTACGCGACCAGCGCGATGATCGCGGTGACGTCGCCGCG
Organism: Solirubrobacteraceae bacterium; assembly: GCA_035706585.1. GTDB lineage: Bacteria > Actinomycetota > Thermoleophilia > Solirubrobacterales > Solirubrobacteraceae > DASSUW01. The sequence continues at coordinate 10,498 of DASSUW010000008.1, read as the reverse complement.
GCCCGTGATCGGCAGCAGCAGGAAGAACACGGCGACGCTCGGCAGCGTGTAGAGCACGCCCGTGACCTGCACGATCGGCCCGACCAGCCAGCGCCGGCGGTGGGCGATCAGCGCGAGCGCGAACGCGATCGCGAATCCGATCGCCACCGAGACGACCGTGAGGAACACGTGCTGCCACAGCGGCGACAGGTAGCGGTCGAAGTTGTCGGCGATCCAGCCGGGGCAGATCCCGTTCGCGGCCACGCAGCTGTCGTCCGCCGACCGGTCGTGGATCTCGAGCTGGGCGAGCAGCACGCTCACGCCTCGCTTCCGAGCACGTGCGCCAGCAGCTCGATCGACAGCAGCCCGACGACGCGTCCGTCGTCGACGACCGGGGCCAGCGTCGCCTCGGCGGCGAGCATGCGGCTGAGCGCGTCGCGCAGCGGCTCGTCGAGCGCGATCCGCGGCTCGGCCGGATGGCCGTCGGTCGCCGCGATCAGGTCGACGTCGCGCACACGCGCGAGCGCGAGCCGCTTGAGCGCCCGGTCGGCGCCGACGAAGTCCTCGACGAACGGGCTCGCGGGGCTCATCAGCAGTTCGGCCGGCGGCGCGTACTGGGCGAGCCGCCCGCCTTCCTGCATCACGGCGATCCGGTCGCCGACCCTGATCGCCTCGTCGATGTCGTGGGTCACGAACACGACGGTCTTGCGGATCTCGGCCTGCAGGCGCAGGAACTCGCTCTGCAGGCGCTCGCGGTTGATCGGGTCGATCGCGCCGAACGGCTCGTCCATGAGCATCACCGGCGGGTCGGCGGCCAGGGCGCGGGCCACGCCGACGCGCTGGCGCTGGCCGCCGGACAGCTGCGCGGGGTAGCGGCGGGCCATCTCGCGCGGCAGGCCGATCAGCTCCATCAGCTCGTCCACGCGCTCGGTGATGCGCTTGCGGTCCCAGCCGAGCAGCTGCGGCACGGTCGCGATGTTGTCGGCCACGGTCCGGTGCGGGAACAGGCCGACCTGCTGGATCACATAGCCGACGTGGCGCCGCAGGTCGGTCTCGTCGCGCTCGCGCACGCTCTTGCCGCCGACGAGGATGTCGCCCTCGGTGATGTCGGTCATCCGGTTGACCATCCGCATCGCGGTCGTCTTGCCGCAGCCGGACGGGCCGACGAGCACGCAGATCTCGCCCGCCGGCACCTCGAGCGAGAGCCGGTCGACGGCGGGGCGGTCGGCTCCGGGGTAGCGCTTGGTGGCGTCCCGGAATTCCAGCGAGGCGGCCTGACGGGACGCAGACGGCCCCTCGGACTGGGCGGTGTTGGCTGTCGACAAAGAGGTGGCCCCCGGGGAAAGGGCGACCACGAAGGGTACTCGACGCCTTTCGCTAGACCCCGGCGGCGCGCCGCGCGGCGGCGTGCGCGGCGTCCTCGAGCGCGTCGTCCAGCGGCGCGAGATCGCGCGCGGCAAGGCCGAGCGCGGTCGCGATCAGCCAGTCGGCGAAATGGGCGTTCTTGGGAAGCAGCGGACCGTGGAGATAGGTGCCCACGACGGTGCCGTGGGGTCCGCCGCGGACGCCCTCGTAGCCGGACCGCCCGTCGTTGCCGTGCCCGCGCAGCACGCGGCCGAGCGGCGACGCGCCCGGTCCGAGATGCGTCCGCCCGCCGTGGTTCTCGAAGCCCGCGAGCGTCGTGCCGTCCTCGAGCTCGATCGCGACGTTGCCGATCAGCCGCGGGCCGTCCTCCCGCACCGTCTCGAGGTCGACGAGGCCGACGCCGGGCAGGTGCTCATCGCCCATCTGGTAGCCGTGGCCGAGCAGCTGGTAGCCACCGCAGACCGCGAACACGACGGCGCCGCGCGCGGCCGCCGCGTGGAGCGCTTCGCGCTTGGTCGCGACCATGTCGCGCGCGCACAGCGCCTGGTCGCGATCCTGGCCGCCGCCGATGTAGAGCAGGTCGTGGGCGTCGGGGTCGAGCGGGTCGCCGAGGCCGGCGCCGGCGAGCTCGAACCCGATCCCGCGCCACGCGCAGCGGCGCTCGAGCAGCAGCAGGTTGCCGCGGTCGGCGTAGATGTTCAGCAGGTCGGGGTACAGCGCGCAGACGCGCAGCGTGCGCTCAGCCACGCAGCACCACCACCTCGGAGCCGACGTGGTCGCGCGTCGGCGCGATGTGGCGCGTCCCGACGGGCTCGAGCCCGACGGCGGCCCCTTCGGCGGCGAGCTGGTCGGCGGTGACCGTGGCCAGCACGATCACGTCGTGCTCGGTCGTCCCGGGAGGAATGACGTGCCGCAGCCGCTCGATGCGCGTGCCGCCGGGTACGGCGCGCACCGCCGTCGGCTGGGAGACGAACCGGGTCCCGCCGCTCTCGGCGACGTCGGGGGGCGGCAGCTCGGAGCCCTCGAACGGCTCGAGATCGGCCGCGATCGCCAGCGCGACGAGGCCGCCGCGGCCGACCGCGCGGCGCGCGCTGCGGAAGAAGCCTGCTCGCTCCGGCAGCAGCTGGATCGTCTGCATCGGCACGGCGACGAGGTCGAAGCCGGCGCCGGCGTCGAAGTCGGCCGCGTCGGCGACGATCGTCCGCACGCGCACGCCGGCCGTCTGGGCGCGGTCGGCGAGCACGGCGAGCAGCGCCGGGTCGCGGTCGAGCGCGGTGACCGTGCAGCCGGTGCGGGCCAGCCGCAGCGCCACACGGCCGGTGCCGGCGCCGACGTCGAGCACCGTCCCGCCGGCGGCCAGCTCGTCCCACAGCGGCAGATCCGCCGTGTAGGCGCCGCATTCGAGGTCGTGCCAGACGACGACGTTCACCGCCAGTACTCCGCGTGGCCGCGGCGGGCGAGCAGCTCCTTGAGCTCGAGCAGCGCCGTATAGGTCGGCAGCGCGTACAGCGGCCCGCTGCCGTCGGCCAGCGCGCGGTCGAGCCCCTGCTCGAGATCGTCGACGACGGCGAGCCGGGCCGGGTCGACGCCCGCGTACTTGAGCCGCAGGGCGAGCTCGGCCGCGCGCGTCCCCGAGCACGTGAGCCGCCGGACGTGCGGCGCGATGATCTCCCAGTCGGCGTCCCACACCCAGGAGACGTCGCGGCCGTCGGCCGTGCGGTCGTTGAGGACACCGAACAGGTCGAGCTCGGTCGCCTCGAGCGCGAGCGTGCGCAGGACCTCGTTGGCGCCGGCCGGGTTCTTGACGAGCAGGATCGACGTCGGGCGGCCGTCGAGCTCGATCATCTCGGCGCGCCCGAACGCCGGCTCGACCGCGGCCAGCCCGGCGGCCACATCGTCGAGCGACACGCCGAGCTGCAGGCACAGCGCCGCGGCGCCGAGCGCGTTGTAGACGTTGTACAGGCCCGGGAGCGGGAGCTCGATCCGGCGGGTGCCGGCGGGTGTGGTGAGCGAGAAGATCGCGGCGCGGATGCCCCGCAGCTGCACGTCCGACGCCGAGACGGCCGGTTCGGGGCGGCGCGCGCCGCAGTTGGGGCACTCGTAGCGGCCCAGGTGGGCGAGATAGGCGGCCGCGTAGACGTAGGCGTGGCCGCAGCGGCGGCAGTGCTTGGAGTCGGACGCGTGCTGGAGCTCGGGCAGCGCCAGCGCGTCGTCCTGGACGCCGTAGTAGAGCGGCTCGCGCGTGCGCCCGAGGTCGGCGACGAGCGGATCGTCGGCGTTGAGCACGAGCCCGGTGCCGGCCGGCAGGCCGGCGACGATCGCCGCCCACCGGTCGGCGATGATCTCCAGCTCGCCGTAGCGGTCGAGCTGGTCGCGGAACAGGTTGCCGAGCAGCACGGCGCGCGGCTCGAGCTCGCTCGTGACCGGCCCGAGCCAGAACTCGTCGACCTCGAACAGGCCCATGTCGCCGCGGCCGGTCGCCAGCGCCGCGGCGACGCCGCCGGCCATGTTCGCGCCCGCCCGGTTGTGGACGAGCCGCGTGCCGGCGCGGTCGAGGATCGTGGCGATCATCGCCGCGGTCGTCGTCTTGCCGTTCGTCGCCGACACGACCACGCTGCCCTGCGGCAGCCGGGCGCCGAGCCGCGCGATGGCGTGCGGCTCGGCGCGCATGAGCACCTTGCCGGGCAGCGACGTGCCGCCGCGGCCGGCAAGCCGCAGCGCGGTGCCGGTCGCCCGCGCCGCCAGCAGCCCCGCCTGCAGCCTCACGGTGCGATCACCCGCAGCGCGCCGGGGAGCACGCGCACCGTCGTCGGCAGGTCGGCGATCGGATCGCCGTCCGCGTACGCGGTGAACGGCCGGTCGGCCTGGAACGTGACCTCGCGCCCGCGCACGATCGTGAACCCCGGATCGTCGACGTGCGTGCCCTTGAAGACCTTGTTGAGCCCGCGCAGGTAGGCGGTCTTCGGGCGGTGCTCGGTGAACGCGACGTCGAGCAGCCCGTCCTCGAGCGATGCGTCCGGCACCAGCCACATCCCGCCGCCGAAGACGCCCGAGTTCGCCACCGCCACCGCGTACCCGCTGAACCGGTGCTCGCTACCGTCGACGACGACCTCCCAGTGCGCGGGCTTCCAGCTCCACAGCGCCCGCAGCGCGCCGTAGGCGTAGACCTGCGTCCCGAGCGGAAGCCGCGTGGAGTTCGCGATGCGGTTGACCTCGGAGTCGAACCCGGCGCTGAGGATGCCCACGTACACGGTTCCGCCGGCCTCGGCGACGTCGATGTCGCGCTCGCGCCCGGCCGCGATCACGTCGACGGCGGCCACCGGGTCATGGCCGATCCCGAGCTTGCGCGCCAGGTCGTTGCCGCGGCCGCCGGGCAGCAGGCCCATCGGCGTCCCGGTGCCCTGCAGCTCGCCGGCGACCGCGCCGGTGATCCCGTCCCCGCCCATCGCGACGGCCAGCTCGCCGGCGTCCCGCGCCGCCCGCGCCAGCTCGCGCGCGTGCTCGATCGACGTCGTGCGGTCGACCCGGAATGCGATGCCGTGCGAGCGCATGGCCATCTCCACGTCCGGCAGCAGCCGGCTCGCGCGGCCGCCGCCGGCGGCCGGGTTGACGATGAGGCGTACGGCGCGCTCCATGCGGCCCGGGAGGCTAGCTACGCGAGCACCAACGCCGCGAGGGAGTCCGCGACGTGCGTGGGCTTGGGGTCGGCGGCGTCGGCCGCCTCGCGGCTGGTGCCGCCGGTGAGCACGAGCGCCGAGTCGAGCCCGGCGCGGCGGGCGCCCGCGACGTCGACCTCCAGCACGTCGCCGACGGCCAGCACGCGGCCGGGACCGAGCCGGTCGCGCGCGGCTTCGTACATCGCCGGCTCGGGCTTGCCGACGACGACGTCGGCGGTCCGGCTGGCCGCGTGCTCGATCGCGGCCAGGACCGCGCCGCTGGCCGGCCAGGCGCCGTCGCCCATCGGGAACGTGCGGTCGCGGCCGGCGCCGATCAGCTCCGCGCCGCGCAGCACGGCCTGGGTGGCGATCCGCAGCTCGTCGTAGTGGAAGTCGTCGTGCGCCCCCACGACCACGACGTCGGCGCGGGTGGCGAACGGCGTCCGGTTGAGGATCCGCAGCCCGGCGCCGCCGACGTGATCGATCAGCGCCTGCGAGCCGACCACGAACGCCGACCCGTGACCGCGGCCGTTGAGCAGGAACTGCATCGCCGAGCCGACCGTCACGACCTCCGCGATCGAGGCCTGGAAGCCGAGCCGCCACAGCTTGCGCACGAAGTCCTCGGGGGTGTGACGGACGTCGTTGGTGAGGAACAGCACCGTCACACCCGCCTCGCGCAGCGCCGTGACCGCCTCGACCGCGCCCTCGCAGGCGTCGTCGCCCACCCACAGGCAGCCGTCGAGGTCGAGCAGCACGTGGTCGTACGGCCGGATGCGGGCGGAAACGGGCACGGTGCTGTCTATCATCGCCGCCCATGCTCCGGCTCGTGGTGATGTGCCTCTGCTGCGCCGTGCTCGTCGCGGCCTGCGGGGACGACAGCGGCGGCGAGCAGCCGGCCTCCGCGCCCACGGCGGCGCCGACCGCGGAAGGTCCGGTCGGCTGCGAGAAGGTCGAAGAACCGGCCCCCAAGGGCGCCGGCGACCTCGCCAAGCCGGACGAGACGCTCAAGCCCGGCACGACGTACGTCGCCACGGTCTCGACCAACTGCGGCGACTTCGAGATCACGCTCGATCCCAAGCGCGCGCCCAAGACCGGCGGCTCGTTCAAGTACCTCGCCGACAAGAGGTTCTTCGACGGGACGACGTTCCACCGCGTCGTCGCCGGCTTCGTGATCCAGGGCGGCGATCCGCAGGGCACCGGCGAGGGCGGCCCCGGCTACACGGTCGTCGAGGCCCCGCCGAAGGACCTCACGTACGCGAAGGGCGTCGTGGCGATGGCCAAGACCGCGGCCGAGCCCGCCGGCGCCTCGGGCAGCCAGTTCTTCGTCGTGACCGCCGAGGACGCCGCGCTGCCGGCCGACTACGCGCTGCTGGGCCGCGTGACCGCCGGCCAGGACGTGGTCGACAAGATCGGCGTCGCCGACACCGACCCGGCGACCGAGAAGCCGATCGACCCGGTCGTGATCAACTCGATCACGGTCACCACCAAGTAAAGGGGTCAGACCCCTTTACAGCGCGCCAGTAAAGGGGTCAGACCCCTTTACAGCGCGCCCTCGAGCTCGAGCAGGGCCTGCTTGCGGGCCGGGCCGCCGCCGTAGTTGCCGATCCCGCCGCTCCCCGGCACGACCCTGTGGCAGGGCACGAGGATCGGAATCGGGTTGCGGGCGCAGGCGCTGGCGGCCGCGCGGAAGGCGCGCGGGTTGCCGGCGCGCCGCGCGAGCGCGCCGTAGGTGACGACCTCGCCGCGCGGGACCGAGTCGTGCAGCGTCTCGAGCACCATGTGGCGGAACGGCGCGGCCACCAGCGAGAGGTCGACCGGCAGGGCCTGCGGATCGCCCTCGCCGGCGAAGTACGCGTCGAGCGTGTCGCGGACCGCGGCCAGCTCGCGTTCGGACGCGAGGATGCGCGGCCCGAGCCCGGCGGCGACCTCGGCCAGCACGCGGTCCTCGGCCTCATCCTCGAAGCCGACGCGGACGACGCCGTGCGCGCCCTGCACGACGAGCAGCCGGCCGATCGGGGTTGACAGGCGGGTGAAGATCGCGTCGGCGAGACCCTCGCGGACGGCGGCGGAGGCGACGGCCTCGAGCAGGGATTCGGGAAGCGGGGTCATGCGGCGAGCCTCTCTCGCAGGGTGCGGACGGCGGTCGAGACGCGCTGGCGCGCCGCGACCGCGGAGATGCCGAGCTGGTCGGCGATGCCCTCGTAGTCGAGGTCGTCGACGAAGCGCAGCCGCAGCGCGGTCTGCGCGCCGTCCGGCAGCGGCGCGATCAGCGCCTCGAAGGCGCCCTCGTCGTAGCTGTCGTAGGTGGCGGCGGACGGGACGGCGTCGACCGGCATCTCGCGGCGGCGGGCGCGGTGGGCGTCGATCGCCGCCGTGGTCGTGACGCGGTACAGCCAGGCGCGCAGGTGCTGCGCGTGGCGCAGGCGCGGATACGCGCGCAGCGCGCGCAGCAGCGCGTCCTGCAGGACGTCCTCGGCGTGCTGGTCGCCGGCGATCCGGCGGGCGTGCACGAGCAGCTCGTCGCCGTGGGCCTCGATCAGGGTCCAGAACGGTGGGAGCACATCTCTGGAACGGGGCATGGCGGCCAAACGTGAGGGTAGGTATCAGGGATGGGGATTGCCGTCGGCACGTCGAGCTGGGCCGATCCGGGGTTCGTGAAGGAGTGGTATCCGCGCGACCTGCCGGCGCGCGAGCGGCTGCCGTGGTACGCCGAGCACTTCGACGCCGTCGAGGTCAACTCGACGTTCTACGCGGTCCCCGCGGCGGCGACGGTCGAGCGCTGGGCCGAGCAGACCCCCGCCGGCTTCACGTTCGACGTCAAGCTGCACAGGCTGCTCTCCCGCCACTCGGCGAAGCTCGACGCGCTGCCGCCGGATCTGCGCGACGGCGCCGAGACGACAGCGCGCGGCCGCGTGGTCCTCGACGCCGCCCTGCAGGACGCGCTGGCCGATGCGGTGCTGGAATCGGTGCGGCCGCTCGTGGACGCCGGCAAGCTGGCGAGCTTCCTGCTCCAGCTCTCACCCGGCTTCGCGCCACGCTGCAACGAGCTCGACGAGCTGGCGCCGCTGATCGAGCGGCTCGCCCCGCACCCGGTGGCGATCGAGCTGCGGCGCAACTCGTGGATGCGCGGCCCGCGGGCGGAGGAGACGCTGAAGTGGATGGAGGCCCACGGCGCGGCCTGGGTCTGCGTCGACGTCCCAGCCGCGGACCACCTCACGATCATGCCGCCGCTGGACGCGGTGACGAACCCGCGGCTGGCGTACCTGCGCGCCCACGGCCGCAACGCCGAGGGCTACATCCGCGGCCGCTCGGTCGCCGAGCGGTTCGCCTGGCGCTACTCCGACGAGGAGCTCGAGGAGATCCGCGGGCGCGTGCAGGAGCTCGCGTCGCAGGCCGAGGAGACACGGGTGATGTTCAACAACAACCGCGGCAGCGACGCGCCCGTCGCTGCCGAGCGGTTCAAGGAGCTGCTCAGCCCGGCCGTCGCCCGGTGACCATGTCGGCCCGCTGCTCGGCCGCCCGCGCGCGTGCACGGGCCTGGCGCCGCCGGCCGATCACCGCCATCACGCCGATCACGACGGCGACGAGCAGGAAGCCCCAGAAGATCGAGATCACCGGATCCAGGCCGCCGAACGGCAGTGAGACGAGCTGGACGATGCCCCAGCCGAGCGCCAGCAGCCCGACGATGATCGCGATCAGCAGCAGCACGCCGCCGACGCGCCGGACGATGCTCGACCCCGGCGGCGGGGCGATGTAGCCCATCAGCTGCAGGATGAACAGCTGGCGGCTGGACGGCGGCGTCTGCCCGAGCTTCTCGGCCGCGACCTTCAGGTCGCCGGCGCGGCGCTCGGCCAGCGCCAGCGAGGCCGCGGCCATGCGCTGCAGCTGCAGGCGCTCCTGCGGGCGGGCGGCGGCGATCGCCGCGCGGAAGTGCTCGCGCGAGCGCTTCGCGTCCATCCGCTCGGCGGCGCGGGCGCCGAGGATCGCCTGGGCGGCGGCGCGGAACCGGGTCTCGGCCTCGAGCTCCTCGTCGGACTTGCCCTCGAGCCGCTGCATCGCGGCGAGGGCGCCCTTCTGCTCGATCCTGATCTGACGCTGCTTGGGGGCCATGACTGTCCTCGGAGTCTACGACCGCCGGCGAAAGCCGGTGGGCTCGGGGTCGGGCGTGAGCGGACTCTCGGGGAGCCCGGGCTCGGGATCAAGGGCGTCATACCCGGCCGGCGCGATGTCGTTCGGCGCGTCCGCGTGAAAGAGCGCCGCGAGGTACTGGATCTGGCCGCGGCCGACGCCGAGCTCGAACTGGCCGCCGCCGTAGGCGCCCATGCCCCGATCGGCGCAGAAGTCGTAGCCGGCGAACAGCGCGGCGACCGAGCCGAACCGCGACGGCTTGAGGTTGACTGTGCGCGGCAGCACCGGCATCGCGAGGATGTCGTCGACCGAGTGGATCGGCGCGTCCCAGGTGATGCGGTCCTCGAACGGACGCAGCGCCTCGCGCGCGGCGGCGGTCTCGAGATCCGGGTCCTCGAGCCACACGTCCGGGAACGTCTCGGCGATCCGGCGGTAGAACGCCGGGTCGGTCTCGACGTCGACCGGCGTGCCCTTGTAGGCACCCTTGAAGTCGAACGAGTCGACGGCGCCGAGCTCGAACAGCCCGGCGATCAACGTGTCGTCCCAGTCCGGCGTCGCGTCGAGCTTGAAGCGCAGGTTCGGGTAGCGGGCGAGGCGGCGGGCGACCGGCTCGATCGTCGACGGCTCGCCCATGCGGGTGGAGACGACGAAGCGGACCGGCTCGAGCTCGCGGCCGAGGATCGCGGCCAGCGACGTGCCGTTCTGGCGCAGCGCGAGGTCGAGCGCGGCGCTCTCGTAGGCCCACCGGCGGTAGTTGCGGAACACGTCCATGCGCGGCGGGCCAGCCGGGAACAGGTCGAGCGTGCCCACGTGGTCGGAGAAGCTCGCGAACGTCCACTGACCGGCGAGCGGGTGGCCGCGACCGTGCTCCTGCTGCAACGCGTGCTCGTCGGCGTCGTACGTGACGTCCTCGCCGAGGCCATCCTCGCCGCCGCCGCGGATGTGGATGATCGTGCTGACGCGCTCGAAGCCGCTCGACACGGACTTGGAGAGCAGCTCGAACGAGTAGTCGTCGATCGTGAGAGGAAGGTCGGCCACGCGCTCATAGGTGCTCATTTCCGGCAGCCTACGGAACTAGCATCTCCGCCCACGTGCTCGAAGCGCTCGGCTTCTTCGCGCTGGTCGAGGTCGTCGGCCTGGCGGCTGCGCCGCTGGCGGCGCTCGCGTTCGGGCGGCTGCCCGGCGCCGGCCTCGGCTTCGCGAAGCCGCTCGGCCTGCTGCTGGTCACGTGGGCGGTGTGGATGCTCGCGTCGGTGGGCGTGGCGTCGTACACCACCACGCTCGTGCTCGTCGTCGCCGCGGTGATGGCGCTGGCCGGCGGGCTGGTCGCCGGGCGTCAGAGCGTGCTCGGCCGGCGGCTCGCGGAGCCG
>DASSUW010000007.1:0-6811 GCA_035706585.1 Solirubrobacteraceae bacterium | reverse complement strand
CAGTCCGGCCTGCGCCAGCTCGACGTAGAGCTTCTCGGCGAGTTCGTGCTCCTCGGTCCCCGGCTTGCCGAGCCCGAGCTGGTCGACACGCCCGGGCTGACCACGGTCGCCGAGGTCGCGCAGGCGATGCACGTGCCGGCGGGCGCGCTGCTGAAGGCCTACCCGGTGATCGTCGAGGACCGCGGGCTGACCATGGTCATCGTCCGCGGCGACCACCGCGTCAACGACATCAAGCTCGCCAACGCACTCGGCGCGGCGTTCCGGCCCGCGCGCGAGGAGGAGTTCGCCGAGCGCGTCGGGCCCGCCGGCTTCATCGGACCGGTCGGCATCGACGTGCCGATCCTGCTCGACGACGCGGTCGAGCCGGGGAGCTACATCAGCGGCGCCAACCGCGACAACGCGCATCTGCGGGGGGTCGAGCCCGGCCGCGACTTCCCGTTCAAGCGCGGCGACGTCCGCAGCGTCGAGCCCGGCGACACCGTCAACGGGCACCCGATCCGGATCGAGCCGGCGATCGAGATCGGCAACATCTTCAAGCTCGGCACGCGCTACTCGGAGAAGCTCGGGGCGACGTACCTCGACGAGAACGGCAAGGCCCAGCCGATCTGGATGGGCTCCTACGGGCTCGGGCCGGCGCGCATCACGGCCGCCGCGGTCGAGCAATACGCCGACGAGCACGGGATCTCGTGGCCGCGCGCGATCGCTCCCTTCGACATCCACCTCGTCGGCCTCGGCAAGGAGGGCAGCGAGGAGCGCGCGGTCGCCGAGCGCATGTACGGCGAGCTCGAGGCGACCGGCCTGAAGATCCTCTTCGACGACCGCGATGCCGGCCCGGGAGAGAAGTTCGCCGACGCCGAACTGCTCGGCGTGCCCCTGCGCGTGACGGTCGGGCGCCGCACGCTCGCCGACGGCGAGGTCGAGGTGCAGGTGCGGCGCGGCCGCGAGGCCCGCACGGCTGAGCTGGAGGGCGCCGCCCAGGCGGTCGCGGACCTGTGGCAGAGCGTCCCGTAGCCGAGGCGGCCGAGCGCGCCCGGCTCACGTTCCGCCGCCTCAGCGGGCTCGACCGCTCGGGGCCGCCGCCGCCCGAGACCGTCAAGGGCGCGCCGCTGCGCCCGTGGACGATCCCGAACGCGATCGGCTACGTCCGCCTGGCGCTGATCCCGGTGTTCCTGATCGTCGCGTTCAACACCGACGACGGGCAGTACTGGGTCTCGACGCTGATCTTCGGGCTCGTCGGCTGGGGCGACTACTTCGACGGGATCGCGGCGCGCATCACCCGCCAGTTCTCGCGCATGGGCGCGCTGCTGGACCCGCTGATCGACCGACTGCTCGTGCTCTCCGGGATCATCGTCTGCTGGCACTTCGAGCTGCTGCCGCGCTGGGGCCTCGCGCTGCTCGCGGCGCGCGAGCTGTTCATGCTCATCCTCGTCCGCTGGGCGCTGCACCACGAGCTCGACATCAAGGTCAACTGGCTCGGGCGCCTCGGTGTCTGGCCGGTGCTCAGCGCCCTGTTCTTCGCGATGGCGGGCCTCGAGACGGTCGGTGCCATCTTCCTGTACATCGGGCTCGCATTCGTCCTCGCATCGACCGCGAAGTACCTGCGCGATGGGCTCGCCGCACGACCCTCAAGTACAGGTTGATGATTGCTATGCTCGGCGCCATGGACACTTTCCCGGATCTCGGCTCCCTCTCCGACCAGGAGCTCAAGGACCTCATCCAGCAGCTCACGGACGAGGAGCAGGAGGTGTCCTACCGGCGACGGATCCTGCACGGGAAGATCGACATCCTCCGCGCCGAACTCGTCAACCGCCTGCGTAAGAAGCACGAGGGCGGCGAGGATGTGATCTCCGGCGCCGACGTCCAGCGGCTCACGGACATCCTCGCCGGCCGTGCGACTGGCGGCGGCGACGACGTGTAGTGGCCCGCCACTGCCCCGAATGCGGCTTCGTCGTCACTGAGGGCGCGAACTACTGCCAGAAATGCGGCGCGTTCGTGGGTACGCGCGAGCCGAGGGACGATGTGACGACGGCGACCTACGTCATCGACGAGCAGACCGGCGAGCTGCGGCCCGTCGACGTCGGCGACGTCGCGGCCGAGAGCGGCGCGCTGGTCATCCGCGCCGGCGGCGGCCGGGTCGGCCAGTCGTTCCCCCTGCACGGTGAGCGCATGACGATCGGCCGCTCGCCCGACACCGAGATCTTCCTCGACGACGTGACCGTGTCGCGCGACCACGCGGTGCTCGTGCGCCGCTCCGGCGCCTGGTACCTCGACGACTCGGGATCGCTGAACGGGACGTACGTCAACCGCCGCCGGATCGACTCGCACAGGCTCGAGGACGGCGACGAGCTGCAGATCGGCAAGTACAAGCTCACCTACCTGGCGCGGTGAGCGACGACCCTCTCATCGACGCTCCGGCACCGGCCCACGAGCCGCCGCGGAAGTCGCTGACGATCGGCGCCGTCTGCAAGGCGCTGTCGCAGGAGTTCCCCGATATCTCGATCTCCAAGATCCGCTATCTCGAGGACCAGAAGCTGCTCTCGCCACGGCGCACGCCCGGCGGCTACCGCCTGTACGCGCAGTCCGACGTGTCGCGCCTGCGGACCATCCTGCGGCTGCAGCGCGACGAGTTCCTGCCGCTGCGGGTGATCCGCCAGGAGCTCGCCGCCGGCCGCGCCGAGGACGACAGCGGGCGCCCGGCCGCCCCGCAGGCCGCGCCGGCGCAGGACACCGGGCGTCCCGGGGCGGCGCTGCGGCGGCTGACGTTCTCGATCCGCGAGACCGGCGCGCTGTACTCGCTCGACGACGTGGTGGAGGACACCGGCGCCGAGCCGGGACTGATCCGCGAGCTCGAGGACTTCGGGATCGTGCAGGGCGAGCTGCGCGGCGGCGTCCGCTACTACGACGAGGCCGAGCGCGAGATCGTGCGCGCGGTGACCGAGCTGTCGCGCTACGGGGTCGGCGGGCGCAACCTGCGCGTGTTCAAGACGTCGGCCGACCGCGAGTCCGGTCTGCTGCAGCAGATCCTCGCCCCGTCGCTGCGCTCCCGCAATCCCGAGCGGCGCAAGGAGGCGATCGAGGCGCTCGAGAACCTCGCCGCCGTCGCCTCGCATCTCAAGCACCTGCTGCTGGTCCGCGATCTGCGGCGGATCGCCAAGTGAGCGACCTCGGCGCTCACATCCGCGACATCCCCGACTTCCCGAAGCCGGGGATCCTGTTCAAGGACATCACGCCGTTGCTGCTGGATCCGGAGGCGCTGTCGCAGGCGGTGACCGAGCTGGCCGACTGGTCGCGGCCGCTGAACGTCGACTTCGTGGCGGCGGCCGAGGCGCGCGGCTTCATCCTGGGCGCGGCGCTGGCCCGCGAGCTCGGCGCCGGCTTCGTGCCCGCCCGCAAGCCCGGCAAGCTGCCGCACGAGACGATCGCGGCCGAGTACATCCTCGAGTACGGCGTCGACGCGCTCGAGATGCACGCGGACGCGCTCGCCCACGGCGCGCGCGTCCTGCTGCACGACGACCTGCTGGCCACCGGCGGCACGGCGCGCGCGCTGACCGATCTGATCGAGGGCACGGGCGCGCATGTCGTCGGCTGCGCGTTCCTCGTCGAGCTGGCGTTCCTCGGCGGGCGCGAGCGGCTGCAGGGGTACGACGTGCACGCGCTGCTCACCTACGACGGCGAGTGATCGTCACGCGCTCGCGGACCGTGGCGGCGGCGCCCGAGGCGGTGTGGAGCGTCGTGGCGAGCCCGAAGCGCCTGGCGCGCTGGTGGCCGCGGGTCGAGCGCGTGAAGGGCGTGAGCGGCGACGGCTGGACGACCGTGATGCGCTCCTCGCGCGGCCGCGCGGTGCGGGCCGACTGGCGGCTCGCCGAGCAGGAGCACGGCGTGCGGCGCGTCTGGGTGCAGGAGCTCGAGGGGACGCCGTTCGAGCGGCTGCTCAACGAGCGGCGCGTGGAGGTGCGGCTCGATCCGGTCGAGCGAGGGACGCGGCTGACCTTGACGCTGGTGCAGCGGCCCCGCGGGTGGTCGCGGTTCGGCGGCGTGCTGCTGCGCCGTGCGGCCGGGAAGGAGCTCGACGGGGCGCTCGACGGCCTGGAGGGGATGCTGTGAGGCGCGAGCAGGTGTTCTGGGGCTGGGGCGAGCCCGGCGCCGGGCCGTCGGTGTCCGCGCACGCGATCGCGTTCCTGCGCGACGAGCTGGGCGTCAGCGGCGAGGTCGTGTCATCGCCGGTGGCGCTGGACGACGTGCGGCTGCGCGACCCGTCGCTCGACGTCGCGGGCCTGCGCGCGATCGTGGGGGAGGAGGCGGTGCGGCAGGACCGCGCGGCGCGCGTGCTGCGCTGCCGCGGCAAGTCGTACCTGGACCTGCTCGCGCAGCGCGCCGGCGACTGCGAGGACGCGCCCGACGCGGTCGTCGCGCCGGCCGGCCACGACCAGGTGCTGGCCGTGCTGCAGTGGTGCGCCGAGCGCGGCGTGGCGGTGGTGCCGTTCGGCGGCGGCACCAGCGTCGTCGGCGGCCTGGAGCCGCTGCGCGGGCGGTTCGAGCACGTGATCTCGCTCGATCTCGCGCGGATGGACGGCGTCGTCGGCGTCGACCGGGAGTCGCTGACCGCGGTGCTCGAACCGGGCCTGCGGCTGCCCGAGGCCGACCGCGCGCTGGGCGCGCACGGCCTCACGCTCGGCCACGTGCCGCAGAGCTACGAGTGGGCGAGCGTCGGCGGCTGCGTCGCGACCCGCTCGGCCGGCCAGGCGTCGACCGGTCGCGGCCGGATCGACGCGAACGTGGTCGGCGTGCGCTGCGCGACGCCGCTCGGCGAGCTGGCGACGCTCGCCGCGCCCGCCAGCGCCGCCGGTCCTGCGCTGCGACAGCTCGTGGCGGGGTCCGAGGGCGTCCTCGGCGTGATCACGCGCGTGGCGCTGCGCGTGCATCCGCTGCCCGCGGCGCGGCGGTTCGAGGGCTGGCTGGCGCCGGACTTCGCGGCCGGCTGCGCGGCCTTCCGGCAGCTCGCACAGGCGGGCGCGGCGCCCGATGTGGCGCGGCTGTCGGATGAGGAGGAGACCCGGTTCTCGCTCGCGTTCGCCGGTCTCCCGCCGCTGGCGCGCCGCGGGCTCGGCCGCCGCTGCCTCGTCATCTGCGGCTGGGAGGGATCCGAGGCGACGATCAAGCATCGCCGCCGTGCGGCGGCCCGGGCTCTGCGTGCCGCGGGCGCGTGGCCCGCGACGCAGCGCGCCGGCCGCGAATGGGTCCACTCGCGGTTCGCCGGTCCGTATCTGCGTGACGGGCTGATGGACCGGGGCGTGATGGTCGAGACGCTCGAGACGGCGACGTCGTGGTCGAACCTCGGCCGCCTGCACGCGGCGGTGCGGCGCGCGCTCGGCGACGTGCTCGCCGGCTGCCACGTGTCGCACCTGTACCCCACGGGCGCGTCGCTGTACTTCACGGTCTTCGGGCGCCGCGACGGCGCTGACCCGGCCGGTCAGTGGCGGAGCCTCAAGCGCGCCGCGACCGGCGCGATCGTCGAGGCCGGCGGCACGATCACGCATCACCACGCGATCGGGCGCGACCACGCGCCGTGGCTGCCCGACGAGGACGGCCGTCTCGGCGTCGAGGTCCTGCGCGCGGTCAAGGAGCGCTGCGATCCGGCCGGGATCATGAACCCGGGGAAGCTGCTGCCCGCATGACCGCCGCGAGCTCGCGGACCGCGCCGCCGAAGGCGTGGCCGGGCGGCGTCGCGTAACCGGCCTGGATGTGCGCCGGGCGCTCCGCGGGCGCATGCCAGAACGCGCTGAGGCCGGTGACGGCGAGCGACTGCTCGCGCGCGGCGGCGAGGATCTGCTCCTCGGGCGCGGGCACGCGCAGCGTCACGTGCAGCCCGGCGGCGATTCCGAGCACCTCGACCTGGCGCGGCAGCGCGGCGAGCAGCGCGTCGCGGCGGCGCCGGTAGCGGGCGCGCATGCGGCGCAGGTGCCGGTCGAGCTCACCGGCGGCGATCAGCCGCGCGAGCGCGAGCTGGTCGAGCGCCGGGCTCCCCGAGTCGGCCAGCCGCTTGGCCTCGACGACCGGCTCGACGAGCGGCTCGGGCAACACGAGCCAGGCGATCCGCAGCGCGGGGGAGAGCGCCTTGCTCGCGGTGCCCGCGTAGACGACGTGGTCCGGTGCGAGCGCCTGCAGCGCGCCGACGGGCCGGCCGTCGTAGCGGAACTCGCCGTCGTAGTCGTCCTCGACCACGACGCCCGCGCGCGCCCACTCGGCCAGCGCGGCCCGGCGCTCCGGCGCGAGCGTGGCGCCGAGCCCGATCTGGTGCGCCGGCGTGACGACGACGGCGTCCGCGTGCAGCTCCTCCACGCGCGCGCCGCCGTCGTCGACGGCGACCGGCACGACGCGCCCGCCGCCCGCGGCCACGACCTCGCGGTGCAGCGGCAGGCACGGATCCTCCATCGCGACCGTCCGGCCCATCACGGCCGTCAGCAGGCCGAGCGCCTGCACGTAGCCGCTGCAGATCACGATCCGCTCCGGCGACGCGACGACGCCGCGGGCGCGGCCCAGATAGGCGGCGAGCTCGGCCCGCAGCTCGAGCCGCCCGCGCGGGTCCCCGAGCCGCAGCGCCTCGTCGGGAGCCTCGCGCAGCACGCGCCGCAGAGCCGCCGCCCACGCGCGGCGCGGAAACGCGGCGACGTCCGGCGATCCGGTGCGCAGGTCGTACCGCACCGGCGGCTCCACGGCCACCGCCGGCAGGGCCGCCCCGGGGATCTCTCGCCCGGCGGCGACGATCGTGCCGGCGCCCGCATGCGCGCTGAGCCACCCCTCGGCGACGAGC
>DASSUW010000006.1:0-7678 GCA_035706585.1 Solirubrobacteraceae bacterium | reverse complement strand
GCAGCGTGAGGTTCGTCAGGTTGCGGCCCTGGAAGAAGCTCAGCCCGAGCGGCGCCGTGCGCAGCCCCTCGTCCGAGACCATCACGAGCGCGAGCAGGAACTCGTTCCACGTCCACATCGCCAGCAGCACGGTCATCGTCAGCACGGCCGGCCGGGCCAGCGGCAGGATCACGCGCCACAGCGTGAACCAGGTCGAGGCGCCGTCGATCCGCGCAGCCTCCACCAGCGACCGCGGCACGGTGCGGAAGAACGCCCGCATCCAGAACGTCCCGAACGCGATCGACGTCCCGATCTGCGGCAGGATCAGCGCCCAGTAGGTGTCGACGAGCCCGAGGTCGCGGAAGTCGTAGTAGAGCGGGACGATCATCGCCTCGGTCGGGATCATCAGCCCGAGCAGCAGGACGTAGAACAGGACCTCCGAGCCGCGGAAGCGCATCATGCCGAACGCGTAGCCGGCCAGGATCGACAGCGCGCCGGCGACCACGACGACGGTCACGGTGACGATCGCGCTCGACTTCAGGTACGTGCCGAAGTGGCCCTCGCGCCAGGCGTCGGCGAAGTTGCCGAAGTGCAGCCCGTCGAAGGACCCGAACGTGGCGACGCCGTTCGGGTCCTGCAGCGCCGTGAACACGATCCCGACGATCGGCAGCAGCGCGAACAGCGAGAACGCGCCGAGGATCGTGTAGGCGATCGCCTGTTCACGCGGGTTGGTCATCGCGCGCCGGCCGTCTCCGAGAACCGGTTGATCCCCAGCGAGATCACGAAGATGATCGCCGTGAGCGTGAGACCGACCGCGGCGGCCGAGCCGACCTGGCCGGTCTGGAACGCGCGGTCGTAGACCTGGAACGCGGGCACCGTCGTCGCCTTTCCGGGGCCGCCCTTCGTCGTGATGTAGATCAGGTCGAAGTTGCGCAGCGCGGCGATCGTGGTCAGCGTCAGCGCCACCGCGATCTCCCCGCGCAGCGCCGGCAGCGTCACCGCGAAGAACTCGCGCACCATCCCGGCGCCGTCGACGCGGGCGGCGTCGTACAGGCTCTGCGGGATCTTCTGCACGCCGGCGGTCAGCAGCACCATGGCGAGGCCGAACCACACCCACGTCCCGACGAAGCCGACCGCCGGCAGCGCGAGGTTGAAGTCCCCGAGCCACGAGGACGCGAGCGAGCCGAGCCCGACCGCGCGCAGGAGCTCGTTGAGCGCGCCGCTCTCGGGGTCGTAGATCATCCGCCACATGACCGCGACGACCACCATCGCGATCACGTACGGCAGGAACAGCACGGTGCGGAACAGCGTCAGTCCGCGCACGCGGGCGCGGGCGATCAGCCCCGCCAGCAGCAGGCCGATCGCCACCGGCAGCGCCGCGTAGAAGAACAGCATCACCAGCGCGTGCAGGAACGCGCGCCGCAGGTCCTCGTCGGACACGACGTCGGCGTAGTTGTCGAGCCCGACCCACGTGGCCGGCGTCACGCCGTCCCAGTCGTACAGCGAGTACCAGCCCGCCCGCGCGATCGGCACGAGCACGAACGCGGTGAACACCACGAGCGCGGGCAGGAGGTACAGATAGCCGACGAGGCGCGGCTCGCCCGGCGGCCGCGCGCCACCGGGCGTCTCCGCTATCACCGGGCGTCCGTGAACTTCCGGTACGCCTCCTCGACCCCTGCCGTGAACTCGGCCGGATCCTTCTTGCCGCCCATCAGCTCCTGGATCGCGGCGCTGATGTCGTCGAAGAACGTGGGGGTCGTGTAGTCCAGGTACGGGATGATGCCGTCGGCGTCGTTGAGCCGCGTCCACTGCGTGTAGACCTCGCGGGCCAGCCCCTCCTTGATCGACGCCTCGTCGACCGGCATGGCCGGCAGGTTGTTCGTCTGCGCCAGCACAGTCGCCGCGTTGGCGTCGGTCAGGAAGTCGATGTAGGCGGCCGCCACGTCCTTGTGCTCGGACTGCGACGTGATCGCCCACGGCAGGCTCTCGCCGCCGAGCGCGACCGGGTCGGCGCCCTCCTCAGGGGGCGGCATCAGCATGAAGCCCACGTCGTCGCCCATCTGGTCGGCGAGGTCGGCGGTGAGCCATGTGCCGGCGATCAGGTAGCGGCCCTTGCCCTTGGCGAAGCGCTGCCACGCCGGGTCGTAGCCGGTGCCGTTGAAGTCGGGCGTGAAGTAGCCGTCGTCCACCCACTGCTGGAGCTTCTCGGCCGCGGCCTGGAACTCGGGCGTGTCGAACGACGCCCCCTCGCGGGCGAACACGAAGTCGCGCACCGCGTCCTTGTCGGCCGTCTGCGCGAGCACCGTCTCGTACTCGTGGATGCCGGGCCACGCGTCGAGGTTGCCGAACTGGATCGGGATGTCGCCGTCGGCCTTGGCCTCCTTGAGCGACTGCTCGAACTCGTCGAGCGTCTTCGGCGGCTCGGGCACCTTCGTCTTGTTGTAGAAGACGCCGACGATCTCGCCCATCTGCGAGACGCCGTACAGGTTCCCGCTGCCGAACTCGTTGCCGTCGGACGAGAACTTGTTGAGGTCGAGCAGCAGCGGCGACCAGCGGTCCTCCCACCCGAACGCCTCGGCGTACGGGTCGAGCGGCTCGAGCAGCCCGCCCTTGACGAGCGTGCCCATGATCGGGCGCCCCTGGTTGGCCTCCACCACGTCGGGGGCGTTGGGACCGGACACGGCGAGCTTGAGCGTCTTGTTGAGGTCCTCGAACGACCGCGCCACGCGCTTGATCGTCACGTTCGGGTACTTCTGCTGGAACTGCTCGTTGAGCTGCTTGATCTGCGCCGCCTGGCCGCCCCGGACCTCCTGGTCCCAGACGGTCAGCGTGACGTCACCGGCCGCGGCGACGTCCGGCTTCTCGACGGTGCTGGACGCCTTCGCGTCCTGCTTGTCGGCGTTCTCGTCGGCATCGCCGCCCGGCGATCCGCAGCCGGCCGCGACGAGCGCCGCGAGCATCAGGGTCGCGATCACCCACCTTCTCATCCCTCTTCCTCCTTCATCGATACTGCGGCCAGCGGGCCCGGCAGGCTCAGCCCCTGCTCGGCGCCTGCCTGGACGAGGACGGCCTGCGTCGCCGCGCCGGCCAGCGCCGTCGGCACCTGCACCGACAGCGAGGCGTACAGCACGGCCCAGCGGAGCCGCTCCTCGAGCGAGAGTCCCAGGCGATCGGCCCAGACGAACGCAGCGGTGAACAGGTCACCCGCACCGGTCGTGTCGACCGCCTCGACCGCCATCCCCGGCACGCGGAACAGCCGGCCGTCGCACGCCGCGGCCACGCCCTCCGCCCCCAGCGTGACGACCACGCACGGCGCACGCTCGGCCAGCGCGCCGACCGAGCGCTCGCAGTCGTCGATGCCGGTCATCAGCTGCGCCTCGCGCTCGTTGATGATCAGCGCGCGGACCCGGCTGAGGTCGGCGGGCGCGGACGCGTCGGCGCGCGCCTCGTCGTCGCCCGCCGTCGCGTACAGCGCGGCCCCGGGCGGTACGAGCTCGAGCCGCGGCAGCGAGATCACCACGGCACCGGGATCGACCGCGGCGAGCTCCGCCGCCGTGACCTGCTCGCCGGGGTCGTAGGTCGCCATCGCGCGCTCGTCGCCGACCGGCATGACCGCGGTGGTCGCCGTCCGCCCGACGGTCCGGCCCGCCCAGGCGACCCCCTCGGCGCCCAGCGCGCCGCGGAGGAAGTCGCCGTCGGGATCGGCGCCGATCGGGGAGACGAGCGCGACCGACAGGCCGAGCCGCGCCAGCCCGACCGCGGTGATCGCTCCGCCGCCCGGTGAGCGCAGCAGGTCCTGCGACCGCCGCTCCTCGCCCGGGCCCGGCAGGCTCTCGAGGCCGGCGAACGTGATGTCGACGAACGCGAGCTCGCCGCAGGCAACGTCCACGCGACGTTCGCGAAGCGAACTCGCAAGGCCAAGCTTGCTTGGCCCGCTCATCGCCCGAACACCTCCGCGAGCGCGGGGATCTGCGCCCGGTAGCCGTCGAAGATCTCGCGCGCGACCGTGACCGACGGCACCAGCGGGTGCAGTGCGAGGGCGCGGACGGCCAGCGTCGCGGAGCCGCTCAGCGCCGCGGCGATCGCGGTCCGCTCGACCTCCTTCATCGTCTCCACGAGCGCGCGGGCGTGAGCGGGCAGCTCACCGCCGGCCAGCGGCACCGGGCCGGCGCGCCCGACCACCGACGGCACCTCGACGACCGCATCGCCGTCGAGGAACGGCAGGCTCGTCTGGTTGGCCGTGTTGAGGATGAGGACCTGGCGGGTGTTGAGCGCCAGCGCCTCGAGCACGGCCATCGCCTCGCGCTCGTAGCCGCCGCCGTCCGACGTGTCGTGGTCGTGCGCGTCGCCGGCGGCGGCACGCGCCTCCGCCATGTAGGTGCGCTCGCGGTCGTGCCGGGTGGCCCGCCAGGCGGCCAGCGCGGCGGCGTGGTCGTCGCCGTTGAGCGCATAGAACTCGCGCTGCTGCTCGAGCAGGAAGCGCCCGCGCGGGCTGTCGCTGCGCCGCAGCGCCGAGATCGTGTCGGCGGCGTAGTAGAAGTAGTACAGGTACTCGTTCGGGATCATCCCGATCGAGCGCAGCCACTCGCCGCCGAACAGGCGGCCCTCCTCGAACGTGGCCAGCGTCTCGTCGTCGGCCAGCAGCGTCTCGAGCAGCTCGCCGTCGCGGTCGCGGACGCCCTTGAGCCAGCCGAGGTGGTTGAGGCCCGCATAGTCGAACCACAGGTCGCGCGGATCGCGCCCGAGCGCTGCCGCGACCCGGCGGCAGAGGCCCGACGGCGAGTCGCAGACGCCGACGGCGCGGCCGCCGAGGATCGGCCGCACGGCCTCGGTGACCATGCCCGCCGGGTTCGTGAAGTTGATGAGCCACGCCTCTGGCGCGCGCGCCGCCATCGTCTCCGCGAGCGCGGTCATCGCCGGGATCGTGCGCAGCGCGAAGCAGATCCCGCCGGGACCGGTCGTCTCCTGTCCGAGCACGCCGAGCCCGAGCGGGACGCTCTCGTCGACGACGCGGCCCTCGAGCTGACCGACGCGGATCGCGCAGAACACGAAGTCCGCCCCGTCGACGGCGTCCTCGAGCACCGTCGTCGTGCGGAACGGCAGCCGCTGCCGGTGCTCGGCCGCCAGGCCCTCGAGCACGCTGGCGATGCGCGCCAGCCGCGTCTCGTCGATGTCGTGGAGCACGACCTCCTCGAGCCCGAGCCGCTCGGCCTTCTCGATCAGCGCTCCGTAGACGAGCGGGACCCGGAACCCGCCGCCACCCACGACCGTGAGCTTCATGCGAGCGCGACCTCGACGCCGAAGCGCTCGGCCGCGGCGGTGCACGCGTCGGGGACCGGCGCGTCGGTGACGATCGTGTCGAGCGACCGCGCGCCGGTCACCCACACCATCCCGGCCATCGAGAACTTCGCGCGGTCAGCCAGCAGCGCGACGGTCTCCGCCGCCTCGATCATCGCTCGTTTGATCGGCACTTCCACCATGGTCGAGTCCCAGACGCCGAGATCCGCATCGACGGCGCTCGTGCCCAGGAACAGCACGTCGGCTCTGAGCTTACGAAGCGAGTCCTCGGCGATGACCCCGACGAGCGAGCGGTAGTTGCGGCGGACAATCCCGCCGGGCAGCAGCAGCTCGATCGCCGGGTCGGGCACGAGCTCCTCGTAGACGGCGAGGCTGGACGTCACGACCGTGATCTGCCGGTCGTGCAGGTGCCGCGCCGCCTGCAGCGTCGTGGTGCCGATGTCGATCATCACGGTCTGGCCGTCCTCGACGAGCTCGGCGGCCGCCGCGCCGATGCGGTCCTTGGCGTGCAGCCGCTCGACCGCGGTCTCCTCGAACGGCGGCTCGGTTCCGGCCTTCACCGCGCCGCCGCGGACCCGTTCGAGCTTCCCGGCGCGCGCCAGCTCACGCAGGTCGCGCCGCACGGTCATCTCCGACACGCCGAAGCTCTCGGCAAGGTCGGCGACGTGCATCGCGCCGGTGCTGACGGCGTCGAGGATCTCCTTGCGGCGCTGGGCCGGGATCGTGTGTCTGGGGGCGGGGGATTCCGTCATGTCCGGGCGGGCCCCGCCCGTCGCACATCTTCGGACGGCTTCGAACAGCTCCGAGCGCGCGACTCTAGTGGCCGCCGCGTGGGCGCGTCAAGCGCCGCCCGCGACGCGGTTGTCGGGGACCGCCCGCGAGGTGCAGTGCCCGGCGCACCACCCGCGAGGTGCAGTGTCCGGCGCACCACCCGCGGAGCGCGTTCGGTGTGTTCGGAGTTGGCCGATCAGACGGCGAGCGGAAGCGCGGGCAGCCCGCGGCGGGTGCCCTCGTCGATCAGCCGCTCGCGGCTGGAGGCGCCGCCGGCGCCGGTGTGACGCGTCACCGACAGGGCCGCGTAGAGGTTCGCCCATGACAGGGCGGTCTCGGCGTCGGCGCCGTTGAGCTCGGCCCATGCGAAGGCGATCATGAACAGCTCCTCGGCGCCGGTGGTGTCGACCACGGGCTCGACGTGGTGGCCGTCCACGCGGACCACCCGGCCGTCGATCGAGGCCAGCGCGCCGTCGGGACCGAGCGTCACGACCGCCGTCTCGGCCGCCGCCGCGAGCTTCTGCGCCGCCTGCTCGGGGTCCGACTCCCCGGTGAGGATCGCGCTCTCGCGGCGATTGACGAACAGCCCGCACGGGCGGCGCGCGACCTGCGGCACACGGCCGGCGTAGGCGCGGGCGTCGTCCTCCCCGCACGTCAGGTACGAGTTGGGGCCCGCGGGCAGGAGGTCGATCTGCTCGAGCGTCGCCGCGACCGCGCGTGGCGCGTGCGCCTCGATGTCCGCCGCGCGGGCGCGCAGCCCGGGGTCGACGGTGATCATCGCCCGGTCGCCCTCGACCGGCAGCACCACGGTCGTCGGCGTGCGTGTGCCCACGTACGGCGCCACCTCGACGCCCTCGTCCTCGAGCGCACGGCGCACGAAGCGGCCGGCCAGGTCGTCTCCGAGCGGCGCGATCAGCGCGGTGCTGAGCCCCAGGCGGGCCGCGCCCAGCGCGATGATGCCGCCTCCTCCGGGCGAGCGCAGCATGTCGCCGGCGAAGCGCTCCTCGCCGGGTGCGGGCAGGCCTTCAAGCCCGACGAAGGTGTAGTCGAGGTACGTGGGAGTGAGGACGACGACGTCCATGTCAGGCACCCGGGCCCGCGAGAGTCACGCCGCCAGGATATCCGCGATCCCAGCGGCCGACAGCTCGGCCTTGGGAACGAAGCCGCGCGCGGGGGTGTGCGCGAGGCAGGGACCGTAGTCGCTGCGGTCCCGGCTGGAGGTGAGAACGATGAGCGGCGCGGAGGGATCGACGCACAGCCGCTCGGCCACCTCGAAGCCGTCGACGTCGGGGAGCTGGACGTCGAGGAGGATGAAATCGGGCTGCAGTGCCCGCGCGGCGTCGATCGCCGACATGCCGTCCTCGGCCTCGCCGACGACCTCATAGCCCTCGAGCTCCAGCAGCCGGCGCGCGGCGGCCCGGAACCCGGGGTGATCGTCGACGATGAGGACGGTTTCGGCCATAGGGGGAGTGTCGTGCCGATTACCCGTTTCCCCCAGGTGGTCACCCTGTGAACCTAAGGAGGGAAAACCGCACCATTACCGGGAGGTGCCCGGGGTGCGCCGCTCCCCCGGCCGGACAGAGCGCCGTGGGCCGGCGCGCCTCACCCGCCCGCCGGCGGCTCCGGCGCG
>DASSUW010000005.1:0-11129 GCA_035706585.1 Solirubrobacteraceae bacterium | reverse complement strand
CCGGGCGCACGGCGGTCGCTTCGCGATCGTGTGCGCGCCGACGGGCGGCGTGGCGCGCCTGCTCGACGTCGTCGGGGCGTCCGAGTGGGTGACGATCCACGCCGATGCCCAGAGCGGCCTCGCGGCGCTGACCGTCAGCCCGCCGCCGCGCGCGGTCTGATCCACAGGTGGGCGGCGCGCGCCAGCAGGCGCCCGTCGGCGTCCAGCAGCGCCGACGCCGTCCAGTACTTGTTCCCCTCCGCCCGCAGGAGCCAGCCGACCGCCACGATCGGAACGCCGAGCGCGATCGGCTCCAGCACCTGCGCGCGCATGCGCGCGAGCAGGCTCGGCGTGTCGGCGTGCCACAGCGCGGGCACGTAGCTCGGGCAGTCGAGCGCCGCCCACGCGATCTCGGGCGCGAGCCCGCGCGCGTCGTGCGGCACGGTCTCGTCGGCGATCAGCAGCGCGGCGGTCATGTCCGGATGCCCGCGCAGGTCGCCGAAGTGCATGCCGAGGCCGTCGTGGCGGCTCGCGCCGCAGACGTAGCACGCGGTGAACGGGTGCCGGCCCTCGAGGCCGAAATACGGATGGCGGCGCTGCGCCTCGCGCGCCTGCGCCACGGTCGGCCGCACGGGCGGCTCGACGTCGGGCGGATCGGCGGCGGCGCCCTCGGCCACGAGCACGTCGCGATGCCAGAGCCGGATGTCGCCCGCGTCGGAGCGCTCGAGCTCGAGCGCGGTGTCGAGCGGCGGCGGCGAGCGCAGCGAGACGTCGGCCGGGCCGCCGGCGTAGCGGGCGATCAGGCCGCTCGTGTAGCCCCCGTTCGCGCTGGCCGGAGGGCCGTTGAAGCGACGGGGGATGAGAACGCGGCCCGCCACACCGTCACCGGCGAGCGGGCCGCGACCCATGGCTTTCTTAGAGCGTCGTGACGTTGACGGCGGCGGGACCCTTGGGGCCCTGCTCGGCGTCATAGGAGACCCGCGCGCCCTCAGCGAGGGTGCGGAAGCCGTCGCCAGCGATGCCGGAGAAGTGAACGAAGAGGTCCTTGCCGGGCTCGTCCGGGGTGATGAACCCGAAGCCCTTGTCGTCGCTGAACCACTTCACGGTGCCGGTCGCCATGTCTTTACCTCCACGGCGTCGGTGCTGCGAACGCCGAGGATGCTGAAGCAACCAACTGCGGTCGTGCACTGCTTAATCCGGGCTCGAAGACCCGGTCGAACGCGCGACAAGGTAGCAGGACGACGGAACCAGTAGGGTTCCCGCGCCATGGTGGCTCCGACCGCGGACGACGTCCAGCCGGTCGCCAACGAGACCCGTGACCGCATCATCACCGGTGTGGTCACCGTCGTCCCGTTCGCGGCCCTGATCATCGTGGGCTGGCAGGTGTGGAACGACTGGCTGCACGTCAGCGACCTGATCGTGTTCGCCATCTGTTACGTGATCACCGGCCTCGGTGTGACCGTCGGGTTCCACCGCCATCTCACGCATCGCGCCTTCAAGGCCAAGCGCTGGGTGCGCGGCGCGCTGGCGATCATGGGATCGGCCGCGATCGAGGGCCCGGTGATCGCCTGGGTCGCGGACCACCGCAAGCACCACGCGTTCGCCGACAAGGAGGGCGACCCCCACAGCCCGCATGTCGACCACGGCGTGGGCTGGCGCGGCGCGCTGAAGGGGCTCCTGCACGCGCACGTCGGCTGGCTGTTCATCCACACCCATCGCGGCAACAAGCAGCGCTACGCGCCCGACCTGATCGCCGACCCGCTGATCAAGTGGGTGGACCGCACGTTCGTGCTGTGGGCGATCAGCGGGCTGCTGCTGCCGTTCGGTCTCGGCTACCTGATCGGCGGGACGTGGCAGGCGGCACTCACCGGCCTGCTGTGGGGCGGCGCGGTGCGAATGCTCGTCGTCCACCACGTCACCTACAGCATCAACTCGCTGTGCCACTTCTTCGGCTCGCGGATGTTCGACACCGACGACGAGTCGCGCAACCTGCTGTGGCTGGCCCCGTTCACGTTCGGCGAGGCGTGGCACAACAACCACCACGCGTTCCCGACGTCGTACGAGCACGGGATGCGCCGGTGGCAGCTGGACCCGTCGCGGGCGGTCATCCGCCTGCTTGAGAAGATGGGGCTCGTGTGGGACGTCGTCCGCATCAGCCCAGACCGCCAGTCCCGTAAGCTGGCGAAGACGTAGCCGTGCCCGCCCTGCGCACCACCGAGCCGCTGCGGCGGGAGCTCGCCGCGACCCTTCCCGAGCGCCCGTTCCGGCTCACGTTCTGGGACGGCAGCGAGCTGCCGGCGACCAACGGCGGCGGGCCGGCGCTGCATGTCCGCTCGCCGTCCGCGATCGCGCACGCGCTGCGCGCCCCGGGCCAGCTCGGGATCGGCCGCGCGTATGTCAGCGGGGAGCTCGACGTCGACGACATCGACGCGGTGATGGACGTGGTCGGCTCGTTCCGGCCGCCGCCGATCGACCGCGCCGCCCAGCTCCGCCTGGCGCTGGCCGCCGCGCGCGCGATGGGCCCGGTCAAGCCGCCGCCGGTGCCGGAGACGGAGCTGCGTCCGCGCGGGCGCCGCCACAGCGTGGAGCGCGACCGCCGCTCGGTCCGGCACCACTACGACGTCTCCAATGACTTCTTCGCGCTCTGGCTCGACACGTCGATGACCTACAGCTGCGCGTTCTTCTCGCGGGACGGGTCGAGCCTCGAGGCCGCGCAGACCGCGAAGCTCGACCTCGTGTGCACCAAGCTCGCGCTGGAGAAGGGCGAGCGGATGCTCGACGTCGGCTGCGGCTGGGGCAGTCTCGCGATCCACGCCGCGCGCGAGTACGGCGTCTCGGTCACCGGGATCACGCTGTCGGAGCCGCAGGCGTCGCTGGCGCGGCAGCGAGCGGCGGACGCGGGCGTGGGCGACCGCGTCGACATCCGCGTCATGGACTACCGCGAGCTGACGGGCGAGCCGTACGACAAGATCGCCAGCATCGGCATGGTCGAGCACGTCGGCTCGGTGCAGATCGACGAGTACATGGCCACGGTGGCGCGGCTCCTGCGCCCGGGCGGGCAGCTGCTCAACCACGGGATCGCCCGCCTGCGCGTCGGCGATGCCGAGGCCGGTCCGTTCTCGGAGCGCTACGTGTTCCCGGACGCCGCGCCGCTGCACCTGTCGCGGATCCAGGTCGCGGTCGAGCGTGCCGGGCTCGAGACCCAGCACGTCGAGGGCTTCCGCGAGGACTACGCCGAGACGCTGCGTCACTGGGCGCGGCGGCTCGACGAGCACGCGGCCGAGGGCGAGCGCCTCGTGGGGCCCGAGCGGATGCGGATCTGGCGGCTGTACCTGCGGGCCGCCCGCCACAACTTCACGAGCGGCTTCACCTCCGTGTATCAGGTGCGCTGCTCGAAGCCCCGCTAGACTGGCTGGCGGTGGTCGGCATTCCGCCGGCCGCGAGGCAGTTCGCTTGCTTGGGTCCCGCCACAGCGCGGTTCGGGTCAGCAGTCGCCTCCCGAATCGTTCGCGGCCCATGCCGCAGGAAGTCGTTTTTCGATGTCCCAGCAGTCCTTCGCCGAACTCGGCGTGTCGCGCGCGGTCACGCGTGCGCTCGTCCAGCGCGGCATCCACAACCCGTTCCCGATCCAGGAACTCGTGATCGCCGACGTCCTGGCCGGCCATGACGTGCTCGCCAAGTCGCCGACCGGGTCCGGCAAGACGCTCGCGTTCGGCGTGCCGATGATCGACCGGATCGCACCCGACGCCCGGCGCCCGGCGGCGCTCGTCCTGGCGCCGACCCGCGAGCTGGCGGGCCAGATCGTCGACGAGCTGCAGCCGCTCGCCCGCGCCCGCAACCTGCGCGTCAGCGCCGTCTACGGCGGCGTCGGCTTCGAGAAGCAGACGCGCGACGCGCGACGCGCCCACATCCTCGTCGCGACTCCGGGGCGGCTCGAAGACCTCCTCGAGCGCCGCGCGTTCACGCTCGAGCACATCCGCACGCTCGTGCTCGACGAGGCGGACCGCATGCTCGACATGGGCTTTCGCCCCGCCGTCGACCGCATCGTCGCCCGCTGCCCGGGCAAGCGCCAGACGTTGTTCTTCTCGGCGACGCTCGACGGCGAGGCCGGCCGCATCGCGCGTGCCTACACGCGCGATGCCAAGCGGCACGAGCACACGCCGCCGCAGCGCGTCTCGGACATCGAGCACCGCTTCCTGGCGGTCGAGCGCAACGACCGGCTCGGCGCCCTCGTCGGCGAGCTCGAGGCCGGGAACCGCGATCGCGCGCTCGTGTTCGTGCGCACCAAGCGCGGCGCCGATCGCCTGGTCCGCCGCCTCTCGAGCCAGGGCGTCGAGGCGGTCGCGATGCACGGCGACAAGACGCAGCGCCAGCGCGAGAAGGCGCTCGCCGCGTTCGAGGCCGGGCGTGTCGACACGCTCGTCGCGACCGACGTCGCCGCCCGCGGCATCGACGTCAGTGGGATCTCCCACGTCATCAACTTCGACCCGCCGGCCGACCGCGAGGGCTACGTCCACCGCATCGGCCGCACGGGCCGTGCCGGCCGGACCGGCGTCGGGATCACGTTCTTCGGGTCAGAGCACGTCCGCGACCTGCAGAAGATCGCCGACCAGCTGCGCCTGAAGGCCGAGTTCCGCGCCGCGCTCGGCTAGTCGACGCCGGCGGGCGCCTGCGAGCGGATCCACTCGCGCAGCAGCGTGTCGCCGACGCGGGCGTAGACGCCCGGCTTGTCCGGCCGGGCGCAGCCCTCCCCGAAGCTCGTCGCGCCCACGACCTTGAGCGTGCCGGCGGCGTCGCGCGCGAACAGCGGCCCGCCGGAGTCGCCCTGGCAGGTGTCGACGCCGCCCTGCGGGAAGCCGGCGCACAGCATCGTCTGCGGGTCGAAGTCGTCGTACGCGCCGGCGCAGTAGGCGTCCGTGGTGACGGGGACCTGGGCCTCCTGCAGCGTGTCGGCGACGTCACCTCCCTCCGACGTGGTGCCGAAGCCGACGATCGTCTCCATGGTGCCGGGCGCCCACAGCGCGCCGCCGCCGGCGCCGACGACCCGGGCCGGCGGCTTCGTCGACGCGGTCGCCAGCTCGAGCAGCGTGATGTCGTAGCCCGCGTTGACGAGGTAGTTGGGCTGCACGACCACGCGCCGCACCGGAACCCGCTCGCCCTGGCCCGGTGTGACCGAGCCGATCCGCACGTCGATCAGCTGCGGCGGCCAGCCGGCCGGCGTCCCGACCGCGGCGCCGGTGATCGATCCGCAGTGCCCGGCCGTCAGCACCCACGTGGGCGCGATCAGCGTCCCGGTGCACAGGAACGACTGTCCGAACGTGATCTCCGCGACCGCCGGGTAGGCGCCCGGCGCGGCGTCCTTGCCGCCCACGACCGCCTGCGACGGGGCCGCGGCAAGTGTCAGAGCGGCGAGGGCGGCGACGAGCGAGACATTCAGTCGGCGAGCAAGCGTCATATCCTGGGGAACGCAGGCGCGAGGCGAAACTTGCGGTTCGATGCGACTCGAGGGCATTCATCACATAACGGCGATCACCGGCGACGCGCGTCGCAACCTCGACTTCTACACGCGCGTGCTGGGTCTGCGGCTGGCGGCGAAGACCGTCAACCAGGACGATCCGAGCGTCTACCACCTGTTCTACGCCGACGAGCGCGGCCGCCCCGGATCGGAGCTGACGTTCTTCGAGTACCCCCGCGCGACCCCGGGCCGCGCGGGCGCGGGCATGGTCCACACGATCGTCTCGCGCGTCGGGTCGCCCGCCGCGCTGGACTTCTGGGAGCGCCGCCTCGGCGCCGAGGGCGTCGAGACGACCCGCGCCGCCGGGACGCTGCGGTTCTCGGACTTCGAGGGCCTGACGCACGAGCTGGCCGTGCGGCCGGACGTCGACGAGCCGCTGTCGGCCGAGCATCCCGAGATCCCGCTCGAGCATGCGCTCCAGGGATTCGACGCCGTGCGCGCCTACACGGTCGATCCGGAGCGCAGCAAGGCGCTGCTCGAGAAGGTGCTGTCCGCGATCCCGGTCGGCGACAGCGCGTGGGAGCTGCGCGGCAAGCGCCGCGGCGGCCGGATCGAGTACGAGCAGGCGCCGGTCGCCGCGGCGCGCCAGAGCGCCGGGACGGTCCACCACGTCGCCTGGGGGACCACCGCCTACGACCACCCGCACTGGCTGAAGATCCTCGAGCTGACCGGCGTCCCCAACAGCGGCGTGATCGACCGCCACTACTTCCACTCGATCTACTTCCGCGAGCCGAGCGGCGTGCTGTTCGAGATCGCCGACGACGCCCCCGGCTTCACCGTCGACGTCCCGCTCGAGGAGCTCGGCTCCACCGTGATCCTGCCGCCGCGGCTGGAGCCGCACCGCACGGACATCGAGCGCCGCCTGACCCCCCTGCCCGACCCCCGTGCGGGGTGGGCTCGCACCCCCTAGGGGTGAGCGTCCGGAAGATCGGGGTGATCGTTTGGGGGTCCCCTCGATGACCGCGTGACGCCGCAGCGGAATGCTGCGTCCATGACGACCGCCCAGTCCCTTCGCGAGGAGTGCACGGTGCTGGAGCCCGGAGAGCTTGGCTGGGATGCCGCACGGCGCGCGTTCAACCTCGCTGTCGACCAGCGTCCCGCGCTGATCGCGCTGCCCCTCGACGAGCGCGACGTGATCGCCGCCGTCCGGATCGCCCGTGACCGCGGGCTGCGGGTCGTGGCGCGCTGCGCCGGCCATCGGGCCGAGCGCGCCGGCGACCTCGGGGACGCGATGCTGCTGCGCACCACGGCGCTGGCGGGCGTCGAGATCGATGCGCGCGCCCACCGCGCGCGCATCCGCGCCGGAGCCCGCTGGGCGGACGTCGCCGACCGCGCCTCCTTCCTGGGCCTGGCCCCCGCCGCCGGCTTCTCTCGCACCGCCGGCGTGATCGGCGACGTGCTCGGCGACGGCATGGGATGGCTGGCCCGGCGCCACGGCCTGGCGGCGCGCGGCGTCGTCGCGGTCGAGCTGGTCACCGGGGACGGCGAGCTCGTCCGCGTCGACGGCCCGGTCGAACGCGCACCCGCGGGTGTCATCACCGCGCTCGAGCTCGAGCTGCACCCGGCCGAGGATCTGTACGCGGGTGCCCTGTTCTTCTCCCCCGAGCGCGCCGCCGAGGTCCTGCACGCCTGGCGTGAGTGGACCGCCACGGCGCCCGCCGAGATCACGTCGGTGGCGCGGCTGATGCGCTTCGCCGACCGGCACGAGGTGCCTGAGCTCGTGCGCGGGCGGTCCTACACGATCGTCGAGGCCGCCCACCTCGGCACGGACGCCGAGGCAGCCGAGCTGCTCGAGCCGCTGCGCGCGCTGCGTCCGGAGCTCGACACGTTCTCGCCCGTTCCCCCGTCCGCGCTCGGGCACCTGCACATGGAGCCCGAGCACCCGGAGGCCCGGCTGGCCGACGACGGCATCGTCGGCGAGCTGCCGGCCGCGGCGATCGACGACCTCGTGACCGTCGCCACCTGCGCCGACTCGCCGCTCGCGACGGTCGAGCTGCGCCACGCCAGCGGCGCCCTGGAGACGCTCGAGCGCGGGTTCTTCACCTACGCGGCCGGCACGCCCACCGATCCCGCCGCGGCCGCCGCGATCGAGGCGCACCTCGCGCTCGTGGCCGCCGCGCTCGCGCCCTACGGCGCCGTCGCGCTCACGCACTGAGAACGCCGCGCCGGCTGACGCGAGCGGGGCGGCGGCGCAGGTTCGCAGGAGGAGAGGTGCGATCGTGCGCGCCGCCGCTGTCCCGCTCGCACACCGCAGGTTGCCGATCGGCCGGCCGGGCTCACACCGCCCGCCGGTCGGAACCGGCGCGGTGACGGCTCGCCAGCCGGTCGATCGCCGGCGACGCAGGCGGAGACGCAACGAGTTAGGGTTCCCTAACCAATGCGTACCTTCGCGGTCGGAATTGCGCTCCTGGCGCTCGTCGCGCTGCTGAGCCTCGCCGTCGGGACGAAGGGCATCGCACCCGGCGAGGTCGTGCGTTCGCTGCTCCACGACGACGGCTCCGACGCCGCCGCCGTCGTGCGCGACGTGCGGGTCCCGCGGCTGCTGCTCGGCCTCGCGGTCGGCGTCGCGCTGGGGCTGGCCGGCGCGCTGATGCAGGCGCTCACGCGCAATCCCCTGGCGGACCCGGGGCTGCTGGGGATCGACGCCGGAGCGGCGGCGGCGATCGTGATCGCGATCGCGGCTCTGCACCTCGCGGATCCCGCCGAGTACGTGTGGTTCGCGTTCGCGGGTGCGGCCGCCGCGTCGGTCGTGGTCTACCTGCTCGGGTCGGGCGGGCGCGCCGGCGCGACGCCGGTCCGCCTGGCGCTCGCCGGGACGACGGTCGCGGCGGCGCTGACCGCGTTCACGAACGGCGTCACGCTGCTGGACCCGCTCGCGTTCAACGACTTCCGCTTCTGGGCCGTCGGGGCGCTCGCCGGGCGCGACCTCGGCGTGCTCGCCTCGGTCGGGCCGTTCCTGGCCGCCGGCGCCGCGATCACGCTCGTGCTCGCGCGGCCGCTCAACGCGATCGCGCTCGGCGACGACCCCGGCCGCGCGCTCGGTGCCGCGATCGGGCGGACCCGGGCGCTCGGCGCGCTGGCGGTCACGCTGCTGTGCGGCGGCGCGACCGCCGTCGCCGGGCCGATCGCGTTCGTCGGCCTGACGGTCCCGCACGCTGCGCGCGCGATCGCCGGCCCGGACCAGCGGCGCGTGCTCGCCTACTCGGCCGTCTTCGCGCCGATCCTGCTGATCAGCGCCGACGTGATCGGCCGCGTGGTGGTCCGGCCGTCGGAGCTCGAGGTCGGCATCGTGACGGCGCTGATCGGCGCGCCGGTGTTCATCGCGCTCGTGCGCCACAGGCGGGTCGCGCAGCTGTGACGACGCTCGCCCTGCGCACCCCGCGCGACCGCGTCTCGATCCGCGTTCCCCGTCGCGCCGCCGCGGTCTGCTGCGGCATGCTGGGCGTGACGTTCGCGATCGCGGTCGTGGGCCTGGCGACCGGGGACTACCCGCTCCCGCTCGGCGACGTGCTCGCGACGCTGGCCGGCCGCGGCGACCCGGCCGGCTCGTTCGTCGTCGAGACGCTGCGAGCGCCGCGCGTGCTCACCGGGCTGCTCGTCGGCGCCGCCTTCGGGATCGCGGGCGCGATCTTCCAGAGCGTCTCGCGCAACCCGCTCGGAAGCCCGGACATCGTCGGCTTCACGACCGGGTCGGCCACCGGCGCGCTGATCGTGATCCTCGCGCTCGGCGAGGCGTCGGGCCGGGTCGGCCTCGGCGCGGTCGCCGGGGGCATGGTCGCCGCCGCCGCGGTCTACCTGCTGTCCGTCCGCAACGGCGTGCAGGGCGCGCGGCTCGTGCTCGTCGGGATCGGCGTCGCCGCCGTCCTGGAATCGGTCAACGCGTACCTGATCACGCGCGCCACGCGCGAGGACGCGTTCGCCGCCGCCCACTGGCTCGTCGGCAGCCTCAACGGCCGCGGCTGGGAGCACGTATGGCCGGTGGCGGTCGTGCTCGCCCTCGCGGTCCCGGTCTCGCTCGCGCTGTCGCGACCGCTGGCGCTGCTCGAGATGGGCGATGACGCCGCCCGCGCCCTCGGCGTGCCGGTCGAGCGGTCGCGCGCCGCCGTGATCTTCCTGGCCGTCGCGCTCACCGCCGTGGCGACGGCGTCGGCCGGCCCGGTCGCGTTCGTCGCGCTCGCCGCGCCACAGCTCGCGCGCCGGCTCACGCGCTCGGCGACTCCCGGGCTGCTCGCGGCCGGGCTGATGGGCGCGCTGCTGCTCGCCGCCGCCGACCTTGCCGCGCAGCGGCTGCTCGCCGCGGACCTGCCGGTCGGGGTGTTCACCGGCGCGCTCGGCGGCATCTATCTCGGCTGGCTGCTGTACACCGGGAGGAGCCGGGCGTGACCCGTCTCGTCGGCGCCGGCCTCGAGCTCGCCTACGACCGCCGCCTCGTGGCCGAGCAGCTCGACCTCGCGATCCCGGACCGGTCGTTCACGGTGATCGTCGGCCCGAACGCGTGCGGCAAGACCACGCTGCTGCGGGCGCTCGCCCGCCTGCTCAAGCCGCGCAGCGGCGGCGTCTACCTCGACGGCTCGCTGATCACCGCGCGGCCGTCGAAGGAGGTCGCGCGCCAGCTCGGCCTGCTGCCGCAGAGCTCGATCGCGCCCGACGGCATCACGGTCGCCGACCTCGTCGCCCGCGGCCGGTTCCCGCATCAGAAGCTGCTGCGCCAGTGGTCGCGCGATGACGAGCGCGCCGTTGCCGACGCGATGGCCGCCACGCATGTCGCGGACCTCGCCGACCGGATCGTCGACGAGCTGTCCGGCGGCCAGCGCCAGCGCGTCTGGCTCGCGATGGCGCTCGCCCAGCAGACGCCGATCCTGCTGCTCGACGAGCCGACCACGTTCCTCGACATCGCCCACCAGGTCGAGGTCCTGGACCTGTGCGCCCAGCTGCACGCCGACGGCCGCACGCTCGTCGCCGTGGTGCACGACCTCAACCAGGCATGCCGCTACGCCACCCACCTGGTGGCGATGCGCGACGGCGCGATCGTCGCCCAGGGCCCGCCGGCGGAGATCGTGAGCGAAGAGCTGGTCGAGCGCGTGTTCGGGCTCGCGTGCCGCGTCGTCGAGGATCCCGAGGCGGGAACGCCGCTGGTGGTGCCGCGCCGGTGACCCGCCCGTTCCCCCTGCACACCGGCATCGCGGAGGTGACGGCGCGCACCGCGGTCACGCCGTCGATGGCGCGCCTCACGCTCAGCCATCCCGCGTTCGCGGACTTCGGCGTCGAGCGGCCGGGCGAGATCATCACGCTCGGCTGGTGCGACGAGGGCGAGGAGCTCGTGATGCCGCTGCGGCGCTGGCGCTTCCCGCCGGGCACGCGCGAGCAGCACTGGCGCAACTACACGGTGCGCGCCTACCGGCCCGAGCAGGCCGAGCTGGATGTCGACTTCTTCCTGCACGGCGACCTCGGTCGCGCCGCCGCGTGGGGTGAGCGGGCGCGGCCCGGGGACACGGTCGGCTTCGCCGGTCCGCGGCTGCACTGGAAGGGCGTCGACGGCAACGACTGGTCGCTGCTCGTGGCCGACGAGACCGGCCTGCCCGCCCTGCTCGCGATCCTCGAGACGCTGCCGGCCGGCCACCGTGCGATCGCGATC
>DASSUW010000004.1:0-5955 GCA_035706585.1 Solirubrobacteraceae bacterium | reverse complement strand
GGGCGACTGCTCGCCGTCTCGCAGTGTCGTATCGAAGATGATGACTCGGTTGTCCATGACGCGTGCTCCTTCTCGGCTTCTGGTACCTGCTCCTTCGTGCTGGGTTTGCGGCTTCGCGGCCGCCACGCGCTATTCCCCCCGAAGGGGGAGGAGAAGGAGAAGGGCAAGCCGGCGCGACATGCGCCAACAAGCCTACATCACTGGTCGAGCTCGAACCAGACGCGTGTGCTGCCGCGTTCGACGCCCCAGCGATCGGCGAGGGCATCCACGAGCCGCAGACCGTGTCCGCCCGGAGCGGGATCGTCCTCGGCACGCATCTCGGGCAGCGGCCCGAGGCCCAGATCGTGGACGGTGAAGCGGATGCGGCCGTCGCCGCGCCCGATGATCAGGCGGATCGACTCCTCCTCGGGGCCGTACTTGACGGCATTGGTGACGAGCTCGGAGACGAGCAGAGTGGCGTCCTGCGCCCGGTCAGGGCCCAACAGGTCGCGCACGTGTTGCCGGGCTTGGCGCGGCGCGTCGGTGGAACGAGGGAGGGTTACGACTGACTCGGTCATTCCTGTTCCCGGCACGGGTACCCGCTTTCGCGGATCCGATACCCGCCTCCACGTGTCAAGTTTCCGACGGTGCCCGGACTCACGGCGCGGCGGCGGCGGCGAGCGGGATACTTGCGCGATGCCGACCCCCGACGTGCACGCCTTCGTCTGCGCCTCGCTGCCGCCACGGCCGGCCCGCGTGCTGGAGATCGGCGCCGGCGACGGGACGCTCGCCGCCGCGCTGCGCGAGGACGGCTACGACGTCCTCGCGATCGACCCGGCCGGCGGCGACGAGATCCTCCAGGTGCCGTTGCACGAGCTCGACGCGCCCGCGCACTTCTTCGCCGCGGCGGTCGCGGTCACGTCGCTGCACCACGTCGACCCGCTCGACGCGTCGATCGAGCGGCTCGCCGCCATGCTGCCGGCCGGCGCACCGCTCGTCGTCGACGAGTTCGACGTCGGCCGCTACGACGAGCGCGCGGCCCGCTGGTGGCTCTCGCACTCCGACGCCGAGCACGAACACGAGCCGATCGAGCTCGTCGGCGACGTGCGCGCGCACCTGCACCCGGTGACGACGATCACCGCCGCGCTCGAGCCGTGGTTCGCGGTCGGCGCACCGGTGCGCGGTCCCTACCTGTACCGCTGGAACATCGACCCGGCGCTGCGCGGCCAGGAGGAGGAGCTGATCGCCGCCGGCAAGCTCCCGGCGACCGGCGCCCGCTTCATCGCGACACGTGGATCCCGAGTGCCCGCGGCAACGCGGTGACCGCCCGGGTGAGCGGATCGGGACGGCCGCCGTCCGCGTAGGCCTGCTCGGCCCGCAGGATCGCCCCGCGCACGACCATCCCGCCGACCCACGCCAGCGGCTCCGGCGGCACGACGGCGGGCGCGGGATCGACGAGCGCGAGCGTCCGGTCGCCCTCGCCCAGCGCGAGCGCGGCCAGCACGCGCCCCGCCACGTGGGACGGCCCGACGCCGTTGCCGGTGAAGCCGAAGACGTAGTGGACCGGACCGTCGTCGAGCGTGCCGATCTGCGGCAGGTGGCTGGGCGAGACGTCGATCGGCCCGCCCCATGCGTGCGTGATCGACCGGCCCTCCAGCGCCGGGAACATGTCCACGAGATGCTCGTGGACGGTCGCCGCCACTGCCGGGTCGACCTCGACGCGACCGTGCAGCCGCGCGCCGCAGGCGAGCATGCCGCCGCCCCAGCCGAACACGATCCGCCCGTCGTTCGTGGTGCGGAAGTAGTGCACGAACAGCCGCCCGTCGGTGATCGACTCTCCCCCGGTCCAGCCGATCTGCTCGAGCACGTCCGGCACCGGCTCGGTCAGCACGATGTGCGACGAGGTCACCGACAGCCGCGAGCGCAGCGGCCGCACCGCGCGCGTGGCGGCGTTGACGGCGAGCACCGCGGCGGACGCGCGCACGCGCGCCGAGCCCGTGTCGGCGACCACCTCGCGCGGTCCGTTCACGCGCAGCGCGCGGACGCGCGAGCGCTCGTAGACCGGCACGCCGCTCTCGATCAGCCGGCGCCGCAGGCCGAGCGCGAGCCGCGCCGGGTGCACGGTCGCGTCGTCGGGCACCAGCAGCGAGCGGCGGAAGCGCGGCGAGTCGCAGCGCGCGCGGGTCGCGGCCTCGTCGAGCGCGACGACGTGCTCGCCGTCGCCCGCCGCGAGGGTCTTGTCGATCACCTCGTCCTGCGCGCTGTCCGTCGACACCATCAGAAACCCGCTGCGCGTGAACCACGCGTCGACGCCCTCGGCCGCGCACCAGTCGCCGATCGCGCGCACGCTCTCCGACGACGCGTGCGCGGCCGCGAGCGCGCGCTCGTCGCCGAACCGCTCGCGCAGGGACGGGAGGTTCGACCACAGCGTCTCGCA
The DNA here is from genome assembly GCA_035706585.1 of Solirubrobacteraceae bacterium. Taxonomy (GTDB): domain Bacteria; phylum Actinomycetota; class Thermoleophilia; order Solirubrobacterales; family Solirubrobacteraceae; genus DASSUW01. Next base: position 3,539 of record DASSUW010000004.1, on the reverse strand, counting down.
GAACCCGCCGTTGCGGCCGCTCGGACCGTGGCCGCACACGTCGGCCTCGAGGACGACGACGCGCGCGCGGTCCCGGAGCTGCCACGCCGTCCACATCCCGGCGTAGCCGCCGCCGACGATCACGACGTCGGCGTCGATGTCACCGGAGGCCGGCGCGACGGGCTCCGCGCCGCCGGCCTCCTGCAGCCAGTACCCGTGGGCGTCGTGGTGCACTACGCGCCGGCGAAGAACCGCTCGGAGGCGTCCGCCAGCACGGCGCCGGTCTTCTCGACCAGCTCGTCGATCTCGCGGCGGCCGCTGATCAGCGGCGGGGCGAGGTGCAGCACCGCGTCACCGCGGTCGTCCGGCCGCGCGATCAGGCCCTCGTCGAGCAGCCGGCGCGCGAGGAAGCCGCGCAGCAGCCGCTCGCGCTCCTCGGCGCTGAAGCGCGTGTTGTCGCCGTCGCGCACCAGCTCGAGCGCCCAGAAGTAGCCGGCGCCGCGCATGTCGCCGACGATCGGCAGCCGGTCGCGAAGCTCCTCGAGCCGCTCCCGCAGGTAGTCCTCGTGCTCGCGCACGTTCTCGAGCACGCCCTCGCGCTCGAAGATCTCGATGTTGCGGAGGGCGACGGCCGCCGCCAGCGGGTGCCCGCCGAACGTGATGCCGTGCAGCAGCATGCGGCCCTCGTCGTACAGCGGCTCGGCGATCCTGTCCGCCACAAGCACGGCGCCCATCGGCGCGTAGGCCGACGTGATGCCCTTGGCGACCGTGATGACGTCGGGCGCCGGGCCGAAGCGCGAGGCGGCGAACCACTCGCCGATCCGCCCGAAGCCGGTGATCACCTCGTCGGCGACCAGCGCGATGCCATACCTGTCGGCCAGTTCGCGGAGGGCGGGCCAATATCCGTCGGGCGGGACGAGGCAGCCGGCCGCATTCTGGACCGGCTCGGCGATGATCATCGCCACCGTCGCCGGATCGGCCTCGACGATCGCCTGCTCCATCTCCTGCAGCAGCTGGGCGCAGTGGGCGGCCGGGTCGTCGGCCAGCTCGTGGCGGAACGCGTTGGTGTTCGAGACGCGCACGACCGGGATCGGGGACGCGCCGAACGGCTCCTTCATCGGGCGCACGCCGGTGAACGACAGCGCGCCGAGCGTGACGCCGTGGTAGGCGATCTCGCGCGCGACGGCCTTGGTGCGCTGCGGCTCGCCCTTGGCGAGGAAGTGCTGGCGGACGATCTTCCAGGCGGTCTCGACCGACTCCGAGCCGCCGCTCGTGAAGAACACGCGGTTGAGGTCGCCCGGCGCGCGCTCGGCCAGCGCCGCGGCGAGCCGCATCGCCGGCGGGTGCGCGGTCCCCCAGTTCGTGTTGAACGACAGCGTCGACATCTGCTCGCCCACGACCGCCGCCATCTCCTCGCCGAACGAGTAGCCGATCTGGCAGCAGAACAGGGAGCTCAGCCCGTCCAGGTAGCGCTTGCCGTCGGTGTCGAAGACGTACGGTCCTTCGCCGCGCTCCAGCACCAGCAGCCGGTTCCCGCCAGGCCCGAACGCGCCGTTGCGGGTGAAGTGCATCAGGAGGTGGCGGTGGGCCAGCTCCTGGAGCTCGTCGGTGGCAAGGGCGTCGATGGCTGTCATGCCGCGCATGCTGGCCGTCCATCCGCGGACCGGCAATGGTCTGATCGTCGCGTCTGGCGGCCGCCGGGCCGACGGAACGTCAAGCCCCGCGGCGCCGACGGCGCCGCTGTCTCCAAACGCCTGGCGCTTTTTCGTCGCTATGCGATGAAAAAGCGCCAGGGACGGGGTATCGCCCCCTCCTGGCCACCCCTCAATGCCGAAGTTCGCGCCCTAGCGGACGACGGTCTCCGAGCGCCCGGCGGTCCCGCGCAACCCGACTCGGGCCCGCGCCCTCGCGCCCGCGACGCCGGCCGGACCGGTCTGGCGCGGCGCCAGAGACTCCGCGCACGGCGGGCTCCGTTGATCGGAAGGGACGACCGCGCGCCAGCCCACAGTCGCCGAACCCGCGTCACCCCTCGCCTTGACCGCGCCGCGGCGGCGGCGGAAGACTCTGCGTCCCATGGCAAAGGCGCGGCTGTACGCGATCCCGGCCTCACACCCGTCGTATGCGGCGCAGGTGATGCTCGAGCGCAAGGGCATCCCGTACTCGCGCGTCGATCTGCCGCAGTGGTTCCACCGCGGCGTGCTGCGGGCGCTGCGCTTCCCCGGAACCACGGTCCCGGCGATCGTCCTCGACGGGCGGCGCGTGCAGACCACCAGGGCGATCGCCCGCGCGCTCGACGACGTCACGCCCGAGCCGCGGCTCGTGCCGGAGGACCCGGAGCTGCGGGCGCGCGTCGAGGAGATCGAGACGTGGGCCGACGGCGATCTGCAGCAGCTGTGCCGCCGGCTCGTCTACTGGGCGCTGCCGCGCCACAAGGAGGCGGTCGACAGCTATCTCGAGGGCTCGCGGATGCTGCTGCCCAAGGCGGCCGTCAAGCCGCTCGCGCCCGCGGTCATCGCGATCCTGCACCGCTCGCACAAGGCGTACGACGGCGCGGTGCGCGCCGACCTCGCGGCGCTGCCGGGGATCCTCGACCGCATCGACGGCTGGATCGCCGAGGGCGTGCTCGGCGGCGATCCTCCGAACGTCGCGGACCTGCAGATCGCCACGAGCCTGGCCCTGCTGATGACCCACGATGACCTGCGGCCGTTCATCGCCGAGCGGCCGGGCGGCAGGCTCGCGCGGCGGCTGACGCCCGGCTACCCCGGCCGGATGCCGGCGGCGTTCCCGGCCGACTGGCTCGCACCGCTGACAGCCTGAGTCAGGCGACCCAGGGGATCGCGACGCGCTCGTCACCGGTCCGCCTGCCCGCCGCAGCGCATGCAGACCACGGCCTCGAACGCGGAGCCGTACTCGTTGGCCAGCGTGAACGGCTCATCGGGGCTGCCCTCGACCGCGACGATCGTGCCGAGCCGCCGCCGCGAGCGGTCGCGGTGGCGGTAGCGCTCGAACTGGATGCGGATCCTCTCGGCCGGCGCGGCGCGATCGAGCGGCACGCGTACGGTGCCGCAGCGGGCGCGCTCGGGCGCGTCGGCGCACGGGTGGAAGGTCAGCCGCGGCGCCGAGCTCGCCGCGGGCGCGGCGACGGCGCTGATCACCGGCGCCGCCAGCAGTGCCTTCCTCACACGCGCAGCCTGAGCCAGTCGCCGACGGCGCCGCGAAGCGCGTCGATGTCGCCGGTGAGGCTGTGGTTGCCCGGCACCGTGACGAGCGTGCGGCCGGGCGCCTCGGGCGGCATCCCGAACGGGTCCGCGGTGCCCTGCACGACCAGCACCGGCACCGCGACCGCGTCGAGCTCGGGCAGCCGCGACTTCTCCGGCCTGCCCGGCGGATGCACCGGAAACGCGAGGCAGAGCACGCCGGCCGCGCCGGTCGCCGCGGCGGTCCGGCACGCGACGCGCGCGCCGGAGGACCGGCCGCCGGTCACGAGCGGGAGATCGGCGGCGCGATCGCCCGCCCGCAGCGCCTCGACCACGGCCACCCACGAGGCGTCGAGCTGGGCG
>DASSUW010000003.1:0-6240 GCA_035706585.1 Solirubrobacteraceae bacterium | reverse complement strand
GCGCGCAACCCCTGATCCGGCGCTCACGCCGCCGGCACGAGGGGCAAAGGGGACCACGGGTCCTCGGGACGCGGTTGGTGTGTGCCTGTCCCGCGGGACGGGCGGGAGCGTGAGTCCCGGCCGGCTCGCCGTCGACAGGAGCACCTGAGATGACCAGCCAGAAGTCGTTCAAGCAGCGCGTCCGGACCCGCATGGCGAAGACCGGCGAGAGCTACACCGCGGCGCGGGCCCAGCTGCTGCCGCGCGACCAGGAGCCGGACGCGGGCCCGACCGGGCGGCCGTACAGCGCCTGGTTCGCCGCGCTCGACGAGTGGGGCGCGATCGACCGCTCGCACAAGGAGATCGCCGCCTGGCTGTCCGGCGAGCAGGACGTGCCGGGGTGGTGGGCGCAGAACATCACGGTCGAATACGAGCGGGCGCGCGGGCTGCGTGCCGTCGGCCAGGGCCGCGACGGCCTGTTCGCGGTGAACGCCACCAAGACCGTCGCGGTGCCGGTGGCGGAGCTGTTCGCCGCCGTCGTGGACCCCGCGCGCCGCGACGAATGGCTCCCGGGAGTCGTGCTGCGCGAGCGCACGGCGACGGCGCACCGGACCGCCCGCTTCGACTGGGGCGAAGGGTCGACGCGCGTCATCGTCGGGTTCGACAGCAAGGCCGCCGGCAAGAGCGTCGTCGCGCTGTCGCACGAGCGTCTGCCCGACGCCGAGACCGCCGCGACGATGAAGACGTTCTGGCGCGAGCGCCTGTCCGGCCTCAAGGCCCTGCTGGAGGCCGGCTAGGGCGTTCGCACTGGGCCGGATCGCCGGCGACCGTGCGATCGTCGTCTCCTCGCGGCGAACGCCGCACGGTCTGCCGGCGTCGCCATGGCGGCGGTCGTCGCGCTAGCCTCGAAGCACGATGACGTCCTCGTGTGACACCGGCGTCTGCGGCTCCGAGGTCCCGCCCCTGATCGGCGAGATCCTGACCGGCACGGGGCTGACGCTGCGCCAGGCGGCCGACGCGATCGAGCGCGGCGAGACACCGCCGCTCACGGCGGTGCAGCGCCGGATCGTCGAGGATTGGGCCACCCGGGCGTAAGCGACGCCAGCCCCGGCCGGCTGTCTATGACGTCGACGACTCCGATCACCCGTACCGCGATCTTCCGCGCCCTCCCGGGCCGCGGCGGGTGGCCGGCCGAGCGCCTCCTGCACGCCGGCCCGCCTGGGCGCGAGCCGTGGCCCGCGCGCGGCGATGGCGAGAATCCCGACGGGGAGCGGGCATGACCGAGCCGTCCCCGGACACCGGCGTGCGGTTCGCCGACGCGGCTGAGTTCGAGGCATGGCTGGAGGCCAACCACGAACACCACCGCGGCGTCTGGCTCGAGATCGCGAGGAAGGGCTCGTCCGAGGCCACGGTCACCTACCCCGAGGCGATCGAGATCGCGCTCTGCTTCGGCTGGATCGACGGCCAGAAGGCGCGCGGCGACGATGAGCACTGGCGACAGCGCTTCACGCCGCGCTCGCGGCGCAGTCGCTGGTCGCGCATCAACCGCGACAAGGCCGAGACGCTGATCGCCGCCGGGCGCATGCGTCCCGCGGGCCTGGCCGAGGTCGAGCGTGCCCGCGCCGACGGCCGCTGGGACGCCGCCTACGACGGGCAGCGCGCCGCGGGCGTTCCCGACGACCTCCAGCGCGAGCTCGAGGCCGACCCCGTCGCCGCCGCGGCGTTCGCAGCGCTCGACGCGCGCAACCGGTACGCGATCACGTGGCGGCTCAACGATGCCAAGCGGCCCGAGACCCGCGCGCGCCGGCTCGCGAAGTACCTCGACATGCTGCGCCGCGGCGAACGGCTGCACGGCTGAGTTCGCCGTCCACGCCATCCGCGACGCGCGAGCTCGCCGCCGCGGCCCTCATGCCGCGCTCGTCAGTCGAGCCGCAGGACGTCGACCGGCGCGCCGGCGGGCAGCTCGGCAGCGTCCTCGGGCGCGATCACGAAGCCGTCGCTCTCGCCCAGCGCGCCGGTCATGTGCGAGCCCTGGCGCTCGGTCGGCGTGGCCTCGAGCACGCCGTCGGCGCCGGGGCGCAGCGCGGCGGTGAGGAACGTGGTGCGCCCGTCGGAGGCCGACGCCGGCGTCGTGAGGCGGCCGGCGCAGTAGTCCGGGCGCGCGTCGCGCTCGCCCTGGAGCCGGCGCAGCGCCGGTGCGATGAACACGCTGAAGCAGACGATCGTCGACAGCGGGTTGCCGGGCAGCCCGAACACGAGCGTGTCGCCGCGCCGGCCGAACCACAGCGGCTTGCCGGGCTTGATCCGGACGCGCCAGAAGACCTCGTCGACCCCGCAGGCCTCGAACGCGGGCTTGACGTGATCGTGGGGGCCGACGGAGACGCCGCCCGACACGACCAGCACGTCGCCGCCGAGGCCGGCCTCGACGGCGGCGATCGTCGCGTCGCGGTCGTCGCCGATCACGCCGTGGTCGGTCACCGAGGCGCCCGCGCGGTCCGCCAGCAGCCGCACCATCAGCCCGTTCGACTCGTGGATCTTGCCCGGCTCCGGCGGCGCGCCGAGCGGCAGCAGCTCGCTGCCGGTGACGATCAGGTGCAGTCGCGGCCGCCGGTGCACCACCACCTCGCCGACGCCGGCCGACGCCAGCGCCGAGATGCGCGGCAGCGTCAGCGCCGAGCCGGGCGGTGCGAGCACGGTGCCGGCCGTCAGGTCCTCGCCGCGGAACCGCACGTGCGTGCCGGGCGCCAGCGCGCGCTCGGGCGCCACGGTCCCGTCGCGCTCGACAGCGAGCTCGGACTGAAGGATCGCGTCGGCGCCCGGCGGGATCGCGGCGCCCGTGGACACGCGCGCCGCCGTGCCCGGCTCCAGCGTCGCCGCCGCCACCTCGCCGGCCGCCACGCCGCCCGCGAGCCGCAGCGGCACACCCGGTGCGGTGTCGGCCGCGCGCACCGCGTAGCCGTCCATCGCCGACCGGTCGAACGGCGGAAGGTCGACCGCGCCGGCCGCCGGCTCGGCCACGACGCGTCCGGCCGCGGACGCGAGCGCGACGCGCTCGCCGGCGAGCGGTGCGAGGCCCGAGAGGACCAGGTCGAGCGCCTCGTCGATCGAGAGCATCAGCCGCCGATGCGCGACATCGTGCGCGCAGGCTGCACGAACCCGGGGTCGTTCACGTGGTGCTTGAGCTCCTTGCGCCAGACCGCGTCGCGCACGATCTCCTCGAGCTGCGCGTCGGTCGCGCCGTCGCGCAGCGGCCCGCGCAGGTCGGTCTCGTTCATCGAGAACAGGCACGTGCGCAGCTGCCCCTCGGCGGTCAGGCGGATGCGGTTGCAGTCACCGCAGAACGGCTCGCTGACGGGGGAGATGAAGCCCATCTCGCCGTTGCCGTCGGCGAACCGGTACCGCCGTGCCGTGCCGTGCCGCTCGCGACCGACGGGCTCGAGCGGGTACACCGCGTCGATCATCGCCACGATCTCGGCGTTCGGCAGGACCTTGTCGCGCGTCCACGACCGGTCGGCGTCGAGCGGCATGAACTCGATGAACCGCACCTCGTACGGGTGCAGGCGGGCGAACTCGGCGAACCGCAGCACCTCGTCCTCGGTGAAGTCCTTGAGCGCGACGACGTTGACCTTGATCGGCCGCAGCTCCGGGTGCCGCTGGGCCGCCTCGAGCCCCTCGAGCACCTGCCCGAGCGAGTCGCGGCGCGTGAGCTGGAAGAAGCGGTCGCGCGACAGCGAGTCCAGCGACACGTTGACACGCCGCAGCCCCGCGCGGACGAGGTCGTCGACCTGCCGGGCGAGCAGGTAGCCGTTGGTGGTCAGCGAGAGGTCGTGGACGTCCTCGATCGCCGCCAGCTGCTCGACGAGCCGCCACAGCTCCTTGCGCACAAGCGGCTCGCCGCCGGTCAGGCGCACGTCGTGCACGCCCATCGACGCGAGCAGCCGCACGAGCCGCTCGATCTCCTCGTACGTCAGCAGCGCCGTGCGCTCCAGCCACGGCAGCCCCTCGGCGGGCATGCAGTACTGGCAGCGGAAGTTGCAGCGGTCGGTGACCGAGATGCGCACGTCTCCGATCGGGCGCCCGTGACCGTCGACCAGCGGCTTCATCGGTGGAAGTCCGCCTTCCCGCCGGTCTTGTCGAGCAGCTCCACGTGCTCGATCACCACGCCGGGCTCGATCCCCTTGACCATGTCGTACACGGTCAGCGCGCCGACCGAGCAGGCGACCATCGCCTCCATCTCCACCCCGGTGCGGTCGGTCGTGCGCGTCTCGACGACGAGCGTGACGGTCCCGGCCTCGGGGTCGATCGCGATCGAAGGGTCGACATGGGTGAGCGGCAGCGAGTGGCAGAGCGGGATGAGCTCGTCGGTCCGCTTCGCGGCCTGGATCGCCGCGATCCGCGCCACCGCGGCCACATCGCCCTTCGGGTTGTCGCCCGCCGCGACCCGCCCGGCGGCCTCCGGCGACATGCGCACGACGGCCCGGGCACGCGCGTAGCGCTCGGTCGCGGTCTTGGAGCTGACGTCGACCATCCGCGCGCGGCCGGATGCGTCCAGGTGCGTGAGCGCCGAACCCTCCATCGAACCCATGTTAGGGGCTACAGAACCTCGGCTCGCGGCCGATTCACCGAGAGATGGCGTCGGACACGACGAGAGCCACCCCTGAGCGGCTGTACCGCCTGCTCGCGGACAACGCCACGGACGTGGTGACGCTGCACGACCTGGTCGGCCACTACCTCTACGTCTCGCCGTCGGTCGAGCCGTTCCTCGCGTACCGCCCGCAGGACCTGATCGGCACCGCCTGCTGGGCGCTCATCCACCCCGAGGACATCGACGCCGTGCAGGAGCAGATGGCGTCCAGCGTGCTGAGCGGCGAGGTCGTCGTCTTCGAGTACCGGATCCGCCACCGTGACGGGTCCTACCACTGGGTCGAGACGACCGCGCGCAGCGTCGGCGACGAGGTCCAGTGCTCCTCGCGCGGCATCGACGACCGCCACGAGGCCTCGCGCGAGCTCGGCCGGCGCCTGGCGCAGCAGTCCGCCGTCGCGCGGCTCGGCGACATCGCGATCAACCGGCGCGACCTCGGCCGCCTGATCGAGGAGGCGGTGACCGCCGTCGTCGAGACGCTCGAGGTCGACGTCGTGACGATCTTCGAGAACCAGCCCGACGGCACCGTCAAGCGGCGCGCCCAGGCCGGTGAGCACCGGCCCGGCGAGGTGGTCGCCGCCGCCGAGGTCCCGATCGGCAGCGACGAGCACCCGATCGGCATGCTCAGCGCCTGCCGCGGGCGGCCGTTCGACGAGCGCGACTTGGACTTCCTGACCGCGGTCGCGCACATCCTCAACGGCGCGATCGAGCGCCTGCGCGTCGAGCAGCAGATGCGCCACGACGCGCTGCACGATTCCCTGACCGGACTGCCGAACCGCTCGCTGCTGCTGGACCGCCTGCACCAGGCGCTCGCCCGTGCGACCCGCGAGGGTGGCCGCATCGCGCTGCTGTTCGTCGACCTCGACAACCTCAAGGTGCTCAACGACTCGCTCGGCCACCAGGCCGGCGACGAGCTGCTGCGGGCGATCGGCCCGCGCCTGCACGGTCAGCTGCGCGCCAGCGACACGGTCGCCCGCTTCGGCGGCGACGAGTTCGCGATCGTCTGCGAGAACGTCGACGACATCGACCAGGCGATCGGGATCGCCGAGCGAATCGTCGGGGCGTTCGAGGAACCGTTCATCGTCGACGGCGAGCCCCGCTTCGGCTCGGTCAGCGTCGGCGTCGTGGTCACCGAGCCCGGCGTCCCGCGCGGCGCGGCCGAGCTGCTGTCGGACGCCGACGCGGCGATGTACCGCGCCAAGGAGCGCGGCCGCGGCCGCTTCGAGGTGTTCGACGCCGGCCTGCGTGACCGGATCACCGCCCGCCTGCAGGTCGAGGCCGACCTGCGCCGTGCGCTCGAGGGCGAGGGCCGCCTGTGGGTCGCCTACCAGCCGTACTACCGGCTCCCCGGCCGCCGGCTCGCCGGCGTCGAGGCGCTGGTGCGCTGGGAGCACCCGACGCGCGGCAGCGTGTCGCCGGCCGAGTTCATCCCGGTCGCCGAGGAGAGCGGCCTCGTGGTCCCGCTCGGCGCGCGCGTGCTGCGCGCCGCCTGCGACCAGGTCGCCCGCTGGCAGCGCGAGACCGGTCACGACGGCCTGCGGCTGACCGTCAACGTGTCCGCCCGCCAGATGGCGGCGCCGGACTTCGTGGAGACCGTGCAGGAGATCCTCGCCGACACC
>DASSUW010000002.1:0-11639 GCA_035706585.1 Solirubrobacteraceae bacterium | reverse complement strand
CGAGGGCACGTGGAGCGCGCTCGACGAGCACCTCGGCGACGGCGAGGTGCTCGTCGTGGACCCGCCCGACGCCGTCCGCCGCCAGGTCGTGCCGCTCGGCGGCGGGGCGCGGCGGGCGCTGGTGATCGTCGGCCTCATGGTCGCCGCCCTGGCGAGCGGGCTGACGCCGGCCGCCGTCGCCGGCGCGCTCGCCGCGATGGCGATCGTGCTCACCGGCGTGCTGACGGCCGAGCAGGCCTATCGAGCGGTCTCGTGGACGACGATCGTGCTGATCGCCGGCATGATCCCCGTCTCGGTCGCGATCCAGGAGAGCGGGGCGGCCGACGACGTCGCCCGCGTGCTCGTGGACGCGGTCCGCGACGCCGGCCCGCACCTCCTGCTCGTCGGCCTGTTCCTCGTGACGGCGCTGTTCGGGCAAGCCATCAGCAACACCGCGACCGCGCTGATCGTGATCCCGATCGCGGTCGCGGCGGCGCACGACCTCGACGTGTCTCCGACACCGGTCCTTATGACCGTCGTCGTCGCGTCGGCCGCGGCGTTCCTGACGCCGATCGCGACGCCCGCGAACATGATGGTCGTCGGTCCGGGCGGCTACCGGTTCGGCGACTTCTGGCGCCTCGGCCTCGTCATGCTTGCCCTGTACTTCGCCGTCGCGGTCGGCCTCGTCCCGCTGATCTGGGCGTTCTGAGTAATGTCCGGCTGACCAACAGCGGCTACGGGGGGCGTCCGGATGGTTGCAGCCGACGAGGTGCGCAAGCTGGTGCCGGGCCTGCGGCGGGAGCTCGAGGATCTCGTGCGGATCCCCTCGGTCTCCGTGCCGGGCGAGCTCGGCGAGCCGCTGCTCGAGGCGTTCGCGCTGACCTCGCGGCTGTTCGCGGACGCCGGCGTCGCGGTCGGACGGCTCGACCTGCCGGACACGGCGCCCGTCGTCGTCGGCGAGATCCCGGCACCGCCCGGCGCGCCGACCGTCCTGCTCTACAGCCATTACGACGTCGTGCCGGCCGGCGACGAGAGCCAGTGGCGTACGCCGCCGTTCGAGCCGACCGAACGCGACGGCGCCCTCTACGGCCGCGGCGCGGCGGACACGAAATCGAACATCCTCATGCACGTCGGTGCGCTGCGCGCGTGGGGCGGGCGGCCGCCGGTCGGCGTGAAGATCTGCATCGAGGGCTACGAGGAGATCGGCAGCGGCGCGCTCACCGGCTACCCGCCGACCGATCCGGACCGGTTCCGCGCCGACGCCCTCGTCATCGGCGACATGGGGAGCATCAGCCCCGGCGTGCCGACGCTCACGACCGCGCTGCGCGGGATGGCGAACGTGACGGTCGCGGTGCGCACGCTCGAGTCCGGCAAGCACAGCGGGCAGTACGGCGGTGCGGCGCCGGACGCGCTGCTCACGCTCCTGCGCGCGCTGGCGTCGCTGCACGACGCGCAGGGCGACGTGGCGGTCGCCGGCCTGCGGCGCAACGAGTGGGACGGGCCGGAGCAGGCCGAGGACGACTTCCGCGAGCTGGGCACCGTGCTCGGCGATCTGCCGCTGTTCGGCACCGGCGGACTCGGGTCGCGCATCTGGTCGGGCCCCGCGATCACGGTCATCGGCATCGATGTGCCGTCGGTCGCGGGCGCGGTCAATGCCGTGTCGCCGTACGCGCGCGCGGCGCTCAACGTGCGGGTGCATCCGGAGCAGGACGCGGTCGAGGCACAGCAGGCCGTGATCGAGCACCTGCGGGCGCTGCGGCCGTTCGGCATCGAGCTCGAGGTCGAGCCCGGGCCGACCGGCAACGGGTTCGCGGCGGTGACGACGGGCCCGGCCTACGCGGCCGCTCGCGCGGCGTGGTCGCAGGCGTGGGGAGCGGACGTCGTGCTGGCCGGCAGCGGCGGCTCGATCCCGATCGTCAGCGCGCTCGCCGGAGCGCTCCCCGCGGCCGAGGCGCTGCTCGTCGGCACCACCGACGGCTACGCGAACATCCACGGCCCGAACGAGCGCCTGCTGCTGAGCGAGTTCGAGAACGCCGTCGTCGCCGAGGCCGACTTCCTCGGCCGTTACGCCGAGGCCTTCGGGGAGCGTGCGGCATGACCACCACCGAGCCGTTGTCCGCGGGCGCGCCGAAGGGCGGCGGCTTCGCCGAGCGGGCGCTCGGCTGGGTCGAGAAGGCCGGCAATCGCGTGCCCGACCCGGCGATCCTCTTCATCGGCCTGATCGTGTTCGTGATCCTGCTCTCCCAGGTGCTCGACTGGGCGAACGTCGGGACCACGAGCCAGATCGCCGAGCCTCCGCCCGCGCAGGTCGAGCGCACCGAGAACTCGTACGACCCGCCCGCTCAGGCCGACGGCGAGGAGTTCGAGATCCAGACCGAGCGCGTCGAGGCCAAGGGACTGCTGACCAGCGACGGCATCCGGTTCATGTTCACCCAGTTCGTGCCGAACTTCCTCGGCTTCGCGGCGGTCGGGGTGATCCTCGTGGCGATGATCGGCGTCGGGGTCGCCGAGTACTCCGGGCTGATCGGCGCGCTCATACGCAAGCTCGTCGCGATCTCCTCGCCGGCGTCGCTCACGTACATCATCGTGTTCATCGGGATCCTCTCGAGCGTCGCGTCGGACGCCGGCTATCTCGTGCTCATCCCGCTGGCCGCCGCGGCGTTCATCAGCGTCGGCCGCCATCCGCTCGCCGGCATCGCCGCCGGGTTCGGGGCGGTCAGCGCGGCGTTCTCGGTGAACATCCTGCTCACGCCCGCCGACGGCGTGGTCACCGACATCGCGAACGAGGCGGCCCAGCTCGTCGACCCATCGGTGAGCCTGGACCTCGTGGCGAACCTGTGGTTCGGGATCGTCTCGGCGCTGTTCCTCACGGTCGTGATCGCGCTCGTCACGACCCGCATCATCGAGCCGCGGCTCGGGAGCTGGGACCGCGGCATGGCCGATCGCGAGGAGCTCGAGCGCGAGGAGGGCCCCGCGATCGATCCCGCCGCCGAGGCGAAGGGCCTGCGCTGGGCGGGCCTCGCACTGCTCGCGGTGCTCGTCGTCGTCGCGTTGCTCACGCTCCCGTCCGGTGCGCCGCTGCGCAACCCCGAGACCGGCGACATCGTCGGCGACTCGCCGCTGATGAGCAGCCTGATCGTGATCATCTCGGCGTGCTTCCTCGCCGCCGGGCTCGCGTTCGGGCGCGCCGCCGGCACGGTGACGTCCAGCAAGGACGCGCTCGGGATGATCACGAAGGCGTGGGCGAGCCTGGCGAGCCTGCTCTTCCTCTTCCTGCTGATCGCGCAGTTCATCGCCTACTTCGACTTCAGCAACATCGCGCAGGTCGTCGCGATCTCGCTCGGGGACATCCTCGAGGACCTCAACCTCGGCAACATCCTGCTGCTGCTCGGGATCATCGTGGTGACACTGGTGGTCGACATCATCATGCCCGCGAAGATCGCCAAGTGGGCGATCCTGGCGCCGATCTTCATCCCGTTGATGCTGCGGCTCGGCGTGGAGCCCCAGACGGTGCTCGCCGGCTACCGGCTCGGCGACTCGCCCGTGAACGTGCTGACGCCGCTGATGCCCTACTTCCCGCTGATGGTCGTGTTCGCCGCGCGCTACCAGAAGGACGCGGGGATCGGGACCGTCATCGCGCTGATGGTGCCGTACGCGCTCGTCGTGTTCGTCGCCTGGACGATCCTGTTCGTCGCCTGGTACCTGATCGGCATCCCGCTCGGCCCCGGGTGGCCGGTCTAGCGGAAGACGATCGTGCGGTTGCCGTGCGCGAGCACCCGGTCGTCGAGGTGCCAGCGGACCGCGCGCAGGAGCACGAGCCGCTCGATGTCGGCGCCGATCTGGACGAGATCGTCGACGTGGTCGCGATGCGTCACGCGCGCGACGTCCTGCTCGATGATCGGGCCGGCGTCGAGCTCCTCGGTGACGTAGTGGGCGGTCGCGCCGATGATCTTGACCCCGCGGTCGTACGCGCGCGCGTACGGGTCGGCGCCCGCGAACGCGGGCAGGAACGAATGGTGGATGTTGATGATCGGCGTGCGGACCGCCGCCAGGAACGTCGGGGTGAGGATCTGCATGTAGCGCGCGAGCACGAGCAGGTCGAAGGCGCCGCCGAGCCGCTCGAGCAGCGCGGTCTCGGCGGCGGCCTTGCCGTCGCGCGGGACCGGGATGTGCTCGAAGCGCACGTCGAACCGGCTCGCCGCCGCCTCCATCTCGGCGTGGTTGGAGACGACCAGCGGGATGTCGGCGTACAGCTCGCCGCGGCGCCAGCGCCACAGCAGCTCGGCGAGGCAGTGGTCGTGGCGCGAGACGAGGATCGCGACGCGCTTGCGGTAGGAGGCGAGGTGCAGCCGCCAGTCCATCCTCAGCGGCTCGCCGACCTCCTCCCCGAACGCGCGCGCCAGCGCCTGCGAGTCCGCGTCGAGCCCGTCGAGCTTGAACTCCGTCCGCATGAAGAACGTGCCGCCCTCGGGGTCGGTCGTGTGCTGGTCGGACTGCAGGATGTTCGCGCCGCGCCCGGCCAGGAAGCGCGACACGGCGGCGACGATGCCCGGCCGGTCGCTGCACGAGATCAGCAGCCGCCCGATGTCGTTCACGCGTGCACCAGCGTGCGCTGCCGCCACCGCTCGGTCCGTTCGAGCTCGTTGAACGTGAACACGTGCAGGCCCGCGATGTTCGCCGCCGGATCGGCCAACAGCGGCGCCAGCGGGCGCAGCAGTGGATCGGGCGAGAACGTGTGCGTGATCAGCCGGCGCAGCCACGCCCGGTGTGCGCGCAGGAAGCGCGCCGACTCGCCGAGGCCGATCTTCATCGACACGCGCAGCAGCTTCGCGTTGTGCACGATGCCCGGCACGCCGATCCAGATCGGGAGCGTCGTCCCGCGCGCCCGGACCGCTCGCACCCACCATTCGATCGTCGCCGGCGCGAAGCAGATCTGGCTGACGATGTAGGTCGCCATCGGCGCCTTCTCGAACATCGCCGAGATCGTCGCATCGTCGCTGATGAAGTGGTGGCTCTCGGGATAGCCGGTGATGCCGAGCTGCGCGAGATGCGCGCCGCGCAGCGCGCGCAGCAGCGACGCGGCGTCCGGGAACGAGCCCGGCTCGTCCGCGTCGCCCGCCGGGACGAACGCGTCGCGCACGCCGGCGGCGTCGAGCCGCGCGACGATCTCCGCGAGCTCCGAGGCGTCGCGCACCATCCGCGCCGACAGGTGCGGGACGACGTGGTAGCCAGCGGCGGCGAGCCGCTCGGTCACGCCGAGGGTCGCCTCCAGGCCGCGCGACGGCGACGCCGTGACCGTCACCGTGACGTCGTGCGGCACGTGCGCCAGCACCTGCTCCTCGATCCCGTCGACCGGCAGCACCTCGTAGCGGATCACGTGACGGTCGCTCCCGCGTGGCGGTAGAAGCCCGCCGTCGACGGCGGCAGCGGCGTGGTGCCGCGAATGAGGTCGGCGGCCTTCTCGGCGACCATCATCGTCGGCGCGTAGATGTTCGCGTTGGTGATCGACGGGAACACCGACGCGTCGACCACGCGGAGGCCGTCGACGCCGTGCACGCGCATCGTCGCCGGGTCGACGACCGGTCCCATCGCGCACGTGCAGGACGGGTGCAGGGCCGTCTCGGCGTCGCGCCGGACCCAGTCGAGGATCTGCTCGTCGCTGTCGACCGCCGGGCCCGGTGACAGCTCGCCGCCGTCGAGCTCGGCGAACGCCGGCTGGGCGAGGATGTGGCGCGCGCAGCGGATCGCCTCCACCCATTCGCGCCGGTCGTTCTCGGTCGAGAGGTAGTTGAAGCGCAGGGCGGGATGCCGCCGCGGATCGGGCGACGTGATCTTCACCGAGCCGCGGACGTCGGCGTACATCGGGCCGACGTGGAACTGGTAGCCGTGCTCGGACGCGGGCTTGGAGCCGTCGTAGCGGACGGCGAGCGGCAGGAAGTGGAACATCAGGTTCGGGTAGGCGACCTCGCCGTTGGAGCGCAGGAAGCCGCCGGCCTCGAAGTGGTTCGTCGCCCCCGGCCCGCGGCGCGCGAACAGCCATTCCAGACCGACCAGTGGACGGTTGCGCCATCGCAGCGCCGGCTGCGCCGACACCGGCTGCGTGCACGCATGCTGCACGTAGACCTCGAGGTGGTCCTGGAGGTTCTCGCCGACCGCCGGCAGGTCGGCGACCACGTCGATCCCCAGAGCAGCCAGCTCGGCGGCGTTCCCGATGCCCGACAGCTGCAGGAGCTGCGGCGAGTTGATCGCGCCGCCGCACAGGATCACCTCGTTCGCGCGCGCGACGCCGTCGCCGACGCGCACGCCGACCGCGCGCGTTCCCTCGAACTCGACGCGGCTGACGATCCGCCGGCAGACGACCTCGAGGTTGGGTCGTCGCATCGCCGGATGCAGATAGGCACGTGCCGCACTCCAGCGACGACCGTTGCGGATGTTGCGGTCGAACGGCGCGAAGCCCTCCTGGCGGTAGCCGTTGACGTCGTCGGTCAGCGGATGCCCGGCCTGCTGCACGGCCGCGAACAGCGCGTCGAACAGCGGGCCGCGCGCCGGGCCGCGCTCGAGCACGAGCGGGCCGTCGCCGCCGCGCCAGTCGTCGGCGCCCGCGGTGCACGTCTCCATCCGCTTGAAGTACGGCAGGCAGTGCGCGTAGTCCCAGTCCGGCAGCCCCCACCGCTCGAAGTCGAGCGGGTTGCCGCGCTGGAAGATCATCCCGTTGATCGAGCTCGAGCCGCCGAGCACCTTCCCGCGCGCGTGGTAGATGCGCCGGCCGTTCATGTGCGGCTCGGGCTCGGACTCGTACCTCCAGTCGTAGAACCGGCTCCCGATCGGGAACGGCAGCGCCGCCGGCATGTGGATGAACACGTCCCACAGCGCGTCGGGCCGCCCGGCCTCGATCACGAGGACGCGTGTCCCGGGGTCCTCGCTCAGGCGGTTCGCCAGCACGCACCCGGCCGACCCGCCGCCGACGATCACGTAGTCGTAGATCACAGCACGCCGCGGATCTCGCGCTCGAACGTCGCCACGTGGTCGGCCGCGATCGCGCGGGCGCGCTCGGCCTCGCCGGCGCGGATCGCCTGCAGCAGCTCGCCGTGCTCGTGCACGCGCTCGAACAGGTGCGGCAGCCGGCCGAGCACCAGGTACCAGATGCGCAGCGACAGGTTCAGATAGCGCTCGAGCGTGTCGCGCAGGTACGGGTTGCCCGTGCAGCGGTACACGAACCGGTGGATGCGCGCATCGAGCGCCATCAGGTCGGCGGCGCCGTGCCCGTCCGGCTGCTCGATCTCGGCCAGCAGCGAGTCGAGCTCGTCGCGCTGCAGCGCCGTCAGTCGTTGCGCCGCCCGGTAGGCGGCGTGGCCCTCCAGCTGCACGCGCACGTCGGAGACATGCGCGAGGTCGGTGATGTTGATCTCGGTGACGAACGTGCCGCGCCGCGGATACACGGCGACGAGGTTCTCCAGCGCCAGCCGCTTGACCGCCTCGCGCAGCGGCGTGCGGCCGAGCTGGAGCTGGCGGCCGAGCGACTCCTCGTTGAGCGGCGCGCCCGGCGGGATCGCGAGCGTGATGATCCGGTCGCGCAGCTCCACGTAGGCACGGTCGGCGAGCAGCTCGCCGGCTCCCGACCGCGCCCCGGTGGCAGTGCTCACGCGTTACTCCGCGGGGATCTCCCCGTAGGCCATCGACAGGTCCATGCCCTGCCGGCGGCGGTAGATCCGCGAGCCGGCGAAGATCACGATCGCCAGCAGGTACAGGCAGCCCATGAAGATCAGCGAGCCCTGGTCGTTGACCGCGTACACGTCGTCCGTGAACCACTTGACCAGGCAGAAGACGAGAAACACGATGAACAGGCTCGCCGCGAACGTGATGAGCGGGATTCCCACCACCTTGTACCTGGCGATCGGCGACGCGTTGTAGATCTCACGCCGGCGCCACGGCAGGACCGCCGCGGCGATCGCCGAGCCCAGGAACGTCACCGCGATCACCAGCGTCGCCGCCAGGGTGTACGTGCGGAAGTCCGTGCTGTAGGCGTACAGCGCGCCGAGCCCGATGCCCGGGATGAGCATCAGCAGCAGCGCCACGTACGGCACGCCGTTGCGGTCGACCTTGGCGACGCTCTCGGGCAGCGCCCGGTCGAAGGCCGCCGCGAAGATCACGCGCGTGGACGACAGGAACACGGTCCCGACCCAGCCGAAGAACCACAGCGACATGATCGCGACGAGGATGAACTGGAGCACCGGGCTGCCGAGGAAGGACGCGGCCAGCAGCCCCGGATACGGCCACACCCCGGTCGGGATCGTCCCCGCCCAGAACGCGTTGTTCGCCGCCAGGTACCAGTCCCACCCGAACGTCTTGGAGAACAGCAGGAACAGCACGAGCGCCGCCGCCGAGGTGGCGACCAGCGCGCCCGCCATCGCATAGATGTTCTGGCGGAAGTCCGAGGCGCCGCGCACCTCACCGTAGAGCGTCGCGCCCCAGTTCGACCACAGGTTGAAGAACGCCATGAACGGGATCAGCAGGAACACGGCGCCGAACGAGAACGAGCCGAGCCCGGATGGCGTGAAGCCGTCGGTGCCTGCCGCCAGCGTCGCCTGGTAGGCGTTCTCGACGCCGTAGAAGTCGAGCGACTGCTCGTTGAAGTTCGTGATGAAGCTGTCCTTGGAGTTGAACAGGAGCAGCAGCATCACGATCGCCAGGCCGACGAGTCCGCCGTAGAAGCAGAACTTCTGGAACTTCGCGTAGCGGCGCATGCCCATCGCGATGAACGCGGACGCAAGCAGCGCCGTGATCGCCGACGAGACGAAGATGCCGTCGTCGCCCGCCCAGAACGTGTATCCCCACTCCCAGCCGATGATCGCCGACAGCGGCCCGAACACCTCGACGTTGAGGATGTTCGCGTAGATCGGGACCCAGAGCCACAGGATGAACCACCAGCCGGCCACCGAGAGCACGAAGCCGAGCCCGCCGCCGAGCACACGGCTGATCCACACGTAGTCGCCGCCCGCGCGGGGCATGGCGGCGATCAGCGACGCGTACGTGATGCCCTGGACGACGAGGTAGCCGCCGGCCAGCAGCACCGCCCAGAAGAGGCTGCCCTCCGGGACGAACGGCGCGTAGCCGAAGATGAAGAGCCCGAGCGTGACGAGGTTGATCGAGAACGCCGCGTAGATGAACGCGTCACGCGTCGACCAGCCACGGACCAGCCCGGTCGCCTTCCTGACGAAGACCGTCCGCTCGGAGGCGTCGCCTGCTGCGAGTGTTGCCATCGAACCCTCCTCCTTCTCACCCACTGGTCAGGACGAAGTTCTTCACCTTCTTCTTGCCGTCGAGATCGACGACGACGCCGAGCAGCTGCCCCTGCTCGTACGAGCTGCCCGGGTTGATGCACAGCGTGCGGCCCAGGCGATGTGTCCCGCGCGCCTCGTGGATGTGGCCGTGCAGGGACAGCGCCGGCTGATGGCGCTCGATCACCGCGCGGACCGCGGTCGACCCGACCGGGACGGTCG
The DNA here is from genome assembly GCA_035706585.1 of Solirubrobacteraceae bacterium. Taxonomy (GTDB): domain Bacteria; phylum Actinomycetota; class Thermoleophilia; order Solirubrobacterales; family Solirubrobacteraceae; genus DASSUW01. The sequence goes on along the minus strand of DASSUW010000002.1, from coordinate 2,160 downwards.
CGCGCCCGGCGTCCTTGAGGCTCATGTCCGCGGTCAGCTGCGGCGCGTCGTCGAGCCCGGTGTTGTGCGGCGGGCAGTGCAGGCTGAAGATCGTGTGCTCGGGGTCGGCCGTGACGTTGGCGAGCATCGTCTCGATGCGCTCCAGGAGCACGTCCTCGTCCTCCTCGCGGTACGTGTCCCACGGCGTGCGGTTGGCCCAGCCGCTGGAGGCGAGCTGGAAGTCGCCGATGTCGACCACGCGGCCCTCTCCGAGCTCCACGGTCCTGGCGCTCGCGACGACCTCGTCGACCTCGAGCTGGTCGTCGTTGCCCGGGCAGACGAAGACGCGGATGCCGGTGCCGGCGAGCCGCTCGTCGGCCATCGACATCCAGCGCTCGACGGTGGCGAGCATGTGCTCCTCGAACAGCGCGTGCCAGCGCGCCTCGTCGTTCGACAGCTCGCGCAGCTCGTCCGGGTCGGTCCGGAACGGGTAGTAGCCGCGCCGGATGACCGCCGCCTCGAACGCCGCGACCTCGTCCTCGCCGCTGAGGCTCTCGCGGTTGTCGAGCAGCGTGGCGTGCCACTGGCCGCCGCCGTCGTCGATGATCGGCACCAGCGCCTTGCCGGTCATGTCGCCGCCGAGGATCACGACGTCGGCCTTGTAGTGGGCTCCGCTGTTGAGGAACTTCTTCCAGCAGACCTCGGAGCCATGGATGTCCGTCGCGAAGAACAGCCGCATCACTCGACCTCCTCCGGCAGCTCGTACCAGCGCTTCTTGTCCCCGGTCTTCGCGCGGCGCCGCCAGCCGCGGCTCTTCGGCTCGGCCTCGATCATCTCCAGCAGCCGGTCGAAGCTTCCCTCGATGCGGGCGCGGTCCTCGGCGGGCAGCTCGTAGTCGCCGACGTGGCCGCGGCAGCGCTCGAGGTTCGCCGTGATCGTCCGCCACAGGCCCCAGTCGTCCGCGCACAGCGCCGCGATGTGCGCGCCGTTGACCGCGCCGTCGTCGTGATCCGCGATCTCGTGCCCGTGGAACAGCAGGACGGTGTCGCGGATGTCCTTCTCGTTGACCTCGATGATCTGCAGCTTCGTGAGCATCAGCTCGGCCAGCGGCACCGTCTGGGTCTCGACCTCGAGCCGGTCGCCGAGCGGGATCTCATGGCACATCCGGAACGCATGGATGAACAGATCGACCTGGCGGCCGTTCCGGTCGTCGTAGTACAGCCCTCGCTCACGAGCGTGCATGGCGTTGAAGGCGACGTGGGGTTCGTAACCGGCGTCCCGGAGCAGCCTGTCCGCCGCTCCGCCGCCCTTCTTCGTCACGGCGAAGTCGATGTCCTTGTACTCCCGCGCGAGCGACGGCGGGATCTCGGGCGCCTTCAACCGCACGGCGACGCCGCCCAGCAGCCGCAGCGGGACGCCCTGCTGCGCGGCGAGCGCGAGCAAGCGCTCACCCTCGGAGACGATGTCCTCGAGGATGTCGCTCATCGGCTACCGACCCTTGGATGCAACTGGAATTCGACTTATATATCTTCGTTTCCGGCACGGTCAAGCCGAGGAGAGGGGGCTCGATGACGCTCACCCGCATGTTCGTCGCCGGTGACTGGTGCGCGGCCCTGGACGGGGCCGAGGAGCACGCGTTCAGTCCAGCGACCGGCGAGGACCTCGGCGCGGTGGCGCAGGGCGATCGCGAGGACGCGCGGCGCGCGCTCACGGCGGCCGCCGGCGCGTTCCCCGGATGGGCCTCCGAGACCGCGTTCGCGCGCGCCGCCGCGCTGCACCGGGTGGCCGACGCGTGCGCGCGCCGGCGCGACGAGCTCGCCCGTGCGCTGACCCTCGACCAGGGCAAGCCGCTGCACGCGGAGGCGTACGACGAGGTCGACGAGCTGGTGGCGATGTGGCGGGCGGCGGCCGAGGACGGCGTGCGGCTCGAGGGGACGATCGCCAATAGCGCGACGCCGGGCGCGCGCGTGCTCCTGATGCGCCGGCCGCTCGGACCGGTCGCGGTCGTGACGCCGTGGAACTGGCCGTACACGATGCCGGCGGAGATCGTCGCGCCCGCGCTCGCGGTCGGCAACACGGTGGTCTGGACGCCGGCGCCGAGCACCGCCGTCTGCTCCGGGCTGCTGGCGGAGTGCGTCGCGGAGGCCGACCTCCCGCCCGGCGTCTTCAACTTCGTGCTCG
>DASSUW010000001.1:0-13347 GCA_035706585.1 Solirubrobacteraceae bacterium | reverse complement strand
GGGCTCGGCGCCGCTGTCGCCGCTGCTCGCCGAGCGCATCGCCGAGCTCGCCGGCCAGGTTCCGCTCGAGCGCTACGGGACGACGGAGAGCGGCCTCGACGTCTCCAATCCCTATGACGGTCCGCGGCGCCCGGGGACGGTCGGCCTGCCGCTGCCCGGCCTCGAGCTGGCGATCGTCGGCGACGACGGCGCGTCGGTCGCCGCCGGCGACACCGGCGAGATCGTGCTGCGCGGCCCGCAGGTCTTCTCCGGCTATCGCGGCGACGTGCACGCGACCGCGGCGGCGTTTTACCCCGGCGGCTGGTTCCGCACGGGCGACATCGGCCGGCTCGACCCGGCGGACGGCTACCTCGCGATCACCGGCCGCGCCAAGGACCTGATCATCACCGGCGGCATGAACGTGTATCCGCGCGAGGTCGAGCTCGCGCTCGAGCAGTCCCCCGATGTGAGCCGCGCGGCGGTCGTCGGCGTCGCGTCCGCACGCTGGGGCGAGGAGGTCGTCGCCGCGGTCGTGCCGCGTCCGCAGCGGACGATCGACGCCGATGCCCTGCACGGCTTCGTCCGCTCGCGGCTCGCCCCGTACAAGTGCCCGAAGCGGTTCGTCGTCCTCGACGAGCTGCCCGTCAACGCGATGGGCAAGGTCAGCGCCGCGGAGGTCGCCCGGATCGTAGGAGGCATGCGATGACGAACACCGCCGCCGCGCTGAACGCCGGCCGGATGCTGTCGGACGGGATCCCGTACGCCGATCTCGCCGCCGCGCGCGCCGCGCTCGAGCGTGGCGACGACTGGTTCGCGCTGTGGTCCGCCAAGGCCGACGACTACGAGCGGCTCGGCGAGCGCGCGCTCGCCGAGGGGCACGGGGTGTCGGCCGGCCAGTGGCTCTGGCACGCGTCGCTGAGCATCCACTACGCGCAGTTCATGTGGTTCCACGACCCCGCCCGGCGCGAGGCCGGCCAGCGGCGGAAGGTCGAGCTCTACCGGCGGGCGGCGCCGCATCTGCGCCCCGCCGCCGAGCGCGTCGACATCCCGTTCGCGGGCGTCACGATCCCCGGCTACCTGCGGCTGCCGGAGGGCGACGGGCCGTTCCCGTGCGCCGTGCTGATCGGCGGGCTCGAGAGCACCAAGGAGGAGAGCCTGCTGTTCGAGAACCTCTGCCTCGCCCGCGGCATGGCGACATTCGCGTTCGACGGCCCGGGGCAGGGCGAGCTGTTCTTCGACGCCAAGCTCGGCCCCGGGTTCGAGCGCTACTCGTCGGCGGTCGTCGACCACCTGGTCGAGCGCCCCGAGATCGACGCGTCGCGGCTCGGCGTGCTCGGCCGCAGCCTCGGCGGGCACTACGCGCCGCGGGCCGCGGCGGCCGACGAGCGCTTCCGCGTCGCCGTCGCCTGGGGCGCCTGCTTCGACCTGTCCGACCTGGACACGATGCCGGAGGCGACCCGGCGCGGCTTCCTGTACGCGAGCGGCGCCGACGACGTGGATGCGGGTCTCGCGCACCTGCGGCAGTCGATCGACCTGACCGAGCTGGCGCCGCGGCTGCGGGCGCCGCTGTACGTGCTGCACGGCCGCCACGACGCGATCTTCTCGATGGCCCAGGTCGACCGCTTCCGCGAGGCGTTCGCGCACGTCCCGCTCGTCATCGACGTCGAGGACGACGGCGACCACTGCTGCCACAACATGGGCCAGGTCGTGCGGCCGCGGATGGCCGACTGGCTGGCCGACCATCTCGCCGCTCGCTAGTGGGTCAGCCGCGGGCGGTCCTGGCGACGCCGTCCAACGGCGGCTGCGTAGGAGGCTGAGAGGCCGCCGTCGGGGGGCGAGTCTGGTCGATTTGGGGCTCTATACGCCCAATAGTGACCACCGAGCCGATTCGACGACTGGCGGCAGACCAGCACGGCATCGTCAGCCGTGCCCAGCTCCTCAATGCCGGGGTTGGCCCGGACACCATCAAGCACTGGATCAAGACCGGTCGGCTCATCCGCCTGCACCACGGTGTGTACGCGCTCGGGCACCTGCCACCGTCGCCGCACGCGCGCACGATGGCGGCGGTGCTGGCGTGCGGGCGCGGCGCCGTCCTGAGCTACCGCTCGGCCGCGCAGCTGTGGGGCCTGATCCGCTACACGGGCCCGATCGAGATCACGGCGCCGACCAAACGCACGCGGCCGGGCCTGATCGTGCACCGAAGCCCACTCACCGACAACGACGTCACGACCCACTGGGGCATCCCCACAACAACCGCCGCCCGCACGCTCACCGACCTCGCTCACACCCTCGACCCCGCCTCCCTCACCCGCGCCGTCAACGTCGCACGCCTCAACCGCCACCTGGTCCTCGACGACCTCCCACGTCGCCTGCGCAAGGACCAGACGCCGAGACCGACCCGGTCGGCGTTCGAGGACGCGTTCCGCACGTTCTGCACGCGCCACCGCCTGCCGCAGCCGGAGATCAACGCGATCGTGGCCGGCTACGAGGTCGACGCCTACTGGCCTGCGCGCAGGCTCGTCGCTGAGCTCGACGGCGAAGCGTTCCACAACGACTTCGAAGCCGACCGCGCCAAGGACGCCGACCTGCTCGAAGCCGGCCTGAGAGTCGTGCGCGTCACCTGGCACCGCCTCACAACGCAACCCCGGCGCGAAGCGGCCAGATTCAGACGGCTCCTCACCAGCTAGGCGATCGGTGCGTCCGGCACGCCCTCGGCGCGCGGCGGCGAGCGGCGGTCGGGCCGCAGGTCCGGCGCCAGGCCGAGCACGCCCGACAGCGCGCCGAGCGCGCCGACGACGGCGATCGCGGCCGTGAAGCCGCCGGTGAGGTCGCGCAGCGCGCCGACGATCACCGGCCCGAGCGCCGACAGGAAGTACCCGAGCCCGAGCATCCACGCGGTCAGCTGCGTCACCGCCACGGCGTCGTCGCGCAGGTCGATCGGCAGCGTGAGGGAGAGCGGGAACAGCGCGCCGGCGCCGACGCTGAACGCGACGAGCCAGACCCACGGGGCCGCGAGCGGCGCGAACGCGAGACCCATCATCCCGACGGTCATGACGATCCCGCTGCCGACGATCGACCAGCGACGGTCGCGCCCGTCCGACAGCGCCGGGATCACGAGCGCCGCCGGGATCGTCGTCAGCGGGATCGCCGCGGTTGCCGCCGACGCGGCCTGCTCGGACCATCCGGCGTCGGTGTAGACGGCCGCCACCCAGCTCACCATCGCCGCGAAGCACATCGACTGGAAGCCGAAGATGCCCGCCAGCACGAGTCCGAGCCGCGGCGGCCGCCGCCCCGGCCGGCGGGTCCAGACCGGCGGCGGCGCCGTGTGATGCTTGCGCGCGGGCGTCAGCAGCCACACGGGGAGTGCGGCGAGCGTCGGCACGGCGACGACCGCGAACGCCCAGCGCCAGCTTCCGAGCGCGTCGGCCAGCGGCACGGTGGCGAGTGCGGCCGCGGCGCCGCCGACGCTGAGCGCGGCCACGTACGCGCCGGTGATCGCGCCGGCCCGCCTCGGGAAGTGCTCGTTCACGACCCCCGGCAGCGCGAGCCCGGCGACGGCGATGCCCATGCCGAGCGGAACCGTCGCCACGATCAGCAGCGCGCCCGTCGGCATCGCCGCGCGCAGCAGGCCGCCCGCGGCGATCAGGCCGAGCCCGAGCGCGACGACGCGGTGGTTGCCGAGCCGGCGGACGAGCGGGACGCCGGCGAACGCGAACACGCCCATGCACAGGAACGGGATCGTGCCGAGGAGGCCGGCCGCCGCGCTGCTCATGCCGGTCTCCGCCCGGATGTCCTCGATCACCGGGCCGACGACGAGGATGCCCGTTCGCAGCGTGAGTGCCGCGGCGAGGATGCCGACCAGCGCGCGCACCGCGGTCGCGAGCCTGTCCGGGCTATCTATTTCGTACGACAAACGACTACTATACGCCCGGCACCGCGGATAGAGTTTCGAGCAATCACGCCTCGCAAGGGGTGAACGGGTGGACGCAGGAGTCGGGCACAGCTTCAAGCAACTCGAGAACACGCCGCTCGCCGACCGGGTTCGCGAGGCGATCCTCGAGGCCATCCTGGAGAAGCGGTTCGACTCCGGGCGGCTGCCGTCCGAGGACGAGCTCGGTCGCATGCTCAACGTCAGCCGGACCACGATCCGGACCGCGCTGCAGGGCCTCGAACGCGACGGCATCATCACGCGCCGCCGGGCGATCGGCACGCGGATCAACCGTCACGTCGGCCCCGCCACGCTTGCGCTGCAGCGCCTCGTCGGGTTCGACTGGCTGCTCAAGGAGAAGGGCCACAAGATCAAGGTCGACGTCTCGTGGTCGCGCGCCGTGCCGCCGGCGGCGCTGGTCGAGGCCTTCGCGCTGAGCGCGGACGAGGAGTACCTCGTGATGGAGAAGCTGTACTACGCCGACGGCGACGCGGCGATCTACGTCCGCGACATCGTGCCGTGGGCCGAGCTCAAGAGCGAGCCCGAGCCGCAGCCGCCGGCGTCGCTGTTCGAGTTCAGCAAGCGATACCTGCGCCGGCCGATCGACCACGCGGTCGTCGAGCTCGCCCCGATGGTCAAGCGCGACGGCGAGACGACGCGGCTGGAGACCGAGGTCGGCGAGCCGTTCATGCGGCTCTACGAGCGGCACTATCCGCGCAGCGGCGACCCGACCGCGTTCTCGGTGATCGACGCCGACGACGACTACATCCGGTTCGAGGTCTTCCGCCGCGCACAGCGGTAGCCGTGCCGGCGGGCCGGGCGCGAGAGCGCGTCGAGCGCGCGCTCGATCAGGCCGAGACGCGCGCCGACCTGGGCGCGTTCTGGGCGCTCGACCGCCCCGGCGCGCTCGCCGCTGCAGATGCCGTCGACGCGACCGGCGCGGTCGCCGCCGCCGACGGCGTCTCCGCGCCCGGTTCGGTTGCCGACGGCGTCTCCGCGCGCGGTCCGCTCGCCGGCGTCCCGGTGGCGGTCAAGGACCTGTTCGACGTCGCCGGGCTGCCGACCACCGCCGGTCTGCCCGGTCCGGCGGCGCCGGCGCGCGCCGACGCCGAGGCGGTCGCCCGGCTGCGCCGCGCCGGCGCGGTGCCGATCGGCAAGACCGCGATGGATCCGCTCGGCTGCACGACCGGCGGGCAGGCCCCCGGGTTCCCGCCGTGCGTGAACCCGGTCGACGCGGCGCTCAGCCCGGGCGGGTCGTCGGCCGGCTCGGCCGTCGCCGTCGCGGCCGGGATCGTGCCGCTCGCGCTCGCGACGGACACCGCCGGCTCGGCGCGGATCCCCGCCGCGTACTGCCGCATCGTCGGCTTCAGGCCGACGCTCGCGAGCATCCCGCGCGCGGGCGTCGTCCCCGCGATGCCGGCGTTCGACACCGCGGCCGTGGTGGCGGACTGCGTCGACCGCTGCGCCGACGCGTACGCGGCGCTGAGCGGCGCGCCGGTGGCGCCACCGGAGCGGCCGCCGGTCATAGCGCTGCTCGTCGACCTCCTCGAGGAGTCCGACGCGGCGGTCGCGGGCGCGTGCCGCGCGGCGGTCGACGCGCTGGCGCGCGACGGCGTCGAGGTCGCCGAGCTCGCGCTCGGCTGGCGGCCCCGCGGGTTCGGCGTCGTGCTGGCGCACGAGCTCGCGCGGACGTGGAAGGACCGCGTCGACCGCGAGCCGGGCCGCTACACGGACGTGATCCGGGACACCGTCGCGTTCGGCGCCACCCGCGCCGCCGAGGCGGAACGCGCCGGCGCGCGGCTGCTCGAGGAGCGGGCCGCCGTCGCGGATCGCTTCGCCGGCTTCGACGCGGTCGTCTGCCCGACCGTCCCGATCCCCGCGCCGGCGCGCGACGACGAGTCGGTGGCGGTCTCGACGCGCTTCACCCGCATCTTCAACGCGCTCGACTGGCCGGCGCTGTCGGTCCCGATCGCGGCCGCGGGCGTCGCGCCGGTCGCGCTGCAGCTCGCGGCGCCGCCGCCGCGGCTCGCCGCCCCGCCGTCCCAGGTCGCGGCTCCGCCGCCCCGGCTCGCAGGCCTGTTCGAGGCGGCGCGGCGGCTCGAGCGGGTCGCGTCCTGACCGTTCGTGTATCGTAATACCAAATCGGAAGGGAGCCCCGAGATCGCGACTCCGCGCAGGATCGACGTTCACACGCACTACATGGCGCAGGCGCTGGTCAGCGCGCTCGAGGCGCGGAGCGACGCGCCCAGGATCTTCCGGCAGAACGGCGGCCGCGCGATCGAGTACGGCGCCAACAACGGCCACGACCTGCTCCCGACGATGGTCGACCTCGACGCGCAGCTGCGCGACATGGATGCGGCCGGCATCGACTTCGCGATCCTCAGCGTCCAGGTCCCCGGCGTCGACTGGTTCCCGGCCGCCGACGGCGTGGCCGTCGCGCGCGACGTCAACGACGAGCTCGCCGACATCACCCGCCGTCACCCCGATCGCCTCGCCGCGCTCGCGCTGCTGCCGGGGCAGGCGCCGGACGAGGCGGCCGCCGAGCTCGAGCGCGCCGTGGCCGCCGGGCTTCGCGGCGGCGTCGTGTTCTCCAACGTCGCGGGCCGCGACCTCGACGCGGCGGGGATCGGCCCGCTGGTCGACGCCGCCGCCGCGCTCGACGTGCCGCTGATGATCCACCCGACGTATCCGTTGAGCGCGGCGGCCACGGACGCCTACGCGCTGATCCCTGCGGTCGGCTTCCTCGTCGACACGACGATGGCCGCGCTGCGCCTGATCATCGGCGGCCTCTACGAGCGCCATCCCGACTTCAAGCTCTACCTCTGCCACGCGGCGAGCCTGCTGCCGCAGCTTGCCGGGCGCATCGACTACGAGTGCTCGCGCTTCCCGGGCGGCACGGGCAAGCTGGACGCGCTGCCGAGCGAGCGGTTCGCGCAGCTCTACACGGACACCGTCTGCGTGTGGCCGTCGGCGCTGCACTCGACGCTCGCGCTGGTCGGCGACCAGCGCGTGATGTTCGGGAGCGACTACCCGTTCTGGGAGGCGTCCGCGACGATCGACGCCGTCGCGCGCGCCGAGCTCGCGCCTGCGACCCGCGACGCCGTCGAGGCGGGGAACGCGGCGCGGCTGTTCGACATCGCCGGTGCCGCCCCCGCGTGACGCGCGAGCGTGAAAACCCGCGCCATGAGAGGCGTTACCCCGCGACCTGCGCAAACGGCTCCCGCAGAGCCGCTCTCCGTATAATGTACGACCAATCTCCGGCCGGCAATCGTCGACTTCAGAGCCGGGGCTGGGGGTTGAGATGAAGCTCGAGAACAGTTTCGCTGTCGCCGCGCCGCTCGACCAGACGTGGCGGACGCTGCTCGACATCGAGCGCGTCGCCACCTGCCTGCCGGGCGCGAAGCTCGAGCCGAGCGACGAGGACGGCGTCTACCGCGGCGCCATGAAGATCAAGCTCGGCCCGATGACGGTCGAGTACCGCGGCACCGCGCGTTTGCAGGACGTCGACGAGGACAACCACACCGCGTCGATCGCGGTCCAGGGCCGCGAGGCCAAGGGCCAGGGCACCGCCGCAGCGGTGATCGAGAACCGCCTGGAGCCCCAGAACGGCAGCACGAAGGTCGTCGCCGTCACCGACCTGAAGATCACCGGCCGCCAGGCGCAGTTCGGCCGCGGGATCATGGAGGACGTCGCGAACACGATGATGGGCGAGTTCGCGAAGCGCCTCGAGGCGGAGATCAAGAGCGGCGGCCCGGCGACGGCCACCGCCGAGCCCGCGACCGAGCCGGCGGCGGCGGCCGCCGCCGACCGTCCCGCCGCGGCGGGTGCGCCGGAGCCCGACGCGCTCGACGTCGGCAACGTGCTCGCCCGCACCGCGACCGCCCGCTACGCCGGCGCCGGTGTCGTGGTCGCGCTCGTCGCGCTGCTCGCGGTGGTCCTGCTGCGCGGCAACAAGCGCCGCGGCCAGTTCACGGTCAACCTCAACCTCGGCAAGTGAAGCCGCCGCTCTTCGCCTACCACGACCCGCGCAGCCTCGACGAGGCGCTGGCGCTGATGGCCGAGCACGGCGACGAGGGCAAGCCGCTCGCCGGCGGGCAGAGCCTCGTCCCGCTGCTCAACTTCCGGCTCGCGCATCCCGAGCACCTGATCGACGTCAACCGGATCGGCGCGCTCGCCGGCGTGCGCCGCGAGGCGGGCACGCTGCACATCGGCGCGATGACGCGCCAGGCGACGCTCGAGCGCTCGCGGCTGGTCAGGGACAGCTGGCCGCTGCTCACCGAGGCGCTGACGTTCGTCGCGCATCCCCAGATCCGCAATCGCGGCACGGTTGGCGGCTCGGTCGCCCACGCCGATCCCGCGGCCGAGCTGCCGGTCGCCTTCACCGCCCTCGACGCCCGCTTCCGCGCCCGATCACAGCGAGGGGAGCGGACCATCGCGCCGGCGGACTTCTTCGTGACGCACCTGACGACGACGCTCGAGCCCGACGAGCTGCTGGTCGCGATCGAGGTGCCGCCGCTGCCGCCGCGCACCGGTCACGCGTTCACCGAGTACTCGCGGCGCCACGGCGACTTCGCGCTCGGCGGCGCGGCCGTGCTCGTGACCCTCGACGAGTCCGGCACCTGCCGCGCCGGCGCGATCTCGCTGCTCGGCGCGTCGGCGACGCCGATGCGCGCGAGCGAGGCCGAGGCCATGCTCGCCGGCGAGCGGATCGACGAGCGCGTCGCCGCCGCGGCGGCGCAGCGCGCGGTGGCCGACATCTCACCGACCGGCGACATCCACGGGTCGGGGGAGTACCGCAGGGATCTGATCGAGGTGATGGTCCGCCGCGCGCTGACGGCGGCGGCTGAGCGCGCCATGCCCGCGACCGGGCCGGGGAGGAGTGACAATGGAGCAAGCGGTGGCTGACGTCGAGCGTCGGCACGTCGAGATCGAGATCAACGGCACCCCCTACGCCGCGGATGTGGAGCCGCGGCTCCTGCTGTCGGACTTCATCCGTCACGAGGCGCGGCTGACCGGCACCCACGTCGGGTGCGAGCACGGCGTCTGCGGCGCCTGCACGATCCAGCTCGAGGGCGAGCCGGTGCGGTCGTGCCTGATGTTCGCCGTGCAGGCGAACGGACGCTCGCTGCGCACCGTCGAGGGCATGACCGAGGGGCTGCCGGAGGGCGAGCTGCACCCGCTCCAGCAGGCGTTCCACGAGAAGCACGGACTCCAGTGCGGGTTCTGCACGCCGGGGTTCCTGATGTCGCTCGAGCCGCTGCTGCTCGAAGAGCGCGAGCTGTCGGACCGCGAGATCCGCGAGGCGCTCGCCGGCAACCTGTGCCGCTGCACCGGCTACCAGAACATCGTGGAGTCCGTGAAGCTCGCACGCGAGCGCGTGCAGCGCACCACGGCCGGGCAGGAGGCGGCGTGAAGCTCGTCGACCTCACCCATACGTTCTCGATCCACACGCCGGGCTGGGTCGGCTACCCGTCGCCCAAGCTGTCCTACTTCCAGCGCCACGCGACCCACGGCATCGTCAGCCAGATGCTCGAGCTGCCGCTGCACTCGGGCACGCACTTCGACGGCGAGTTCCACATCATCTCGGGCGGCAAGGACGTCGGCTCGGTCCCGCTCGACGTGCTCTGCCGCGAGGGCGTGATCGTCGACATCGCGGACGAGATGGACGACTGGTCGGTGATCAAGCCGAGCCACATCACCGAGCGCGCCGACGTCCGCAAGGGCGACATCCTCATCTACCACACCGGCTACCACCGCTACTTCAACGGTGCCGCCGAGGAGGACGAGGAGCGCTACTTCCTGCGCCACCCCGGCGGCGACCGCGAGTTCGCCGAATGGGTCGTCGAGATGGAGTTCGCCTGGACCGGCTTCGACTGCGCGTCGGGCGACCATCCGATGAACACGTCGATCCGGTTCAAGCGGCCCGACGCGCTGCGCACGTTCGAGGCGCAGGTCGGACACGACGTCAACGACCTGTTCCCCGAGGAGGACCTGTTCGTGATGCACCGCGTGCCGTTCGGCAACGGCATCACGCACGTGGAGAACGTCGGCGGTGACATCGAGGACGCGCTCGGCAAGCGCTGCCTGATCGGCGCGTTCCCGATCCCGATCGAAGGCGGCGAGGCATCGCCGTGCCGCGTCGTCGCGTTCATCGACGAATGACGACCGCCGCGGACTCCGCCGAGCGGGCCGGCAGCTTCGACGCGCTGCCGGCCGACGAGCCGTTCCCCGGCGTGCGGCGCGAGAGCTTCACGACCGAGCGCGCCACCGTCACCCGGTACACGTTCGCGCCGGGCGCCGCGTTCCCGCTGCACCGGCACCCGCAGGAGCAGACGACGCTGATCCTCGAGGGCGCCGTCGAGATGACCGTCCGGAGCGAGCGCCGCGCGCTGCGCGCCGGCGACTGGTCGGTGGTGGGGCCCGACGTGGAGCACGGCATCACCGCCGGGGCCGACGGCGCCCGGATCATCGCGATCATCGCCCCGCCGCGCACGAGCATCGACGAGTACGAGATCCGCGCCGGAGGCGGGCAGTGAGCGCCGCGCCCGGCGAGGTCACGGTCGTCGGCGGCGAGGACGGCCCGCAGCTGGACATCGTCGTCGGCGAGGGCACGGCGCGCGCGGTGATCTGGCCCGGCATGGGCGCCCGCCTGCGCTCGATGCACCGCATCTCGCTCGGTCCGGGCGCGCGCACGGTCGACCTCGACCATGCGACCGACGCCGTCTACTACGTGATCGACGGCGCCGGCGAGGCGAGCGATCGCGGGGCCGGCACGACCGAGCCGCTCGTCACCGGCTCGATGATCCACGTCGACCGGGGAACCGCGTACGCGCTCGTCGCCGGGGACGAGGGCATGGAGGTCGTCGGCGGGCCGGCGCCGGCCGACCCGGCGCTCTACGAGGAGCAGGCGGGCTGACGATGGCGATCCGCGTCTTCCACCGCGACCAGCCCGACAAGCTGATGCCGCAGATCGCGAGCGACGCGCGGCTGGTCGTCTGGCCGGGCGTCGGCGCGCACGAGGCGAACATGAACTTCGTCGTGATGCGGGCGGGGGAGAAGAACGTCCCGCACACCCACCACTACTCGGAGGACACGATCTTCGTGCTGTCCGGGCGCGGGACGGTCGCCGATCTCTCCAACGGCCGCGAGCTGGAGTTCGAGGCCGGCCAGGCGATCCACGTGCCGCCGGGCGTCGAGCACCAGGTGCGCGGCGACCGCGGCACCGACGTCGTCAGCGTCGGAGGCCCGTGCCCGGCCGACATGGACTTCCTGAGGGCGACCGGGCTCTGGAGCGACTGAGGCCCGGTGCCGCGGCCCGTCACGATCGGCCTGGCGCAGATGACCGGCGAGCCGTACGCGGCCGCCGCGAACCGGGACCGGAGCGTGGCCGCCGCGCGCGAGCTGCTGGGCCGCGGCGCGCGCATCGTCGTGCTGCCGGAGATGATCGTCCCCGGCTACGCGGCCGATCGCGACCGCCTGATGGAGCTGGGCGAGGCGGTCGACGGGCCGACCGTGTCGGCATGGCGCGCCGTCGCCGCCGAGCACGGCGGCTGGATCGCGGGCGGCTTCTGCGAGCGCGTCGGCGACACGCTGTTCAACAGCGCCGTGATCGTGGGCGCCGGCGGCGTGGAGCTGCACTACCGCAAGCTCCACCCGTTCCGCGAGGAGAAGCACGCGTTCGCCCGCGGTGACCTCGGACTGCCGGTGGTTGAGCTGCCGTTCGGGCGCGTCGCGCTGTGCGTCTGCTACGACCTGCGCTTCGTCGAGACCGTGCGCGTGCTCGCGCTCGAGGGCGCCGAGCTCGTGTGCGTCCCGACCGCGTGGCTCGCCGGGTTCGACGAGCGGCAGTGGAACGAAGACGGGCTCGCGCCCCAGGCGGAGGGCGCGATCCTGCAGGCCAACCTGGACCAGGTGTTCATCGCGTGCGCGTCGCAGGTCGGCCGCAGCGACCGGTACGAGTTCCTCGGCTCGTCGATCGTCGCCGGACCCCGGGGCGAGGTGCTCACGGGGCCGCTGCCGATCGCCGCGCCGGAGCTCGCGCTGGCGCAGGTCGACCTCGACGACGTCCAGCGTGCCCAGATCCGCCACGAGCTGATCCGGCCGCGTGAGGACCGGCGGCGCGACGTCTACGGCCTGATGGTGGGCGACCGGGTGCTCTAACAGGAGGAGAGGGACCATGCAGATCGACGACAGATGGCGACGCAAGCTCGCGATGGTGCTCACGCTGCCCGTCCTGGCGCTCGTTGCCTGCGGCGACGACGACAGTGCAGGCGGTGGCGGTGGCGGCGGCAGCGCGGAGGGCGGCGCCGAGAAGACGCAGCAGGTCGACCTCCTGCTGTCGTTCCCCGAGTCGGTGATCTGGTCGTCGCTGCTGGTGGCGAAGGACCAGGGCTACTTCGAGGACGAGGGCCTCGAGGTCAACTCGCAGGGGACCGACGGCTCGGGGTTCGTGACCCAGCAGATCATCGCCGGCAACGCCGACTACGGCTGGGCAGCGGCCGACAGCGACATCATCGCCTTCGCCACCGACGACCGGCTGCGCGTCGTGATGTGCCATCAGGAACAGAACATCTTCCGGATCGTGACCCCGGTCGACAGCGACGTGCAGAGCGTCGACGACCTCGCGGGCAAGACGCTCGGCTTCACGGAGAAGGGCGGCGGCGAGGAGCCGCTCGTGAACGCCTCGCTCGCGAGCGCCGGCATCACCGACGACGTCAAGCTGCTGCCGATCGGCGCCGCGGGCCCGCAGAGCCAGGCGGCGATCGAGGACGGGACCGTCGACGCCTACGCGTCGGGCTACTCGGACATCGCGCCGCTCGAGGCCGCGGGGCTCGAGTTCCGTGACATCACGCCGGAGAAGTTCAACGGCACGCCGGGCGACTGCTTCGTGACGCGCGAGGACGTGCTCCAGGACGAGAACAAGCGCAAGATCGTCGAGGGCATCGCCCGGGCGTGGGCGCGCGGGTCGCACTTCACGATCGACAACCCCGACCAGGCGCTCGAGATCGGCTGCAAGGCCGTTCCCGAGGAGTGCGAGCAGATGGACGCCGCGAAGATCCTGGTCGAGGACACGGCCGAGCTCCTCCAGCCGGCCGAGGAGGGGGCCCCGGTCGGGTCGCTCTACCAGGAGGGCTGGCAGACGGCCGCCGACACGCTCGCCGATGCCGGGACGCTCAAGGAACCGGTCGACGTGACCGACCTCGTGGCGAGTCCCGAGGCGAAGGAGATCGAGGAGCAGGTCCTGGCGCAGGTCAACGGCGGCTAGAGCGCCGTCACAGCTCGCGCGCGTCGCCGGACTCGATCTCGGCGGCCTGCTCGAGCTTGACCTGGATTGCTGTCCTGGGGCGGCGCCGTTCCCAACCGGCGCCGCGCAGGACCTCGAGCAGCTTGGCGTGCTGGGGCGACCACTCGCTGAGGGCGGCGAACGCGCTGATCTCCCA